>JAFPEE010000013.1 GCA_017389705.1 Prevotella sp.
CCAGCCGTTGGGCAGCGAATTAGACATGGGAAGACCTGAACCGCCACCCGTGTGGTCGCCTATCAGTTTGACATTGGGCAGGGCGTGCATGATGACGGCAAAGTCGTTGGCGGCGCTGAACACACTTCTGTTGGTTAGTACATGACTGAGTAGTTACTGAGACTTATCTTGAATGTTAATGAATTTAACTATATTTTTACCGAACTATTGATACAAACAATATGAAAAAATTATCAATCCTCGCTGCAGTTTTCACAGCAATCGTATTTACAGCATGCGGCAACAAGACCGCACAGAATGCAGAGTCGGTTGACTCTATGCAGCGTTTCGAACAGGCCCAGATTGCGGCCGACATCAAGATGCACATCGACAGCATCGCCGTTGAATTCGGCAAGATTGGTCAGCCTCCCTTCTTCAAGACTACCAAGGAAGGCATCCAGATCTCCGAGGAAGCGAAGCTGGTGAAGCCCGACTATCTGCTGGAGGCCAGTGTGGCTGACGAGGCTGTCACCCCCGCCGAGAAGTACCGCGTCATGACCGCCCTCTGCATCGACAAGAAGATTGCCGAGCTTTACGAGATGCCGACCGTGAACTATGACAAGGCCATCGGCAAACTGGCTGCCGACATCAACGACCCCTCTTTCAAGGCCATCGAAGCAGTAGGTTCCATTTTTGACACCACGTCAGCCCTCTATCAAGAGATGGAGAAGAACGGTCGCATCAACTATTTCTGGCAGATTGCCGCCGCCTCGCTCGTTGAGCAGCTCTTCGTGATCAGCCAGACCCAGGAACAGTTCCTGAGTCCCTTTACCGACGAAACGGCCGCCAACGTCACTATGCGTCTCGGCATGATTCTGGATGCCGTCAACCGTCTGGCCCAGTACGATCCCGACATCGAGCCCGTTGCTCAGGCTCTTGCTCCGCTGGATGGCCTCAATGCCGACACTGTTGCCGAGATGGACAAGCAGATGACCAATCTGAAGGATAAGATCTATTCAGCCCGCAAGGCTCTCATCAAGTGAATTTCTTTGCAGTCGTGGAACGATAAAAACCATACAACAATGATAATGGTGTCAGGTACCAGGTCCCTGACATTCCGATAGTGTAAATATTTTACAGAACATTATATAAACGAAGATTACGAAGCTACTCCGATAGTTCTTTTACAAAATATTGAAGAGCTGTCTGCAATGGAGCTAACTCGTTGCTAAGAATCCAGAATATCTGACCGGCGTCAACATCGAAATAGTGATGGGCGATAATGTCACGAAGGCCTTTTACCTGTTTCCACGGGATTGAAGGATAGGTCGGGAGCAACTTGCCATCGGTCACTTTATCCAGGTTCTTCAGGCTTTCGCCTACAGCAATCAGAAGCATACAAGTAGCATCCAGCAGAGTCATTCCTTCTGGACACGACAGGAAATCGTCAGCAGAACGAATGTTCTTCGTCCTTTCTTGGATTCGCTCTATGGCAGACTGTATGTCATAGAGAATATCCAATGCCAGTGCTTTGCTTTCAGAAGACAGTGACTCCATCTCGTTCTATTCTACTACGCAGACGGGGATTGAGATTCTTATGATTGCGAATGATATCGACAGGACGACCAAAACGTTGCTCCAAAAAGTCCTTGGCATCCATCAGCACGAAGGGGTTTGGAGTCTCTGTCTCGACAAAAACATCGACATCGCTATCCCTATGGTCTTCGCCACGGGCCACAGACCCAAAAAGTCGAAGCGACTTGATGCCATAGTCGTTTCGTAGCGTGCTACTACAGCCCTTAAGAATATCAATGTAATCGGTCGTACTCATAAGCTTTCGTTATTTCATGTTGCAAATTTAGGGGATTTTTTCGACAAAAGCAAATTTTTCAAGATGAATTTAAGTGAATCATTATAAAAAATCTACTCCAGGTCGAAGGTGCGTATCAGCCTGTCGAGGGCGGGGCAGAGCCAAAGTTTGAGCCGGGCAGAGACTGGCTTTGAGCGGGGCAAAGCCAATGTTTGGACGGGGCAAACTTCGACTCAGACTTCGACTCCGAAAGGTATCGTGTTTCTTTTTCTGACGCTTTTTCGAGAAACACCTCAACACCCCCCAAAACAGGGCTCAAACGGTCTTGCCAAGAGGGATTGAGAATGGCGGAGTGTTGCCAAACACTCCGCCATACATCTCACCATACACCTCACCAACAATCAGGCTACTTTCAGGGGAACCGCATAGTAGAAATGGACATGGGCATGATCGTAGTTCTCGAAACCAAGTTCCTTCAGGGTCAGCCCAAGAGTCACCTTCGCGCTATGGGTAATCTTCAGCGAAGGGTACTCACGTTGAATATGCTCCAGCATCTGGGCACTATTCAGGGCCTTCACCATCTCGCCCTCCACAGGCTTACGGAAGCACACACGCACCATCTCTGCCATATCCTTCTGCTCCATGTACTCCTGGTTGAGAGCCTGGATGCGGGCCACCTCCTCGTTGTTGAACCAGTAGGGCACCTTCAGCACCTGCACCTCGTACAACAGCTGGGCATAGAGTTGCTCGTAGTTGATGTCGCCAGAGTTGTCGATGAACATCCCCTTGGGAATGGACAGACAGATGTAGCGACGACTGCCTGTGACATCTGTCAGCGGATGAGGATTGTTCGTCGTGGCGACAAACGAGGCGAAGCGGGGCCGATCCTCCTGTGCCGAGCCATAGATGGGACGTCCGTTCACCTTACTCTTCGACAGCGTCTGCTTCAGATTCGCATGCTGCGAGGGCCGGATGGCATCCAGCTCGTCCAGGTTGACAAGGAGGTTGTTCGTCAAGGCCATCTCTTTATCGAACTTGTTCGACAGGTTCAGGTGGTCCAGGTAGTACTGGCGCAGCTGCTGGGGCAGCAGTCGGCGCAGGTAGGTGGTCTTGCCGCAGCCCTGAGGGCCGATGAGCACAGGAACGCACTCGTTGCCGTGCAACGTGTCCAGCTGTAGCCAATGGGCAATGGCAGAACGCAGCCAGGTAGCCAAAAATCCTGACTGTTCGGTACTGATGCCAGGCAGTCGGTTCAGCAGGTCAGCCACGTAGTTGTGGCCATCCCACTCGGGCAGACGACTCAGGAAATCCTGGATGGGATTGAACTGAGGCACCTCCTCGGAATGCACGTACAGCTCAATCTCTGCCCTGGGACTTCCTTTCTCTGACACCTCCTCACGAATGGCTCGCAGGATGATGCTGTTCAGAGCCTCAGCAGTCAGGGGGCGGAACTCGCCGGAATGTCCTTCTGCAGGCTTGTTACAAAACTCCACCTTTCCGTTCAGCACGTTGCGACGGAACAGGTAATTCTCCTGAAGGAACTGCTCTACAACCAGCAGTCCTTCCACACTTGTGGGCATAGCCTCACCTTCGATAGTAAGTTTTTCATTCATCATTAGAATAAGATTTAAAAAGTTAATAAATAGTTAAGGTGGGAGTTACGACATGGGCTTTCCATGGTGTCAACCTGAGAGAGACGCGTCCCTCTCTTTCAGGATGCAAATATACGAAAAAAATTTTAGTTTACTGCGCTCTTTGGCGCTAAATGCGCGTGAATTTTTGTTAAAAGTGCAAAATGGTGAGGTGTCTGGTGGAGTGTTTGGCGGGGTGTTCAGCAACACTCCGCCATTCTCAATCGCCCTTGGCAAGGACGTTTGAGTCCTGTTTGGTGATGTGTTGAGGTGTTTCGTAAAAATAAGGTAGAAAATCGTATTACGACTGAAGGGCGCTCAGTCGTAATACGAAGGGGCGTTAGTCGTAATACGAGCAGCCTTTACATGACGAGTATGCAGGAGTTACCTGCCGACAATCTGGTCGTTTCTCGGCAGGAAACTATTCAGCGTCTTCTGTCTGGGTGTGTGGCCAGTTGACGAGGAAGAGTCGCTGGGTGGCTCGGGTAAAGGCTGTGTAGAGCCAATGGAGGTAGTCGGTGGTGAGCATGTCGTCAGTCATATAGCCTTGGTCGACGTAGATGTGCGACCACTGTCCACCCTGTGCCTTATGGCAGGTGGCGGCATAGGCGAACTTCACCTGCAGGGCATTGTAGAAGCGGTCTTCCTTGAGTTTCTTCAGACGGTCAGCCTTGAGGGGGATGTCGGCATAGTCTTCCATGACGGCATGGTAGAGCTGTTCCTGCTGCTCGCGAGTCAGGGCCGGAGCCTCGCTGGTCAAGGTGTCGAGCAGGGTGGTAGCCGTCAGCTCGTAGTCGTCGTAGTCGGGGAAGGTCATGGTGACGTCGGCGAAGTGGAAGCCATAGAGTTCCTGCACGTTACGCACCCTGCGCACCACCGCCAGGTCGCCATTGGCGATGAAGGTTTGTTGGCTGTTAGCTGTTGGCATTTCTCTCTTTGAGAGTGTGGCGTTGCAATGGCTATTGGCTGTTGGCCAGTAGTAGTTGTTCTTGACTATCATGATGCGGTCGCCTGAGCAGAGCTCGGCATCGCGGTCCAGGATGCGGTTGCGGATGCCCTGGTTATAGATGTTGGCGCGCTTGTTGCTGCGGGTGATGACCAGCGTGTCGTCGAGCCCCACACGGGAGTAGCTGCTCGCCAGCTCGTCGATGAGCTCGTCGCCAGGTACCATCTTGATGTCAGGGAAGTGGAAATTAATCTTTGGCAACTGGCTTCCGTCGATTTTACGGATTCGTGTGGCATTGTACAAGATGCCCGACTCCTCGCTCTGACGCAACACCTGCCTGAGGTCGCACTCGTGGACGTGCAGGCCATACTGGCGCAGCACATCAGACATGAGGGCTGGGCTCTCCTGCTCGCCGACAGGTGGCAGCTGGGCCCGGTCGCCAATGAGCAACAGCCTGCAGTTACGGCCATTATAGACGAAGCGGATGAGGTCGTCGAGCAGTTGTCCGCTGGCAAAAAGCGTCTCGCCAAAGGGAGAGCCGTTGGCTATCATCGAGGCCTCGTCGACGATGAACAAGGTGTCGTGGGCGCTGTTGTAGTTCAGGTCGAAGTTGCTCTCAAGCGACTTCTGGCGATAGATGCGACGATGGATGGTGTAGGCAGGGTGTTCCGCATAGAGCGAGAACACCTTGGCAGCACGCCCCGTGGGAGCCATGAGCACCAGCTTCTGCTGCAGCGACAGCAGAGCCTGCACCATAGCGGCAGCCAGCGTGGTCTTTCCTGTACCGGCAGAGCCTCGCAACACCATGACAGCCTCTTCGTGGCGGTCGGTCATGAATGTTGCAAAGACGTTGATGGCCTGTTCTTGTTCAGGTGTCGGCACATGGCCAAAAACCTCGCGGATTCGATATTTCAGCTCGTCGGAAATCATATTTAGCTGCAAAGTTAATCATTTTTCGCGAAAAATGATTAACTTTGCTTCGTAAATTCAGCGAAATTACTTACGTTCGAGAAAATCCAAATAAATTTGGTTTTCTGCTCACTTATTCGTAACTTTGCACCCAAAATGACAAGCATTCAGAAAACAAACATCATTCTGGCACTGGTCTGTGCGGTTCTTGCCGTGCTGTGCGTGCTGAGCATTCTTGACAAATGAGCAACCAACTATTGACAATCCGCGTAAGTCGCAGCAGTCTCTCCAGCTCGACAGCCACTGCCACCGAGGTACACTACGAGCGCTACCCGCTGAAGAGCAGCATCTCGATAGCTGCCAACATGCGTGAGGCCCTGCGCACCGTTCCCATGCTGCAAGAACAGTACAGCCGCGTGACGGTGCTGGTAGACTCGCCCGTGCTGATGATACCTACCGACATGTTCGTCGAGGAGGAGCAGGAAGTCCTCTACCACCATACATTCACCGGCCAGGAGCAGCAGACGGTGGTGCACTCTGTCGTCCCCGACCTGAATGCCGTTGCCGTCTTCTCGCTGCACAAGGACCTGCGTATGGTGCTGACAGACCGCTTTGGCAAGGACCTGCACATACGGCCTGCCGTCAGCAGCATCTGGCTGCACATGCACCAGAAGAGCTATACCGGTCCCCGTCAGAAGCTGTACGGCTACTTCCACGACCGCAGGCTGGAGGTGTTTGCCTTTGCCCAGAACCGTTTTAAGTTCTGCAACTCGTATGCCATCAGCAGCAACCCCAACGATGCGCTGTACTATCTGTTCTCCGTCTGGAAGCAACTCGCGATGAATGCAGGCGAAGACGAGCTGCACCTGTGTGGCGATCTGCCAGAGCGCGAGCAGCTGACGGAAGATGCCCGCCGCTACATCAAGCGCGTCTTCATCAACAATCCCTCCGGCGAGTTCAACCGTGCCCAGGTCACCCAGATAGAAGGCATGCCCTACGACCTGATGGTGTATTACCTGAGAGGAATGAAGTAACATGAAATAAGAGGTACGAGCATATGCGAATCATTACCGGTAAATACAAAGGTCGCCATTTCGACATTCCGCGCTCGTTCAAGGCCCGGCCCACCACAGACTTTGCCAAGGAGAACATCTTCAACGTGCTGACGCAGTATATCGACTTCGACGGTGCCGAAGCCCTGGACCTCTTCTCAGGTACTGGCAGCATCACGCTGGAGCTTATCTCGAGAGGATGCAGCCGCGTCGTCAGCGTAGAGCAGGACCGCGACCACCACCGATTCATACAACAGTGCTTGCAAAAACTACAAGGCGAGAAGGATGTTCAATGTTCAATGTTCAATGTTCAATGTATTCGCGGCGATGTATTCCGCTTCTTGAAGTCGTGCAAGCAACAGTTCGACTTCATCTTTGCCGACCCACCCTATGCCCTGAAGGAGCTGCCCCAGATTCCAGACCTGATATTCGAGAAAGGACTGTTGAAGGAGGATGGCATCTTTGTCTTCGAGCACGGCAAGGACTACGACTTCGCCCAGCACCCCCACTTCATAGAGCACCGCAGCTACGGCAGCGTCAACTTCACGCTGTTCTCTGCCAGCGCACTCAGAGCAGAGGAGAGAGCAGACGGGTAAAACTTTCCCACAAACGTTGGAAGAACTTAGGACGCGCCCAAGAGGGAACATCGTCCAGGAAGGTACTCCACGACAAATCGTCGAGGAACACCTTCTTCAGGCGTAGTGCCGTGCCCTCGTCGTAGATGAAGACATTCGACTCGAAATTATTCTCGAACGAGCGGAAGTCGACATTGGTGGAGCCACAGGTGGAGAGGGCATCGTCGACCACCATCAGCTTAGAATGCAGGAAGCCCGCCTCGTACAGATAGATGCGGGCCCCGGCTTCGCCCAGCTCACGCAGATAGCTGCGGCTGGCCCACTCCGTAAAGCGGGCATCGGAGCGGTGAGGACATATCAGACAGACGTCGACACCTGCCAAAGCAGCAGTCTTGAGTGCAAAGAGGACAGGCTCGTTAGGCAGGAAATAAGGGGTCTCGATATAGACATAGCGACGGGCAGCGGTGATGGCTCGCACATAGCCCTGCATGATTTCAGGATAGGGATTGATGGGGGCGCTGGTCACCAGCTGTGCCAAGCAGTTGTTGGTAGCGGCAGGCGACGAGTGTTTCATGTCTGGCGACGGATAGTAGATGCGGTCGGTAATCAGCGTGCGGTCTACGAAATACCAGTCTACCAAGAAGGCCCGCTGCAAGGAGTAGACGATGCCTCCCTGCAGTCGCAGCATGGTGTCGCGCCATTGGGTGCTGACGTAGCGGCGGGCAATGTTCATGCCTCCCACGTAGCCTGTCACGCCGTCGATGATGATGAGCTTGCGGTGGTTACGGTAGTTGGCCTTGCTGGTAAACGTGGGGAAGTGGACAGGCAGGAAAGAATGCATCTCCACGCCTTCCTCACGCATTCGCTCAAAGAAGCTCCGCTTAACCTTCCAACAGCCTACATCATCGTAGATGACGCGGACACGGACCCCATTGCGAGCCTTGTCGATGAGGGCATCGGCCACCAGATTACCCAGGGCGTCGTCCTCAAAGATGTAGATATCGATATGGATATGGTGTCGGGCCGAGGCGATGTCCTTCAGTAACTCAGGGACAAAGGCATAGCCGTCAGTCATGATGTCGACGGTGTTGTTCTTGAAGGGCAGCGACATGTTCTGGTTGATGAACAGCTCTACCAGCTGCCTATGCGATTCAGGGATACGCAGGTCCTCCTGTTCTACGAAGCTCAGCATGGAACGTTTGGACAGCTGGTCCAGCGAGCGTTGTTCCACCATGCGTTCACGACGATGGTTCAAGCCAAAGAACAGGTAGAGCACGATGCCGATGCCGGGTAGGAAAAAGATGACCAAAGCCCAGGCCATGGTCTTGGCAGGCTGTCCGTTACCCAACACGACATGAAGGATAGTCAGGGCGATGACTATCCACATCAATGCTACACCTATTATATATATATACTGCATCTATGCTTACACGATGACATCAGAGCCACGCTGTTTCGCCAAGGCGTTACGCAACTCCTGAGTCTGTCTGTATTCGTCCATCAGCTCCTTCAGTTTTTCGTGCTCCACGTGAGCACCCATCTCCTTCAGCTGTCGCTGAATATCCTTCATGTGCTGGTTGACAATATCCATGCGGAAGTCGAGAATGAGATGCTGGATGCGCTGACGCAGGTCGCCACTACGCTGCTTGAGCTCAAAGCTGCGGCTCAGCGTATGGCTGTCGATGCCCAGCGTGGCTGCCAACTGGCTGACCTGCGGGTCAGGATGGTGCATGAAGTAGCGGTCGGCCTTGAAGCCCTCGTCGGCAGAGTGCTCGACAGCCTCTTGCAGAATGCGGTTATAGAGCTCGTTGGAGAACGAGAGGTTGTCCTGCCCCAAGTCGAAGTCGATGTACTGGGCCACATTCAAGCTGACGGTAGAGCCATCCTCGGCCTCCAGGTTGTCGAAGATAATCTCATCGCCATAGCGGATGATGTTCTGTACCATCAGACGCTCCACCTCAGAAGTCTGTTCCAAAGCGGTGTGCAGGCCCATGGCTGTAACGGAGGGAGAAACGGTCTCCTCGGGCTGCTGACGCTGTTCATGTTCTGCAGCCTTCCGCTGTTCCTCGCGCTCACCGGCAATATACTTATTGGTCTGGGTAATCAGCGTACGCTCGTCGACCTCCAGCCTGCGGGCACACTCGGTGATATAGGTGGCACGGACAATGGGGTCAGGGATGACGCTGACGGAGCGTACTATCGAGTTGATGGCCTCGGCACGCTTGATGGGGTCCTTGACATTCTTCAGCAACAGCTCGGTCTTGAACTGGATGAAGTCCGTCTGGTGCTGCTCGATATACTCCTTGAACTGCTGCGACGTATGCTTGCGGGCAAACGAGTCAGGGTCGTCGCCATCGGGCAACAGCAAGACCTTGACGTTCATGCCCTCCTGCAGCAACATATCGGTACCACGCATGGCAGCATGAATACCCGCCTCGTCGCCATCGTACAACAATACGATATTCGTGGTAAAGCGACGCAGCAGCTTAATCTGATAGACGGAAAGTGCCGTACCCGAGTTGGCCACCACATTCTCCAAGCCACATTGGTGCATGGCAATGACATCGGTATAGCCCTCGACCATGTAGACGCAGTCTTCCTTGACAATGGCTTTCTTGGCCTGATAGATGCCGTAGAGCTCGCGTTCCTTATGATAGATCTCCGAGTCGGGCGAGTTGACATACTTCTGCTGCACACCCTTGGTGGCGGCATCGAGTTTACGGCCCCCGAAGGCCACCACCTTGCCGCTGACATTCAGCCAAGGGAACATGGCACGTCCCGCAAAGCGGTCGTACATTTGGCTGTTAGCATTTGGCTGTTGGCTGTTGGCATTTTGCTGGATGGCTAATCCTGTTTTCAGCAGGAACTCATCCTTGAATCCCTTGCGCCTGGCTTCGTTGCACAAAGCGTCGCGCCTGGAGAGGGCAAAGCCCAATTGGAACTTCTCGATGATGTCGTCGCGGATGCCTCGGCTACGGAAATACTGCTTGCCGATAGCCACCCCATCGACATCGTTCTTCAGAATCTCATGGAAGTACTGACACGCCCACTCGTTGACGACAAACATCGACTCACGCTCACTCTGCTCACGTTTCTCGTCGTCTGTGAGCTCACGTTCCTGAATCTCGATATTGTACTTCTTCGCCAGCCAGCGTAACGCCTCAGGATAGGTTATCTGCTCATGCTTCATCAGGAAGTTGACGGCATTGCCGCCCTCACCACAGGCAAAGCACTTACAGATCTGACGGGCTGGCGACACCATAAACGACGGTGTCTTGTCGTCGTGAAAAGGGCATAAACCCTTGTAGTTAACCCCCGCCTTGCGAAGGTTAACAAACTCGCCTACCACATCAACGATGTTGACAGCATCCATAATCTTATCGACTGTCGCCCGATCAATCATAGCTGCCTACAAAAGTACAAATAAGTAGCCAAAATACCAAATTATCATTGCACAAATCTTAAGGTTTGTGCACAAAGGGGTGGATTTTGTGCATTTTATTTGGCTGTGTGCGCAAAAAGTCGTACCTTTGCAGCGCTTTTGAAGAAAAGAGCTGCGAGAACAGGCTTCGCCTCAGCAAAGAGCGAGCTCTCTGCATTCGGCTTGCACTGTCCTTGTCACCCGATTTTGCAAAAGGATAATACATTATTAATTAATATTATGGCTTTAAAGATTGTTGTGCTGGCCAAGCAAGTGCCAGACACCCGTAACGTGGGTAAGGATGCGATGACCGCCGAAGGTACGGTGAACCGCGCTGCCCTACCCGCCATCTTCAACCCAGAAGATTTGAACGCCTTGGAGCAGGCCCTTCGTCTGAAGGAGCAGAATCCGGGCTCAACAGTAGGAATCCTCACGATGGGTCCTCCACGTGCAGGAGAGATTATTCGTCAGGGACTTTATCGTGGCGCTGATACAGGCTGGTTGTTGACCGACCGTCTGTTTGCCGGTGCCGACACGCTGG
>JAFPEE010000128.1 GCA_017389705.1 Prevotella sp.
ACCCCTATCAGCACCCCGCTCAATCTGCTGGTCTACGGCCCGGGAGGTTACCGTCCAACGGATTACCTGCGTATCGGACTTCCTGTAAAACTGGCCTATCTGATAACTTCAATCATCGTTATCAGTCTCATTTATGATGTATAGATTGCAATGGGGGCAGACCACCGCTAAAATCAGTGGGACAGGTATTTGATTCCATCCTAAATCAAGAGTCTATAACCATAATTTATAAGGCTTCCTTCTGCGTGCTAACATACGAAAAGATTCCGATAAAGAGTCAAATATTCCTATTTATCTTTGAAAAACAGCCCAAAATTGTTTTGTTTATACAGAAAAAACGCATCTTTTCAACAGAATCCTCCGAAATTCCTACATAATTTCATACTCCAGGGTAAGGTAATTATAAGGTTTCCTGAGGCAAAAGATACGAAAATGTGGGGGAAAAGTAAGAAAACGGCACAAATGTTTTGTACTTTATTGTTAGCACTTCAAAGTTACAAAATTTCCGCGACATACGGAAATCCCTGTGCTCTTTTTTGCGACCTTATCTCAACTATTTTTTAACATGCGAAACTTGAATAATGTTAATAATAGAGTTCCCTTCGTTTTCGGGCGCAAAGGTACGCCAAAAAGCGTGAACAAAAAAAAAAACGATAAAGAAAGTTAAGGGAGGCGGTTTTCTTTTGATTAAGAGGATAGCGCCTGCCGGTCAGGCTGATAGGGATGAGGCAGGGATGGCATAAATCATTACGGTCTGAAGGAAATGCCGAAATGGATGTTCAGGCCCAGGCGGCGACCGTAGAGGTCGGGGATGCTGCGGTCGTTGCCGATATGATAGCGCAGCGTGGGCTGGACAAAGGCGCTGAACTGGCGGCTGAAGGCGTATTCCACATCGACGCCGCCACGCAGCAGGAACTGCATGGAGGTGCTGCCCTTACAGACTTTTTCAAACATGCCGCCTCCCAGGGCGTAAACGTCGAAGGTGCCCGGCGACGCCAGCTTGTAGTAGCCTGTCAGGGGGATGGCCAGACAGCTGTTGCGCGACGGTCCCGTGGGCAAAGAGCCGTAGGACAGTCCGCCCTCTACGGCCCAACGGTTGTTGAGCTGGTAGCGTGCCAGGAGCGAATAGCGCTTGAAGCCTTGCAGGCTGGCACGGAACGACCAGGGACGACGGCCGAGGGAGTCTGCCTCGTCGTCGTCGCCGGTATAGCGATGGCTATAATGGCGGGGAGGCGGCGCGTCACCCTGACCGGCACTCATCTCCAGGCCCTGGGCCGTGGGTGCGTCGTCGGGCGACACATACTTCTCGACGGTCGTGGCGGGAGCTTCCTCTACGCGAAGCTGTTGGGGACGGTTGGAGGTGATGATGATGTCTTCGAGGAAGAGGTTCACCCAACGCACGTTCTCCGTCTGGCCGTTTTCGGAAGTGCTGTCGGCCATGTTGAGGTTGGCGACGTCACGGTTCATGGCGTTCTGCTCCTGCGCCGTGCGAGTGCGCTGGTGGGTGTCGGCCACCTGCAGCCAGAGCTGATAGCTGGCATAGCAGACGCCTGCTATGGCGGCAGCGGCTATGAGTCTGACGGCCCATAGCAGCTGGCGCTCTCTCCTGGAGCGTGTGGCGTCGCGGGGAGTGTCCTCGTAGAACGTATCCATCTCTTGGTTGGTATTTTGCGCGCCAAAGGTACGCATTTCTTTCAACATACGCAAACTTTTCGCTTTTATTCTGCTGCCGGGGGGATGTGGACGCAAAATGTTAAATCATCGTTAAACAGGAAATTCTCATCGAAGTAAAGGGGAATTATTTCTACTAATGCGATGCGATTAATCTATTTCGTTTTGCCGTTTCGTCGATAATATCTACCTTTGCATCGACAAAAACACGTTGCGCTGCAACGAAAGGGACGTCAAGGGCGTCTAATACAAGTGAACTAATATATATAATAAGGTATATGAAAAAAGGAATTCTATTTCTGGCTATGATGGCAAGCCTGCAGGCTACGGCTCAAAAGCTGTGGACGCTGGAGGACTGTCTGAACTACGCCATCGAGAACAACATTACGCTGAAGAAGTCGCAGCTGTCGAAGGAGACGGCTACAGAAACCCTGAAGCAGTCGCAGGCTGCCCTGTTCCCCTCGCTGAGCGCCTCGACGAACCAAAGCGTGGGCTACCGTCCCTGGCAGGACAGCGGAACCATTACGGTGACTAACGGACAGGTGGACACGGACGTGAAGAAGACGTACTACAACGGCTCGTACACGATCAATGCGCAATGGACGGTATGGAACGGCAACCAGAACCGCAATCAGGTGAAGCTGAACCGTGTTTCTGAGGAGCAGGCTGAGCTGAATGTCGAGCAGACGTCGAACACCATTCAGGAGAGCATTGCCAAGCTGTATGTGCAGATTCTGTATCAGACGGAGGCCATTGAGGTGAGCCGCCAGAGTCTGGAGACGAGCAAGAAGAACGAGGAGCGCGGCAAGACGATGCTGGAGGTGGGCAAGATGTCGAAGGCTGACGTTGCCCAGCTGACCGCCCAGCGCGCCACGGACGAGTATAACCTGGTGAATGCCGAGAGCCAGCTGGCCAACTACAAGATGCAGCTGAAGCAGTTGCTGGAGCTGACGACGGAGGATTTCGACATTGCCGTACCTGCCGCCAGCGACGAGCAGGCGCTTCAGGAGATTCCGGCCCTGACCGCTGTCTATGAGGCTGCCTTGCTGCAGCGCCCTGAGATCAAGAGTGCCGAGCTGAGCAAGAGGTCGGGCGACCTGCAGCTGAAGATTGCCAAGGCCGGGTGGCTGCCTACACTGGGTCTGACGGGCGGTGTGTCGACCAGCACGAACTCGCTGTCGGCCAATACATGGGGCGAGCAGATGAAGACCAACGTCAACGCCTCGGCAGGTGCTACGCTGAGCATTCCCATCTTCGACCAGCGCAAGACGCGTACGGCTGTCAACAAGGCTAAGATACAGCAGCTGACGGCTGAGCTGGACCTGCAGGACAAGCAGAAGACGTTGTGGAAGACCATTGAGACTTTCTGGCTGGACGCCCAGACCAACCAGCAGAAGTTCCGTTCGGCCCGGGAGTCGGTTGCCAGCGAGCAGGAGTCGTACAACCTGCTGTCGGAGCAGTTCCAGTTAGGACTGAAGAACATCGTGGAGCTAATGACGGGTAAGGACAAGCTGTTGCAGGCGCAGCAGAACAAGCTGCAGTCGAAGTACACGACCATCCTAAACCAGCAGCTGCTGAAGTTCTATCAGGGAGAGAAACTGAAGATTTAAGAGTGATAAAAAACGAGAGATATGAAGAATAAGAAAATGTGGGGCGGCATAGCCCTGGGTGTTGTCATACTGGCTGCCATCATCTATTTCATGGCTGGAGGCAATAAGGAAGAAAAGGTGTCGTTCGAGACCGCCACGGTGGAGAAGCAAGACATCAGCACGTCAATAACGGCTACGGGTACCATCGAGCCTGTTACCTCCGTGACGGTAGGTACGCAGGTGTCGGGCATCGTGTCGAAACTCTACGTGGACTACAACTCGGTAGTGAAGAAGGGACAGATCATCGCCGAGCTGGACAAGACCAACCTCATCAGCGAGCTGAATCGCGCCAAGGCCGACCTGTCGAGTGCGCAGAGCACGCTGAGCTACGAGACGGCAAACTTCAACAGATATAAGACGCTGTTCGAGAAGGGACTGGTCAGCACCGACGAATACGAGTCGGCCCGCCTGTCGTACGACAAGGCGCGCCAGACGGTAGCCTCGAGCCGCGAGAGCGTACAGAAGGCCCAGACCAACCTGGGCTATGCCACCATCACCAGTCCCATTGACGGCGTGGTGCTGTCGAAGTCGGTGGAGGAAGGTCAGACGGTAGCCTCGTCGTTCTCTACGCCTGAGCTGTTTATCATTGCCCAGGACCTGACCGACATGCGCGTCATTGCCGACATCGACGAGGCCGACATCGGTGGTGTGAAAGAGGGTCAGCGCGTGAGCTTTACCGTTGACGCCTTCCCCGACGACAGGTTCGAGGGTCAGGTGACGCAGGTGCGCCAGCAGGCTACCACGGAGAGCAACGTCGTCACCTACGAGGTTGTCATCTCGGCCCCCAACAACGACCTGAAGCTGAAGCCCGGACTGACGGCCAACGTCACCATCTTCACCATGGAGAAGAAAGACATCATTGCCGTACCGTCGAAAGCCCTGCGCTTCATGCCTAACGAGGCTCTGCTGCAGCAAGGGCAGAAGATAGAGGACGTGGAGGCGAAGACGAAGGTATGGACGCTGGAAGGCAACACCTTCAAGGCGCATGCCGTAGAGACGGGAACCACCAACGGCATGCTGACGGAGATCGTCAGCGGTCTGAGCGAGGGTGACCAGGTGCTGGTAGACTTCAGCATCAGCGGCGGCGAGGAGCAGCAGCAGGAGCAGGCACAGAACCCCTTCATGCCGCGTCCGCGTAACAACAACAAGAACGGAAACAACCAAAAGAAGTAAGGTATGGAGCTAACAGCTAATAGCCAAAAGCAAACAGCTAACCCCAAGGTTGTCATAGAGCTGCAGAACGTCAAGCGCTACTTCCAGGTGGGTTCCGAGACGGTGAAAGCCCTGCGTGGCGTGTCGTTCAAGATCTACGAGGGCGAGTTCGTCACCATTCAGGGCACGTCAGGCTCGGGCAAGTCGACGCTGTTGAACCAGCTGGGCTGCCTGGACACTCCTACCTCGGGCGAATACTTCCTGGACGGCATATCGGTACGCACCATGTCGAAGACGCAACGTGCCCACCTGCGCAACCAGAAGATAGGCTTCGTGTTCCAGAACTACAACCTGCTGGCCAAGACGACGGCGGTAGAGAATGTAGAGCTGCCCCTGATGTATAACTCGAAGTACGACGCCAAGCAACGCCGTGCCGCAGCCGTCAAAGCCCTGCAGGCCGTAGGACTGGGCGACCGTCTGGAGCATAAGAGCAACCAGATGTCGGGTGGACAGATGCAGCGCGTAGCCATAGCCCGCGCCTTGGTGAACGACCCTGCCGTGCTGCTGGCCGACGAGGCTACGGGTAACCTGGACACACGGACGTCGTTCGAGATGCTGGTGTTGTTTCAGGAGCTCTACCACCAGGGGCACACCATCATCTTCGTGACGCACAACCCTGAGATTGCCGAATACTCCTCGCGTAACATCAACCTGCGCGACGGCAAGATTCGCGAGGACACCATCAACACCAACATCAAGTCGGCAGCCGAGGCTCTGGCCGCCCTGCCCAAACCTGTAGATGATTAGAAAGGAAAAGTAATGAATATACTGAATCTATTTAAAGTCAGCTTCAAGGCCGTGTCGAACAACAAGATGCGCTCGTTCCTGTCCATGCTGGGCATCATCATCGGCGTGGCAGCAGTCATCATCATGATGGCCATCGGACAAGGCTCGAAGGAGAGCATCCGCGCCGAGCTGTCGACCATGGGCACCAATCTGCTGACGGTACGCCCGGGAGCTGACATGCGCGGTGGCGTGCGACAAGACCCCTCGGCCATGCAGACGCTGAAGATGGCCGACTACGAACGTATCCTGCGCGAGAAGAAATTCGTGACGAAGGTGTCGCCGGAGGTTACCGCCTCAGGGCAGGTCATCTACGGCAACAACAATACCAACACCAGCGTATATGGCGAGTCGACGGACTACCTGGACATCAAGCAATGGGTCGTCGAGGACGGCGAGTGCTTCACCGAGGAGGACATCAAGAAAGCAGCCAAGGTGGTGGTGGTGGGTAAGACCATCGTCAAGGAGCTCTTTGGCGACAACGTGGACCCCATCGGCAAGACCATCCGCTTCAAGAGCATCTCCATGCGCATCATCGGTGTGCTGAAGTCGAAGGGCTACAACTCGTGGGGCATGGACCAGGACAACGTCATGATAGCCCCCTACACGACCGTCATGAAGCGTATTGCCGCCCAGACGTGGTTCTCGAGCATCGTCTGCTCGGCCATTACGGAGGAACTCTCTGACGCTGCCATCGAGGAGCTGACGCAGATACTGCGCGACAACCACAAGCTGAAAGGCGATGCCGACGACGACTTCACCATCCGCTCGCAGGCGGAGATGATGGAGACCATGTCGTCGACCATGGATACCGTGACGCTCATCCTTGTGGTGGCGGCAGCCTTCTCGCTACTGGTAGCGGGTATCGGCATCATGAACATCATGCTGGTATCGGTAACGGAGCGTACCAAGGAGATCGGTCTGCGCATGGCGGTAGGTGCCACGGGACCCGTCATCTCGCTACAGTTCCTCATAGAGTCGGTACTCATCAGCGTGACGGGAGGTCTGTTAGGCATTCTGGTAGGATGCTCGGCGAGCGCCAGCCTCGGCATGTTCGGCATGCCGTCGAGCGTGCCAGCATGGTCTATCTATGTCTCTTTCCTCGTATGCGTCTTCATAGGCGTGCTCTTCGGCTACATTCCTGCGCAGAAAGCCGCCAACATGGATCCTATAGAAGCCATCAGACATGAATAGACGCGTTAGTCTCTTCCTGCATCTGGCATTCTGGGCCTTCATGTTCCTCTCGCCGCTAAGCTACATGCGCGGTCATGGGGTGACGCTCACGCAGTATCTGATGAACTGCATGATGCCGTTGCTGATGATGGTGGTGTTCTTCGCCAACTACCTGTGGCTGACACCACGCCTGTTCGTGGCCGGCAAGCATCGCTACTTCCTGCTCATCAACCTGATGCTGATAGTAAGCCTGGGCATCTTCCTGTACTACTGGATGGACCTGGCCCGCGGAATGTTCATGCCGACACAGACGACGCACAAGACGCTGCCCATGGCACTGGACGAAATCTTCTTCATCCTGCGCGACATCATCAACCTGGGAATCTTCGCTGCCGTAGCCACGGCTATCGTGCTGGCACAACGCTGGGAAAACCACGAAAGGGCTCGTCACGAGGCCGAGGCGGCACGGACGGAGGCGGAGCTGAAGACGCTGCGCAACCAGATAAACCCGCACTTCCTGCTGAACACGCTGAACAACATCTACGCCCTGACGGCCTTTGACACGCCCAAAGCCCAGGAGGCCATTCAGGAGCTGTCGAAGATGCTGCGCCACGTGCTCTACGACAACGACCAGCCCACCATCACGCTACAGAACGAGGTGGAGTTCCTGCAGAACTACATCAACCTGATGAAGATCAGGCTGCCGCAGTCGGTAGAGGTCACCAGCAAGTGGACTACCGTCAACGGACAGCAGCCGATAGCGCCCATGATTTTCATCTCGCTGGTGGAGAATGCCTTCAAGCATGGCGTCAGCCCTACCGAGCCTTCGTTTATCCACATCAACCTGGAGGCTACGGAAAACGAGATAGTATGCGACATCCAGAACTCGAACCACCCCAAGGCCGCCAACGACCATAGCGGACACGGCATTGGACTGCAGCAGGTGCAGCGCCGACTGGACCTCTCCTACCCTGACCAGTACGTCTGGGAGAAGGGGGTGAGCGACGACGGGAAAGTATATACCTCACGTATAACCATAAAAATGAATTCTTAACATACCAAACATATGACTATCAATTGCGCCATTATCGACGACGAGCCCTTGGCAGCTGGTCTGCTCAAGAGCTATGCTGAGAAAACCCCGTTCCTGCATCTCATAGGCACTTACGGCTCAGCCCTTGAAGCCATGAAGGAGCTGCGCGACAATCCCGCACAGCTGCTGTTCCTCGACATCCAGATGCCCGAGCTCTCGGGTATCGAGTTTGCCAAGATTCTGCCCCCGGAGACCAAGATTATCTTCACCACAGCCTTCCAGCAGTATGCCATAGAGGGCTACAAGGTGTCGGCCCTGGACTATCTCATGAAGCCCATCTCCTACGACGACTTTCTGAAGGCCGCCAACAAGGCCATGGACTGGTTTACCATGTCGCAGAAACAGCAGACCTACGCCAAAGACCGCTTCATGTACGTCAAGAGCGACTACAAGCTGGTGCGTGTCGCCCTGGACGAGATACTCTATATTGAAGGACTGAAGGACTACGTGCGCTTCTACCTGGCCTCTGGCGAGAAGCTCATGTCGCTCATGAACATGAAGAAGCTGGAGGAATACCTGCCCAAGCCCGAGTTCATGCGTACACACCGCTCCTACATTGTCCACATGACCAAGGCACAAAGCATAGACCGCTTCCGCATCGTTTTCGGACAAGAGTACATACCCATCTCCGACTCCTACAAGGACGACGTGCAGCAATACTTCGACCAGCACACGCTGGTATAGCAAAATTTTCATTGCTTTTTCTTTGATATTAGCCCAATTATTCGTACCTTCGCAGGCGACAAAACGAAAAGGACTATGGACAAGAAAGGAAACGACATACTGCTGAAGAACGTGGAGCTGCTGTCGAAGCTGACAGAGCAGGAGGTACGCATGATGCCTCAGGTGGAGGCTCCCCTACCCGCTGTGGAGCAGGTGGAGCGCATCGTCACCCTGGTGAAGAGCATCATCTTCCCTGACTACTTCAACAAACGCCAGTCGGACGAGGCTATACGCTCGTATTACATCGGCGTACACATGGAAGAGCTGCAAGGGCTGCTTACCAAGCAGATAGCCCACGGATTGCAATTTTGCGAGGACTGCGACTGCATACAGACCAAGCAACAGGTGTATCAGGAGGCCGAGCGCACGGCGCTGGCATTCATCGACACCCTGCCGGAAATCAAGCGGCTGCTCTATACCGACGTGCAGGCTATGTTCGACAACGACCCTGCCGCCCCCAACTACGGCGAGGTCATCTTCTGCTATCCGGTAGTCGACACGATGATTCACTACCGTACGGCGCATCGCCTGCATGAGCTGCAAGTGCCCGTAATTCCCCGCATCATTACCGAGCAGGCACATTCGCTGACGGGTATCGACATTCACCCCGGAGCCCAGATTGGTGAATATTTTGCCATCGATCACGGTACGGGCGTCGTCATCGGCGAGACATGCATCATCGGTAACCACGTGACATTGTATCAGGGTGTGACCCTAGGTGCCAAGAGCTTCAAGTACGACGAGAACGGCAATATGCTGAACGTGCCTCGCCACCCCATTATCGAAGACTACGTCACGGTATATTCCAACGCCTCTATCCTGGGACGCATCACCATAGGACATCACTCGGTCATTGGCGGTAACATCTGGGTAACCCACGACGTGCCGGCTAACTCACGCATCCAGCAGTCGAAAGCCGTAGAGAGTTCCTTTGAGGGTGGACTGGGGATATAAGAGCTAACAGCTAACAGCTAAAAAAAGGCTTCCTTAATTGGAAGCCTCTTTTGTTGTGTTGGCTTTGGCAAACTCGCCGCTGGCATGGTAGCGCTTTCCGCCAGCTCCGCGGGTGAATGTTGAGCTGCGTGTCCAGTAAGACCAGTCGAAGCGTCCATCATAGGCCAGGTTGAAATAGATATCCTTTGCCGTGCCGTCGTCCATATAGCCCCAGAAGTGGGTGGTGTTGAGTCCATAATCATAAATATAGACAGGATTCCAGCTGTCAGCATAGCTGATTCGGATCTCACCTTCATAAACATCCCATTCGAACTCGCAATAGTAGTAGTCAGAATAAGGAGACATGCTGTTGTAGTCAACCTCGTAACCCCAGCCACCATAGGCGTCTTGACGCTCAAAATACATCGTGGTACGATACTGGTCGCCTCTCAGGTTAAAACGATCGTAAAGATAAGTCTCGATATATCCTGTCCATGTTCCTTCGAGGGTATATGCCTCTTCACGGTCCTCACGATCCGGGTCGTACCAGCGGCTGTCACATGCTGCAAACGTCATGGCTACCATGGCCATCATCAGAAATGTATAAATCTTCTTCATAGTCGTATGGATTTTAATTTGTTCAACTTACTTTCGATGGTGCAAAGTTAAGCACAAAAAACTGCTTACACAAGCTAATTTTCCTATTTTAGGGTAGGAAAATCCCTATTTATGGGTAAAAACACCCTATTTGACCAAAAAAAATGCAGAAAAAGCTTGTCAATTCAAAAACTTTTCGTAACTTTACAACGTGAAACTAACTAACACGCGAAAAAAGAGAACGATTTCTTTTCCATTATTAATACTATCATTTAAGGAACGAAGCGGCGCGGTTGTGAAACCCCGCCGCTACATTTTTCTTTATTCCTCAGCTTCTTCGTCCTCTTCCTTTTTCTTGCCAAACTCTGGATCGACCTTGATAAATGCCGTCACGGCAAAGGTGATGGCACACAACGCCATGACGATGATGAAGAACGAACGATAGCCCAAAGCATCCTTCATCCAGCCTGACAGCATGCCAGGCAGCATCAAGCCAAGATAGGAGATGGCGGTACAGAAAGCATAGTGCGAGGTTTGGAAGTTGCCCTTGCTGAAATAGAGCATATAGAGCGTCAGCGCTGTAAAGCCGACACCATAGCCAAACTGCTCTACGAACAGACAGCTGCTGATGACGAACAGGTTATCGGGCATGGCATAGCTCATGTAGACGTAGACAATGTCGGGCAGGGTGATGGCACAAACCATGGGCCACAGCCAGCGCTTGAAGCCATCGCGGCCTGCCAGCACGCCTCCCAGGATGCCTCCTAACGTAAGACCAATGACACCGACCGTACCGCTGGCCAAGCCAAACTCCTGAGGCGACAATCCCAAGCCGCCAGCCGAATGAGGGCGCATCAGGAAAGTGACGCTCATCTTTGTCAGCAAAGCCTCTGGGAAGCGGTAGAACAAGAGGAACAGCATGGCATAGAGCATCTCACGTGGAGGCAGCTTCTGGAAGAAGGTCTTGAAAGCCGTCACCACGCCTGTTGCCACTTCGCGAGCATTGGTCTCGTGGGGCTTGTCAGCCTCAGCACAGGGCATGATATAGGTGTGATAGAGCCAGATGGCGATAAAGAGGGCTGCCAGTCCGTAGAACACGAGGCACCACGTATAAGCCATCTGATAGCGGAACATGACCTGCAGGACACCGGCAACAGGTATCAACACGCCATTGCCGAAGATGACGGCCAGCCGGTAGAAGGTGTTGCGAATGCCTACAAAAAACACCTGTTGGTGGTCGTCCAGCTCCAGCATATAGTAGCCGTCGGCAGCAATGTCATGGGTGGCGCTGGAGAAAGCCATCAGGAAGAAGAAGGCCATGGTGCCCTGAAACCAGAACGGCGTATTCAGGGTAAAGGCCACACCAGCCAACGAAGAGCCCAGCAGCAGCTGCATGGTCAACACCCACCAACGCTTGGTGCGATAGAGGTCGACAAAGGGACTCCACAAGGGTTTGATGACCCAGGGCAGACCCAGCCATCCCGTATAGAGGGCGATGTCTGTATCTGTCATTCCCAGCTGCATATACATCACGACGGCTACCGTCATGACTACCACGTTGGGCAATCCTTCTGCAATATAAAGGGTCGGTATCCACGACCAAGGATTTCTTTGCTTTTTCATGATTAATATATTCGTTTTATCTCTGCTCCACGATAATAGTGCAGCAGAATCTGTTCGTATGAATATCCTTGCTGTCCCATGACGGCAGCTCCTATCTGGCAAAGGCCTACTCCGTGCCCCCAGCCTTTACCGTTCAGACGGAAACCCGTTGGCGTCTTCTCAACCTCGAAGGCCGAGCTGTAGAGATGGCTCTCGCTAAGGGCACGGCGTATCTCCAACTCCTTGCCAATGGTAAACGTCTTCTTCGTACCCACAATCTTCAGCTTCCAGATACGGCCACTCTTGCCTCGCTCCAAAGGAACCAGATCTACGATTTGCCCAAAGTCGTCCTTGAGCTTCTCGGCAACGAGCTGGGAGAGTTCGTCTGTCGTATAGGCTACTGTCCAGCGATAGAAGTCGTTGGTTTCCTGGTCGTAGTCGTTCAACACCTGCGAGAGCACTGCCTTGTCGCTGGTATTGCAGAAGGGGTCTTCTATGCTGACGAGATAGGGCTTGGGGGTATCTTCCCAACAATACTGGAACTCTTCCGTCACACCTCCGCAGCACTTCGAGAAACGGGCATCGCAGATGTCGTCTCCATAGCAGAGTATCTGGCCGCGGGTGTCCTTCAAGGCGCGCTCCACATTCGGGCTGGTCTGCTTGGTGATGCCTTGATAGCGCTGGCAATGGTCGTCAGCACAAACGTCAAAGATGGTGTGGTCCTCGCGGTCGTACCAACGTATCAGCTCGTCGTCTTTCTTGATGAACGAGAAGAAGCCGTCCTTGTGTTCCTGGTTATCCTCGCGGCGCTTCATTTGTGCCAGAAGCCATGAGCGGCTGATGACCGCATGCGCCTTCAGCAGTTCCAGACCTGCCGTTGCCTTCATCTCGCTAGAGATGACTGAGGCCAGGTATTGCTCGACAGGCAGCTCATTGATGGCGGTAATCTTGTCGGCCTCAACCACCAGCCTGAGCGTGCCCAGGAAGGTCTGCGTCTCCTTGCGCTCCCAATGGAAGTTGACGCCTATGGTCACGTCGTGTAAGGAGAACGAGGAATCATGCTGCTGGGGAATAAAGGTCAGCTCACGATACTGGTTGCCATTCCAGAGAATGCCTCCTTCAGAGAATTCTACCGTCTGTTCTCCCTCTATGGTCTCGCCCTTGGCGGCATAGGCGCCATTCAGGGCAAAATGAATGATCTGTCCGCTAACGATACCCACCTTCACATTAGGCTGTTCTTCCTTCCGATAGACCTGCGACTTGCGAGTCATGCCCTGCAGACGCTCTATTACCTGCCTGACCTGCTCGTCTGTCAACGACACCTCACGCAGGATATCCAGCGCCTGTTCTGACGTCAGCGTGCGGAAATCCTCTTCACGGGGAGTAATCAGAAGACCGCCCATGTCAACAGCTCCCGGGCTTATCATGCATTGCTCGTAGCAATCGGGGCGATGCTTCTTGCGAGGCAGCACTACACTCAGCAACTCGTCACCCTGACGCCATACTATCACGTTCATCATCGGCTCCGTCTTGTCTTCAGCAGGAGGCAGACAGTCATACAAGCGCTTGAAGAGACGCTCGCCCTTTGACTGGTCGTGACTCTTGATGACAAAGGCGGCGGCAGGATAGTCGGCCACATGCCAGATACCTTCATCCTCGTCGTCTTTCACGATCTCCATCAGGTTGCGGCTCAAGCGCTGCCAAGCAGTCTGCAAGGGCATGATGCCGCTACTGACGGCCTGCAGATGAGCATGGTCTGGGGCGGAGGCTCCGCAACGAGGACCATTATATAATAAGGTAATGTCAGCTTCGCGCTGCACCAGCTTGAGCATCTCGCCATACATAGGCAGTATGCGCTGCGGCTGATGCTTCAGAGTGGGTAACGTAAAATGGAGGGGTAAAATGGGGAACGGATTGACCAGCAACTCGTAGTGCCCGTCCACTACCCGATGCATCTGCTGCTGAGGACGATTCTCTCGGCATAGGAAGCAAGGTCTCTCGGCTATTGATTTGGCATCAATCTTAGCTCCCGTCGAACGAATACGGGCAGGATTCCATTGTGCCATCAACGTGAAGTTGTCGCTTCCCAGCTCGCGGGTCTCTACATCCTCCAGGTCACGATAGCGCTGGCGTACCTCATCCCACATCTTCAGCTGACGGTTGAAGAAGCGCATCATGGACGACTCACACAACACATCCTCACCACCTTGTGCCATCTGCTGACGAGCCTTCAGCTCCATGGTGCGCAGGCGGTCTTTATAAAGGTTGTTGGCATTAATCTTCTCTATGGAGAGTGCCGCGTCGGAGTTGCCTCCCCAGCGCCGGCACAGATAGAGTTCGGTAAAGATGCGTCCAATATGGTAGCGACGCGAGAACATCAGCCCCAAGGCATAGTCCTCGCCATAAGAGGTATTGGGAAAGCCTATGCTGCGCAACAAGGGGGTAAAGAAGGCACGTGGCGCTCCAAGGCCATTGATGCGCAAGGCGTTGTTAGGGCCATTCTCGTTAGTCCACTCCTTGTGGTCTATCAATCCTGGCGGCAATGTATTCAACTCGAAGTCGCACATCCTATAGGAACCTATCACCATGGCCGCCTTCTGCTTGTAGAAAGCATCGACAATGGTTTGCAAGGTCTGGGGCGACGAGTAGAGGTCGTCAGAATCCAGCTGGACGGCAAAACGTCCACAATACGAGCTGTTGACGGCTTCGTTCCAGCAACCGCCAATACCCAGGTCGTATCGTTCAGGAACGATGACGTGCAGCTTGCCGTCGCTCTTGGGTAAAAGGGCTGTCAGAATATCACCGGTACCGTCTGTTGAGTGGTTGTCCACCACGATGACGTTATACTTGAACGTTGCCTGCTGCGACAGCACACTCTCTACTGCATCCTTGATGGTCTTGACGCGGTTGTAGACGGGAATGACGACTGAAGCCTCCACGTCGAACGCCTGCTCGTCAAAGTCCACATCCTCATATTGTGTCACATCTACGAGGGCGTCAACCTGACGCAGATGCGATGTGCATGCCTGTTCCATCTCAATCTGCACGGCCCTGTTGGCTGGATTCACGTAGTCGAACTGCTTCTCACCAGAGGCACGCAGGTCCAGCTCTTCTTCCGTATAGAGGTACTCGTTCAGATGGAACAGACAACCCTTACGACTCAAGAACAACCGCAGGTCGTAGACACCGGCATACTGATAGTCGCGCTCAGGGTCTGTCGTGGCATACTCATGTAGCAGCGAAGTGCGAATCAGCAGCAACGAGCCAAAATCGAAGTCGTCACGCAACGAACCTTCCTGATAGTCTATCACAGGATGCGCCTTACGCTCACCATTCTCCATGGTATAACGGTCGGCATAGACCATTACTGCTCCCGTATTGTTAGCCACCAAAAGCATGCGCTCCAAGGCTCCTTCGCCAATGGTCAGGGGAACGGGCTTTAAAGCCAGCAACACATAGGGCGCTGTGGCACGCTCGGCCACAGACATCACCATGCTGCTGCTCTGCAAGGGCATATTCTCCAGCAGATGAACGCGTCTGACGGCGGTGCTGCGCTCCAGCTGACGGACGGTATGAGCCACTTCGCTGGCTTCATGGCAAGCCAGAAAGCAATCTATTTCTTGTTTCATATCGGTTCATTTTAGCAATAAATTGGCACAAAGGTAACACTTTTTTCTGAACTTGGAGACATTTTTCCCTTTAAAAGAGCTTAATTCTTTATTCTTCATTCTTCATTCTTCATTTTTGTTTGTACCTTTGCAGCCGTGAATGCGAAAAAACGACTTATAGGTCTCACTCCGACTGAGCTGAAAAGCGTGGTTGGAGCTCTTGGCATGCCTGCCTTTACAGGCAAGCAGCTGGCTCAATGGCTCTATGAGAA
>JAFPEE010000129.1 GCA_017389705.1 Prevotella sp.
AAGTTCGATGCCATTATCGATGCTTCTAAGCAGCTGTGCGACCGCATCATGGCGCTCTATCCCACACAGAAGGACGCTATCGACCGTGCCACCAGAGGCGTATATCGCTATTCGCCTGTCGTACGTTTTGAGGATATGGTGGTAGAATACGTTCATTCTTTCTTCGACATTGCCAACTATGCCCAACTGCTGGCCAAGGAGAGCGGAGATACCGAACTGAAAGCCATCTCAGCCGCTATGGATCAGGCTTTCAAAGAGGCTATGGTACACTATCGTGATGTCAGCAACAGCAAAGATCATCTGGACCACTACACACTGAGCGTATGCCTGCTGAACCATGATATCTACGTAAACGACTTTAAGAGTTGGAACACGCTTATAGAATACAACTATAACGAGGGCTACGAACAGTGCGACTTCCATAAGCTGACAGGCTGGGGCAACTGGCTCAACATGAACCAGCAATCGGTCGACAGCAACCCAGAGACAGGTGGCGGCGGGAAGTTAGAATAATCCGAAACTATCAATATTATAAATCATAATAAATAAAACGATTATGAAAACAAGAATGACCCAATGGGTGCTTGCCGCCACCCTCACTTTCTGCTGCGCCATGATGATGCTGACGTCGTGTACCAACGACGCTATCGGCTCAACGGATAACCCTGTCCCCGTCGATCCAGAACCACCTGCACCGCAGGAACTGGCCGACTACACGATCCTCTTCTATGGCCATGGTAGTGAACCGTCGCTGGATTATTGCATCGTTCAGAACCTGCAACAGTTGTATGCCGCCGAAGCAGCCTCATACAACAAAGTCAGGATTGCTGCGCAATATAAGTTCAGCAGCCCGAAAGCTTTCGAGGGTGGAGTGAATAAACTGCGCATGATGGTCGAGTCAGAGGAAGATAAGAAGGTGATAGAAACATTTAATGACTTATATAAGGACAAGGCAGGCCATACCTATCGTTTCGTCGTTGACCCGAAGATGCAGCCGTATGACCAGTTGGGTGATCAGTTCCGCTATGGCCCCTTCGAAGGTGAGATAGCCCATCCCGACTCGCTCACCAACTTCATCAAGTGGGCGGCCAAGGCTTGTCCGGCCAAGAACTATCTGCTGCTGTTAAGCGACCACGGCGCAGGCTATATGCCCAACAATGACCTGCCATACTCACCGGTTGCCAAAACCCGTAACCTGGTGGTGGACAGTGGAAGCGGAAAAGGTCTTACCCTGCCGTCGCTGACCGCTGCCATCGAGGCGGCCGGCATACCCGTGAAGGCTCTCTATTTCGATGCCTGTCTGATGAACAGCATCGAGTATATGTTTGAACTGAAAGACGTCGTCGATTACGTAGTCGCCTCATCGTTTCTCGTTCCTGGTATAGGCGGCAGCTACGATGCACTGATCAACTTGTTGGCCAAATGTGATGGCAACATCGAGAGTGCACTGGCCGGCTACAATAAACACTGTGTTAACCGCTGGGATGAGATGATCGGAAAATACCAAAAGGAGAGCTACTTCGATATGACCGTTACCCGTACCAGCGGACTCGACGCCTATGGTGAGAAGATTCGGGCATTTACCGACTTGCTTGTCGAGGCCTACAAGAGTGGCGATGAGGAACTGTGCAAGAAGATAGACAATGCGACGGCCAACGTTCTGAAAATACAGAACAGCTATCCTTTCTACGATCTGTTGATCTATGCCCTAACCGTAACGATAGCCGACCCCGAGCGCTTCGAAGCTGCCTATAACGATATGAAGAAGTGCTACGAAGAGCTCTGCCAAGTGTCTCATCAGACCAGTGCCTACATGGGCGCAGAGGGCATCACCGCCTCCGTCTTGCTCGGTTGGGAGGGACAGTATGAATTTTTCGATTGGTTACAAGTCGACAACGAGTGGAAAGTGGCGGCAAACATGGTATACAAGCCTGACGGCACATACGACTCAGTGGCGTATGGTGATCCTACTTCAGGTAAATGGAACAGTACTTTTGAGCAGACATACGAGCAGACCAAGTTCGATAAGGCCACGGGATGGAGTCGCTGGATCTGGGCAAACCACCAGCGTCCCACGGTGATAAGTCTTGCCACAGCAGGCTACGATCCCAATATCGCCGAAGCCGACCCTGCCGCATACCTGACGTTTTTAGAATTTATGCAGATGCTCCAAAATCTCAAATAAAACGATGATGAAAACAAAAATGACCCAATGGGTGCCCTGCGCTATCAGCAGCGCCAGTTCTTCATGTCGTATGCCAATCATTGGAAGATTGATGTAGACGCGGAACGCCTGTCTGTTTTCCAGATAGGCGCATCGTCACCAAAATAGATTTTGTATTTAACACCAAAATCTGTTTCAAAGAAATATACATCGTCGGACTCACTCCATACCTCGTAGTCCAAAATCTCTTGCAATGAGGGACAGGCGTCTAACTACACAATTTCAGTCCAGTCCGTCGTACTGACGGATAGCCTGACGCCAGGCATCTGGGAAGGGCATGGTCTGATGATGCTCCAAGTCGTAGAGCACCATCACTGAAGCGCAACGGCACTTCACCTCCTGGGTATCAACATCGATAATGTCCTGTTCGAGATGGAAACTCTTATTGCCAATCTTCGTCGTACGCGTAC
>JAFPEE010000130.1 GCA_017389705.1 Prevotella sp.
ATATCGGTATAGTATACCGCCATAATAATCGTGTAGTATACCACTCGATAGTCGTCTATATGGAAGATAACTATCATACGTGTTTGTGAATCAACATTTTATAAAAAGCAACTAACCATTAAGTCCTTATATATACTGGTTCATGAACCATTATTATTTGGTATATTCTATCGTTATCATTTACACCCCGTTTTGAGGTTACCGGGAAGATCAATGCCTTACTTAACGGCATCCTGACAACGGACGAGAACCTGATACTCAGGGAGTATTTCGGCATCGGCTGCCAACAGAGAACCATCGAGGAGCTTGCAGATGTCAACCATTCCACGGAAAAAGCCATGCAGGCCTACCTGAAGGAAATCCTCCAGCGGATATGGGAGCATGACGAGACCCTGGAACTTTGGAAACACCTTTTCAAGTCATAAGAAAAGCCTGAAATCCATTTATTTAGCAAAAAACCGTCAAGAACAGGTGACAGAACAGTGAAGAATTGTTATTTTTGGCCTTTTCCCCCATGGAATTGTCCTTTATTTGTCGTACCTTTGCAAAAGTTTTATTATTGAACCAGTTTGGTAGAACTGTGTGAGAAAGGTAAGCCATGTACCCGCTCGCGAATCACTCCGATTGAATTATGACAGAGACAAATGTTTCAAGACGAGTGACGGCTACCATCCTTTCCATGTCGCTGCTCACCGTGATGGCCGGAGCCGCCATTGCCCCTGCATTGGGCATCATCAAGGCTCATTTCAGTGAAGCGCCCGCGATGCTGGTTCAGTTTATCGTCAGCATGCCGGCATTGCTGATAATCATCACCAACCTTTTTTTCCTATCGCTTAGTAGGGTTCTTCGTACGCGAGCCATAGCTACAACGGGACTGTTGTTGTACGTCGTGGCTGGTGCCGGATGCTTCTTCGTTGACGACATCTACCTGTTACTTGCCATGCGAGCATTGTTAGGCGTCAGTGTCGGGCTCATCATGCCGCTTTCCACAGGGCTGCTTGCCTACTATTTCCCGCCGGAACAGCAGGCACAGTTGATGGGACTTTCTGCAGCCATGAACCAGATGGGAGGCGTGGTGGCAACGCTGCTGGCAGGACTGTTGGCTACAATAGAGTGGAACTATGCCTTCCTGGTCTATCTGCTGGGGCTGATAGCCCTGGTGATGGTGTGGCTGTGGCTGCCTGATGAACAATTGGGCAGTGCCAACAAGCGTGGCGTCCCTTTCCATCCGAGGCAGCTGCTGAAGTTCCACCCCTCTGTCATCGGAATGCTTCTGCTGATGACAATATTCTTCGTGTTCCCCACCAATTTCGCCATTGTTGCCAGCCAGCAGCAGGCACTATCCACGGAAGTCATCACCGCTATCATGGTGGGACTTGACGTAGTGGCCTTCTTTGTCGGGCTTGCCTTTGGAAGTCTGATGAACCGGTTCCGCCAAAGCATCAAATACTTCGCCCCGTTGTTTTTCCTGCTGGGTTATGCATCCTATCTTGTGCCGTCGGTGTCTATGGCCGTGCTTGGTTCCGTATTCATCGGAATGGCCAACGGTGTGGGCGTTCCCTACCTGAACACCATCGCGAGCATCAAGGGCGGCAAGAACTCTGCCACAACGGTTATGCCCCTTCTTTCGGCAGCACTTTACCTGGGACAGTTCATTTCTCCGCTGCTAGTCATACCCATGTCGAAAGCGCTCTTCGGAGCAGACGACATCGTGGCTCCATATAAGGTAGGCATCCTGTTTTGTCTGATATTTCTCCTTCAGGTCTATAGTACACGGCATTTCCAGAGTCTGCCTCCAGTCGTAAAAGAACAATAATTAATACATATAATATGAAGAAGTTATTTGCTTTTATCGTTGGTGCCAGTCTCTCCATGGGAGCAACGGCACAAAGCGCTTTGACATTTGATGCCAATGCAGGTGTTAAGTCGTCGATGACCGCCTATGACGGCACGAATGTCAACTATACAGCCTACGAGCGGCTGTTCTATGTGACGAACGTTGAGGATTCCACCTACCAGTTCCTCAATGTGTATGTGCCGGAAGGAGCTACACAGCAGACACCGATCTTCCTCCGTACCTATGTCGGCGGCTACATGGCTTCTCCTGCAGCACAGCCACAGGCTGGCGATGCTACGGGCAGGGCGCTGAAGGAAGGTTACGTGGTGGTAATACCAGGCACTCGCGGCCGCAATTCCTCCATCGTTGCTGATAAGGCATACGCCAAGGCGCATAAGGGAGTGAAGAAGGGCCAGGCCGTCTATACAGGCCGTGCGCCCAAGGCTATACTCGATTTGAAAGCAGCCATCCGCTATCTGCGCCATTTCGACAGGCAGATGCCAGGCGATGCCGAGCGTATCATCACCGACGGAACAAGTGCCGGCGGAGCCATGTCAGCTCTGATGGGAGCCACAGGTAACAATCCCGAATATGCCGCGTTGTTAAAGTCCATGGGTGCAGCCGACGAGCGCGATGATGTGTTTGCCTCCGTATGCTACTGTCCCATCATCGACCTCGAACATGCCGACATGGCCTACGAATGGCTCTTCCAGCAGACTGACTCACGCCAGGCGCTCGATGACTTGCACAAGGGTTATACCAAAGAACTGGCAGCCATGTTCCCTGACTATCTCAAAAGCCTGAACCTCCACAAGCCTGACGGAACACCTCTGACGGCTGACAACTACCTTGACTTTATCAAGAGCGAACTTATCCGTGCGGCACAGATAGCGAAAAATGCCGGTGCGGATATACCCGACAGCCTTGGCTTCACGTTCAGCAGTTCGGCAGGAGGTATGTTTGCAGCTCCGATCAATGGAGGTCAGCGTCCGCAGATGCAGGGAGGCCAGCATCCACAGAGAATGCGTCCCATGCGTGGTGGCAGAAAGCAAGTGGGTGAATATATCACCGACCTCGACATGCAGAAGTATCTGAACTATGTGGTCACTACCCAAGCCTTGAAAGGCGTTCCTGCCTTTGACAGTCAGATAGAGGGCATCAACAATGCCAGTGGCGAGAACGAAGAGTTTGGCGACGAGACGGGCAGCAGCGTGAATTTCACAGACTTCACTGCCCAGAAGAATAGTACTACC
>JAFPEE010000131.1 GCA_017389705.1 Prevotella sp.
AGCGATGTATTTCTTTCCTGGATCGAGGAAGTTGAGTTTGACCGTAGAGGTATGGCCGTGCTCGCTGGCGGTGCAACCCACAAACCAGTTACCGGTGCCTTTGGCCTTGCGGGCAGCCACGATATATCGGCCTGGCTCAGCCTCCAAGTAGCGGGAGTCATCCCAATCGACAGCCACATCCTTGATGAACTGGAAGGCATCCATGTGTTTCTCGTAGTTCTCTATCATGTCGGCTGCCATCTGCAGCGGGCTGTACATCGTGACATAGAGTGCCAGCTGGCGGGCCAGCGTGGAGTTGACATGATTGGGGTTGTTGGGGTTGTTTTTACTCATATCCATCTCAAAAATACCAGGGGTATAGTCCATCGGTCCTCCCTGCAGACGGGTGAAGGGCAGGATGGTGGTGTGGAAGGGCTTGCTGCCGTTGGTGGCCTCGTACTCAGTGCCGCGTGCTGCCTCATTGCCTATCAGGTTGGGCCAGGTACGGCAGAGGCCTGTAGGATGTACGGCCTCGTGGGCATTGACCATAATATGATGCTTGACAGCCTCCTTGATGCAATAGAGGTAGTGGTTGTTCATCCACTGGCCGTAATGATACTCCCCCCGGGGGATGATATTGCCCACGTAGCCACTCTTCACGGCAGTGTAGCCATACTTATTCATCAACTGGTAGGCAGCCTCCAGATGGCGCTCGTAGTTGCGAGTGGAAGCAGAGGTCTCGTGGTGCATCTGCAGACTGACTCCCTTTGAATGGGCATAGTCATTGAGAGCCTTGATGTCGAAATCGGGATAGGGTGTCTGGAAGTCGAACACATAGTCCTTCGACTTGCCGAACCAGTCTTCCCAGCCAATGTTCCAACCCTCAACCAGCACCTGGTCGAAACCATGCTTGGCGGCAAAGTCGATGTAACGACGCACATTGTCGTTGTTGGCACCATGCAGTCCGTGGGGCTTGGTGGTGGTGTAGTCAAGATGGTCGAGCTGGACGGAGGGGAGGTCGAAGGTATATGACCATTGGTGCTTGCCATTGATCATCTCCCACCAGACACCAACGTATTTCACAGGCTTGATCCAACTGGTGTCTTCGATTTTACAGGGTTCGTTCAGGTTGAGAATCAGATTGGAGGCGAGGATATCGCGGGCATCATCGCTGACCATGACGGTGCGCCAAGGAGACACGCATGGTGCCTGAAGATGTCCCTTGTTGCCCTGGGCATCGGGTGTGAGCCACGACTCAAATACCATGTTCTTGTCGTCGAGATTGAGGTGCATGCACGAATAGTCGACCAGCGCAGCCTCGTGGATGTTGATGTAGAGTCCGTCGGCTGTCTTCATCTGGAGTGATGTCTGAACGCCTGTCTCAGAGAACGGGGTCTGCGAGGCATTAGGGGTGATGGCCTCACGCATGTGGCTGCGGATTTCGGAGAGGCGGGTTTCCATGTAGTCATATTCCTGGGTGTCGTAGTCGCCGGGAATCCACCAGGCGGTATGGTCGCCCGTCATGGCAAACTGTGTATGCTCTTCCTTGACGACAAAATAGACCAGGTTCTTCTGTACGGGAAACTCATACCGCAGGCCGATGCCCTCGTCGTAAACACGGAACCGGATGTTCATTTGCCTGTCGGTCTTGGGTTGTGACATCTTCACCAGCAACTCGTTGTAGTGGTTACGGATGTCGCGCGTCTCTCCCCACACGGGTTGCCAGGTCTCGTCGAAGGTAGAGGTCTCAGTATCTGACACCTGGAAACCGTCCATGAGGTTCTCCTGACCAGCTAGTTCCAATCCGAGTCTGCTGGTTTTGACTACCTGCTGCTGCTTGTAGGTGAGCTGATAGGTGGGGCGGCCGCCCTCGTCCAACGCAAACTGCAGGCTGACATTGCCGTTGGGCGAACTGACGACCTCGGCCGAAGCGAGAATAGGGAATAGGGTCAGAGCTGTGGCCAGCAGCTGCTTTTTGATGATCTGTATCATAAACATAACGTGCTTCTTTTTATTTATTTTGTCAGTTTTACTATCTTACATCCATGAGCAGGAATGCTGGCTTTGACAGTCGTTGCCCTGCCCTCGTCGGTATGGCTCCAAAGGTCGCGCACATTCCATTCGCCACTGATGCCCAGCTGCTGGAAGTCAACGGAAAGCATTGCAGAGGCATCACTGCGGTTGAACAATCCCACCACCCAGTCGCCGTTCGAGAGGGTTCCATACCACACTTCGTTGCCACTCTCGCCGAGTTTGTCGCTGAGGGGTTGGCCCACAAAGCCGTCCTGGCGCAGCTGCAGCAGTTCGCTATTGGTATAGAAAGAGAGGTTCTTGCCAATGGTTGACGGCTGGTCGGCAATGGCAACCGGTCCTCCTGCCATGAGTTGCAGCGACACGGCAGACTGACGCTCAGCATCGGTGTCATACTTGTTGAGACGAAGGAAGTCGCCGTCGAGGATCACCTTGTTGCGCCCGCTGATGTGCGACCAATAGAGGAAACCGTCGTACTGATTCATGCAGTTGGGCCACGAGGCATACGACTTGCCCTTGTCGTGGGCCGAGGTGTGGCGCCAACCGCCATCGCCCGTGTCGGCCACGATGCGTACCATATTGCCATAGCGGCTCTCCACCTCTGCGTCGTTGAAGAGATGGGGCATCACCAGCGAGGTGAAGATGCCGTATTTCTTGGCGGCCTGGGCAATGTAAGCCAATGCACGGGCATAAGCCTCGCGGCCGTAGCCACGACCGACGACACCAGAGCCGCGATCTTTGCCGTCCTCATACCACGAGAGGAAGTCCATACGGATGAAATCGACACCCAGTTCCTTGTAATGACGGAAGAAACCGTCGATATACTCTTGTGCGCCTTTCTGCTCGCTCACCACCCAGCTGAACCACTGGTCTTGTGCGCCGGGATTCATCACCGCCGTACTGCCATTATAGAGCAGCTGGCCAAAAGTGACATCAGTGCCTTCGACCTTTGTGTCAAGAGAGCCATGAATCCACAGAGGATTATCATAGACGCCCAGACGCAGTCCGCGGGCTTTGCATTTTGCCACCAGGTCTTTCAGCGCCACCGAACCGTAATGGGTCATATATCCGGAGGCATCGTTGGCCTGCATGGAGATGAATCCGTCGGTGCACACCATGTCGTAGCCATAGGGTTTCAGGTTGGTGGCCACCCAGTCGATGACCTCGTCCCACTGAGCCTCGGTGAAGTCCATGTCATTGCCGCTCACACCGGCTCGCTCCAGTTCGTAGGCATACTCATAGATACTCCAGTAGAGCGGGGCCTTCTGACCCTCGTGGATGCCTTCCACCACGGGAAGCTCCGGCAATTCATACTTGGGCGGATAGCGCATTTCTATGTCATTGCTACAGGCGCTGAGCAGGGTGGCTATCAGGCCAATGGATAATAAAAATATCTTTTTCATACGATTGTTGTTTCAGGTTTCTATGGTTAGGATAGTTTCTCGGCTTTCAGGGTCCACGACTTCAGGTCGAAGGTCAGGCGATAGCGGCCTTCCTC
>JAFPEE010000132.1 GCA_017389705.1 Prevotella sp.
ACCATCCTGAGCCTTGATGCCTGCATAGATATCAATATCTTTAAACTGTTTACGCATAATTCAAGTCTCCTATTCTTTAAATACCAAGTTTCTGATTATATTCTTTCAAAGTCTCGAGCACATTGCACTTTACGTGGATGTAGTTCTCGATGCCGGCAGCCTTCAGATCCTCCATGCAAGCAGGAGCACCGGCTACGACGAACATCGCACGGCCATTCAAATACTTGAAGGCAGGGATAGCATACTCGGCATACTCATCGTCGCTAGAACAGATGACCACGATATCGGCCTTAGCCTCGAGAGCGGCATCAACGCCTTCCTCAACGGTCTTGAAACCGAGGTTATCGATTACCTTGTAACCAGCACAAGCCAGGAAGTTGCAAGAGAACTGGGCACGAGCCTGACGCATGGCGAGGTTACCGATGGTAAGCATGAAGGCTGTAGGAACCTTGGTCTCTTCAGTATGGATACGGAGATCCTCGAAATCGGCAGCGAGGCGAGTGCTGCTGATAGCCTTGAAGGCAGGCTCTTCATCACTGCCGCAGCCACAAGCACAAGCCTTGGCTTTCTTGCCTTCGCTCTTCTCGGTGAAGTTGGGGAACTGATTGGTGCCCAGAAGGAACTCCTTACGCTTGGCTGCATCGCCATGACGCTTCACGTTGGTAGCGTTGATGTCATCCTGGATAGTGCCGGCCTTGACAGCTGCGAGGAAGCCTCCCTCCTCTTCTACCTTCAGGAATATCTTCCAGGCCTCAGTAGCCAAAGCATCGGTGAGGTGCTCGATATAGTAAGAACCTGCCGAAGGATCGACGATGCGGTCGAAATGGCTCTCTTCCTTAATCAGCAACTGCTGGTTACGGGCGATACGCTCAGAGAAATCGGTTGCCTCTTCGTATGGTGCATCAAACGGGGTCACCACCATCGAATGGACACTACCCAAGGCAGCACTCATAGCCTCAGTCTGGGAGCGCAGCAGATTGACGTATGAGTCGAACACCGTCATGTTGTAAGTAGAGGTCGTAGCGTTGATGGTCATCTTGCACGAATTGTCGTCCTTGGGCTCATACTGCTTCACAATTTGTGCCCACAGCAGACGGGCGGCGCGGAACTTGGCAATCTCCATGAAATAGTTCTCGCTGACACCCATGTAGAACTTCATCTGACGGGCTGCCAGGTCCACATCGATGCCGGCATCGACCAGCTGCTGCAGGTACTCGTTACCCCAAGCCAGGGCATAGCCCAACTCCTGAACGATATAGGCACCGGCATTGTTCAGCGTCTCCGTATGAACAGTCATCACGTGAGCCTTGGGATAGTCCTTCAGCACCTCGACAATCTTCGGGCCCTCAGCCAATACTGGCGTCACGTCCTTGCCCTTGGTGAGGATGTTCTCGATGGGGTCGAAGCCAACGGTGAACGACAGCTTTGACTTGTCGTAGCCCTGCTTGGTAAAGTAGGCGTCAACTATCTGAGCCAGCTCCAGCGCATGACGGGCACAGGTGCGGAAGTTCAGGTCGACAATCTCGCAGCAGATGTCCTTCAGCAGAGCCTCAACGCTCTCTACAGAGACCAGCGTCTTGGGAATACGGAAGCCAAGAGAGTCGATACCCTTGTTCAGGATGTCGAGTGCCTTTTTGTTGGCCTCCACGGGGTCATTGACTGCAATGTTCTGACGAACATACCACTCATTCGTATTTTTCTTGTTACCACGTACGAATGGGAACTCGCCTGGCAGAGCGTCAGGTGTTTTCAGATTCGCCAGGTCTTCCCGACGATAGAAGGGCTGTACATTGAACCCTTCGTTGGTTCTCCATACGAGTCGTTTCTGGAAGTCGGCACCTTTCAGGTCCACCTCAATCTTGTCCAGCCACTCCTGAGTGGTCGGTGCTTGGAACTCGCTGAAGAGTTTCTCTTTGTTTGCCATAAGGATAAAAAACGTTTTGTATTATTATATAAGTAATATTTTAGCGTTCACAAATTCTTTGCAAAGATAACAACTTATTTCCTAAACAAAGAACTTTTTAATATTTATTTTATCTTTATGCAACAAAAGACCTCCAAACGGGTCGAAAATCGTATTACGAGTGAAGGCCCTTCGTATTACGACTGAAGGCTCTTCGTATTACGACTGAAGAGCCTTTCGCCAGCAGGGGAAAAGGTAAAAAAAGTAAAAATCAAAAATTAATTGCACAAAGTTGCTTGTATTGAGCAAGAATTTAGTAATTTTGCAGGCAATTTCGACTATAGTAGGTTATGGAATCATTTCAATGGCTTAAAGACTTATTTATCACAACGGACTCAGTAGCGCACATAGCGTTGCTCTATGCTGTTGTCATCGCCGCTGGTGTATATTTGGGCAAAATCAAGATTGGAGGCATCTCGCTGGGTGTCACCTTCGTGCTTTTTGCCGGTATCGTAGCAGGGCACATCGGATTTACCGCCCCCACACCCATCCTGACGTTCATTCAGGACTTCGGACTCATCCTGTTCGTGTTCATGATAGGTATGCAGGTAGGACCAGGTTTCTTTGAGAGTTTTGGCACAGCAGGCATCAAGCTTAACGGACTGGCTTCGCTGGCCATCTTCCTCAATATCGTGGTGATGTTTGCCTGTTACTTCATCTTCTTCGACACGTCGAACGTAACCAACCTGCCCATGATGGTAGGTACGCTCTATGGTGCCGTCACAAACACACCTGGTCTTGGTGCCGCCAACGAGGCGTTGCAGTCGGTATTCCCCAATGGCGCGCCTCAGATAGCCTCAGCCTATGCCTGCGCCTACCCGCTGGGTGTGCTGGGCATCATTGGTGCCACTATATTAATAAGGTATATATGCAAGGTACGCCTGGAGAAAGAAGAGGAGCGCCTGGTTGCCATGGAGGAGACTTCAGCCAACAAGAAGCCTTATAAGATGCACCTTGAGGTGACGAATAAATACCTGGAAGGAAAGACGCTGCTGCAGGTTCACGACTTCCTGAACCGCGATTTCGTGGTATCACGTCTGGTCCATGAGGGCGAGCTCTGCATCCCCAACCGCGACACCATCTTCCACCTGGGCGACCAGATGCTCATTGTATGTGCCGAAGCAGACCAGGAAGCCATCATGGCCTTCATCGGTCCTAAGCTGGACATCGACTTCGAGCAGCAAGACCAGCCTCTGGTATCGAAGCGAATACTGATTACCAACCCGAAGATTAACGGTAAGACCTTGGCGTCACTCCACTTCTCAAGTGTTCATGGTGTCAACGTCACTCGCGTCACTCGTCACGGAATGGACCTCTTTGCTACCGCAGGACTGCCTTTGCAGGTGGGTGACAAGATCATGGTTGTCGGTCCTGAGGATGCCGTAGACCGCGTGGCAAACAAGATGGGTAACTCCATACGCAGACTGAATGCACCGAATATCGCTACCATCTTCGTAGGCATCATCATCGGTATCATCTTCGGCTCCCTGCCCATCGCCATTCCAGGCATGCCTGTCCCCATGAAGCTGGGTATTGCAGGAGGACCCCTGATTATAGCCATTCTCATTGGCCGCTATGGCTACAAGATACACCTTGTAACCTACACCACCACCTCTGCCAACATGATGCTGCGCGAGATAGGACTGGTGTTGTTCCTGGCTTCTGTGGGCATCAAGGCTGGAGCCAACTTCTTCGATACGGTAATCGACGGCGACGGACTGCTCTACGTGCTGACAGGCTTCCTCATTACCGTCATCCCCATCCTCATCGTAGGCCCCATAGCCCGCCTGAAGTTCAACTTCAATTACTTCACCATCATGGGTATGATAGCAGGTACCTATACCGACCCCCCAGCACTGGCCTATGCCAACAGCGTCTGCTCGAAAGAGGCACCCGCCCTGGGCTATTCGACAGTCTACCCGCTATCCATGTTCCTACGCATCTTTACGGCACAGATAGTGGTGCTGTTCTTCTGTGGATAACAAATAATAATACACAATAGACCATACAAATGAAAAGAATCGGATTCTTCGATCTAAAAGTCAAAGTAGGGCGTGCTCTCCTGATGGGCTCGTTCCTTACGCTTGCCTCTCAGCCCATGATGGCCCAGATGGATGCCAGCATCAAGCTGAACGAGGTGATGACCAACAACGAGACGAGCCTGATTGACGAATACGGAGCAAGGAATGCCTGGGTCGAGATTGCCAATATCTCGCACTCGACCTACAACATTCGTGGCATGTACCTGACTACAGACCGTTCCGTACTCGACAAGAAGATGAGCGTTCCTGAGCGCGTCAGCCGTATGAGCCAGATTCCCAGCGGTGACGGGCGCACCAACCTCACAGCTCGCCAGCTTATCGTGTTCCAGTTAGGCAGCAAGCCTGCACAAGGCACTCTGCACCTCGCTGTCCCCGTCCATGCAGACAAGCCCACATGGATAGCCCTCTACAACGGTAACGCCACCCAGCTTATTGACTCCATCACCATTCCCGTACTGGACAAAGACCAGTCGTTTGCCCGCATTGCCAATAACGGTACTGCTGCCGACTGGGAGGTGAAGTCTGCAGACCGCGTGACCCCTGGCATTCAAAACCAGACAACAGTCAGCGAGTCGAAGGTAGAGAAGTTCAAGCGCGAGGACCCTTATGGCGTTGGTATGGCAGTAATGGCTATGGGCATCGTGTTCTTCTGCTTAGCCTTGCTGTGGGTGTTCTTCACCCTGTTCGGCATGTTCATGCGCCATCAGGAAATGGCTAAGAAGGTCATCAACCAGCAACCCATCAAACCCATCACCAAGACGGTGGAGAAGACCATGGAGGTAGGACACAAGACGGGTGTCATCCTGAAAGAAGGTCTTAACACGAAGGGTATCGACAGAGAAGTATACATGGCTGTCATCGGCCTGGCCCTGCGCCAGTATGAGGACGACATCCACGATGTGGAGAGTGGTGTCATCACCATCAAGCCCAAAGATACAGACTGGGACGACGAGTATAGCCAGATGACTCATCTGCATGAGGCTTTCATCCCCACCAAGCATAACTCCCCATCCATTCCAACGACTCCGCAACTACACTAAGGAATGAATCAGCGATGAGCGATTAGTAACATAAAACAACAGATAACAGCAATGAAAAAGTATCAATATAAAGTACAAGGCGTAGACTACGAGGTAGAAATCCTTGACGTAGAAGGCAAAATAGCCAGCGTAAGCGTAAACGGCATCCCCTTTGAGATAGAGATGCAGAAACCCATCAATGCTGCCAAGCACCCAGAGCTGGCCGCTATCAGGCGCTCTGCTTCTGTGACAGCTGCACCTGTCGCTGCCGCAGCACCCGCTGCAGCACCAGTAGCCGCAGCAGCCCAGCCCAAACCTGCACAGCCCGCAGCTCCTGCTGGCTCAGGCAATCCAGTAAAGGCTCCCCTGCCTGGCACCATTTCCTCTATCAATGTCAAGGTAGGCGACACCATCGCAGTTGGCGACGTCGTCATCGTACTCGAAGCCATGAAGATGCAGAACAACATCGAGTCTGAGTATGCAGGAACCGTAACTGCCATCAATGTTAATCCTGGCGACTCTGTCATGGAGGGTGCCGTATTGTTGACCATCGGATAATTGAAGATTGACTATTAAGAGTTATGTGGCAATTTATCGTAGAAAACTTCAATGAGTTCCTGACCTATACGGGCTTTGCCAACGTATCGACAGGCAATCTCATCATGATAGTAGTGGGAGCCTTCTTCATCTGGCTCGCCATTAAGAAGGATTTTGAGCCTCTGTTGCTCGTACCCATCGGACTGGGCATCATCTTAGGCAACATTCCCTTCCGTGCTGACGCAGGACTGGAAATAGGACTCTATGAGGACAACTCCGTGCTGAACATCTTCTATCAAGGAGTACGTCAGGGCTGGTATCCGCCTCTCATCTTCCTTGGCATTGGTGCTATGACAGACTTCTCTGCCCTGCTGGCCAATCCAAAGCTGATGCTCATTGGTGCTGCTGCCCAGTTTGGTATATTTGGCGCCTACATGTTTGCTTTGGCCTTGGGCTTCGAGCCTAACCAGGCTGCTGGTATTGCCATCATTGGTGGTGCGGATGGTCCTACGGCTATCTTCCTCAGTAGCAAGCTATCACCCAACCTGATGGGTGCCATTGCTGTGTGTGCCTATTCGTATATGGCCTTGGTGCCTCTCATCCAGCCCCCATTGATGCGTCTGCTGACCACCAAGAAGGAGCGTGTCATCAAGATGAAGCCAGGTCGTCAGGTATCACAGACAGAGCGCATCCTGTTCCCCATCGTAGGACTGCTGCTGACAACGTTCATCGTGCCTTCCGGTCTTCCTCTGCTGGGTATGCTGTTCTTTGGTAACCTGCTGAAGGAGAGTGGAAAAACCACCCGTCTGGCCAAGACTGCAGGTGCTGCGCTGAACGACATCGTCGTTATGCTGTTAGGACTGACGGTAGGCTGCTCGACACAGGCATCAGAGTTCCTGACTATGAACACCATCTACATCTTCGCCATCGGTGCCGGTGCTTTCATCATTGCCACCATGAGTGGTGTATTGTTTGTCAAGCTGATGAACGTGTTCTTGCCCAAAGACAAGAAGCTGAACCCGCTGATTGGCAATGCAGGTGTCTCTGCTGTTCCTATGGCAGCACGCATATCGAATAACCTCGGATTGGAGTATGACCGTCATAACTTCCTGCTGATGCACGCCATGGGCCCCAATGTGGCTGGCGTCATAGGCTCTGCCGTTGCAGCAGGTGCCCTGTTAGGATTCCTGTCCTAATAGCCTATATAATATAATAAGGTAAGAGCCGAGAGGCGAGGATTAGCGACGACGCTTTCGAGACTTACGAGCCTTCGACTTCCGACGACTTTTAGAAGCCTTCTTGCGTAAATGACGTTTAGAGGGCTTCTTCTTTACCACAGGAGCAGAGCTGCTTCGCCACGTCACACTCTCACGTGCAGTCAGGTGGGGAGCCGTATCGACAGGGTTGCGCTCACAATACTTCAGAATGGCATAGTAGTCGATGTTGCGCTTCTTGTGGTTGTTGTAGAAATAAACCTCGATGGTTGACTTAGCTGTAGCTATAAGTACGATGTCGCAGTCGAAACCTATATACCAGCGGGCAAAGGGATGACTTCTGACAGTTGACTCCCAAGTAGGTTTGCCATAGTGCTTCTCCATCCAGCGCATCACCGTCGTATAGTCCTCCAGGATGCTCCGCACAGCCTTACGGGTTGACAAACGAAGATGGTTGATATGCAGGCTGTCCTTAGAGAAGTTGACGTCTACATAGACATTCAGGCCTGCCAGCTTACCAGTCAGACGGTAGGTATCCGTGATTCCGGCACCCATGACCTGGTGCATGCCCTTCTGCTGCAGCTGTTCCACCATCTGGTCTGGCGACAGGCTTAAAGGCAGGTCGGCAAACCGAATATCGGGCTGAGCTGTCGACATCATGGCAAAGAACGTTGCACCTATTATAGATAATATATATTTCCGTATCATGACAATATCCGTTTTCAAATCAGGGTGCAAAGGTACAAAAATCCGTGCTAACACTGAGCAAAAAAGTCGTTTAATACCCCTTTTAATGTTTTTTAACGGCTACGATATGACCGTAGTCTGATATTTTTAATAAATTTGCAAACCTAAAGCAACAAGATGACAGACGTCATACTATCCAGTTTTATCAGTCTGTTTGCTCTATTCGGAAAGGTTGAGCAGGTGGACGAGGCACGAGCAAAGGAAATGCTCGTGAGTTACTTGCGTCATCACTTTGGAATCCGTAATACAGACCTCTATCTCGACCTCTACAGCGACATGCGTATGGCTTACGAGATGACTGACGACTTGAACACACAAGATACCGTCAGCTCTATCTGTTCAACCCTGCATGGAAAGATCCGTCCTTTCGAGGAAGCCCTGTTGCTGCTGCGTCTGATGGAGTTCTGCGGCTATGACGGTATCCAGTCTGAGGAAATGTTCAAGACCATGGCCGAGAAGTTCTTCATCCCTGAAGAGCAGTACAAAAACTTCTCTGACTATGTTGGCAATCGTGAGACGGAACATGTTATGCTGCACCATATCGAGGGGTTCCAAGGTACTGTCAAGACCTTGCTCGACCCTGTCACAGGCATGCTTATCTTCACCTATTTAGGCGATGATACCGTTTTGCTAAACGATGTTCCAGTGCTGGCAGGCACCTATCAGGTTTGGATACAGAGCAGCGTGCTGAAGAACAGCAATGGGCGCCCTGTCTACTATTCCTGCATCATCAGTGCCTATAATAAGGAAAGCGGAGAGAACAGCCAGGAGACTGTGGAGTTCTGCGGTAGGGACATTAACTTCCGATTCCCCAACAGCGACAATGGTATGCACGACCTGAGCTTCACCCTGAGGAGCGGAGAGCTCTTAGCCATCATGGGAGGCTCCGGAACGGGCAAGACCACCCTACTCTCCCTGCTCAACGGCAGCCTGAAACCGCAGGAAGGCACCATTACCATCAACGGACATGACATCACAGAGCCTGCAGCCAAGGACCTGATAGGCTTCGTGCCACAGGACGACCTGCTTATTGAAGAGCTTACCGTCTACCAGAACCTCTGGTTCACAGCCAAGCTCTGCTTCGAAGGCATGTCAGACCAAGAGCTGGACCGCCGAGTGATGAAGACGCTGAAAGACCTTGGCCTGGATGCTACCAAAGACCTGAAAGTCGGCTCTGCCATCAATAAATACATCTCAGGAGGTCAGCGCAAGCGCCTGAACATCGCCTTGGAGTTGATTAGAGAACCTGCCGTTCTATTCCTTGACGAGCCAACTTCCGGACTGTCTTCTGCTGATACGGAGAAGGTTATCAACCTGCTGAAGGAGCAAACCCTGAAGGGCAAGCTCATCATCGTCAATATCCATCAGCCGTCCAGCGATGTCTATAAGCTTTTCGACCGTCTGTGGCTGCTGGACCGTGGTGGCTATCCTGTCTTTGACGGTAACCCCATTGACGCCATTACCTATTTCAAGGAAGCGGCTAACTATGCCGACGCAGAGACCAGCGCCTGCCCCACTTGTGGCAATGTGAACCCGGAGATTGTGCTGAACATCATTGACGAGAAAGCACTCAGCAATACCGGTGAGCCTTCCGATGAGCGCAAGATGACGCCTCAGGACTGGCATGAGCTTTATCTGAAGCATCGTGAGGAAATGGACGCGCCAACGGTGAGCGACGTGCCGCCGTCCGACCAGAAGAAGCCTGGCGCACTGAAGCAGTTTGCCATCTTCCTCCAGCGCAACATCAAGACTAAGATTACCAACGTCCAGTATCTCTGCATCACCCTGCTGGAGGCTCCCCTGCTGGCTTGCATCTGTGCCTTGCTTACCCGCTATGCCCCACCCGAAGGCTATACCGTCATGAACAACAAGAACCTGGTAAGTTACTTCTTCATGGCAGTCATCGTGGCTACATTTACCGGCATGAGCGGCTCTGCAGAAGAGATTATCAAGGACCGTGCCCTGCTGAAACGTGAGAGCTTCCTCAATCTGTCATACGGCAGTTATATCTGGTCGAAGATAGTCTATATGGCTTTCGTATCACTGATTCAGACCCTGCTGTTCATCCTCGTTGGTAACACCATCATGGGATTGCATGGGCTCTTTACAACCTGGTGGATTGTCCTGTTCGTGACGGCACTACTGGCCAACCTGACAGGACTGTTGCTGTCACAGTGTCTCAGCTCCGTGGTGGCCATCTATATCAGTATCCCCATTCTGCTCATCCCACAGATATTGCTCTGCGGACTCGTAGTCAGCTTCAGCGATCTTGACAGCAAGAGCACCACAGGCAACGTGCCTCTGATAGGCGATCTCATTCCTTCGAGATGGTCATACGAGGCCTTAGCCGTTACTTCCTTCACAGACAATGCCTACGAGGCTCAGTTCTTTGAGCTTGACAAGGAGAAATACGAGACACAATTCTACAACATGGGATTCCTCTATGAGCTACAGTCGCAGCTGGAAACCCTGAAGAGCGAGCAGAGTCGTGGCGAGCAGGTAAAGCCGGAGCATATGGAAGTCATCCGCACCAACCTGCCTGTCCTCACGAAATACTGCGGTATGGAGCCTTATACGGGTGATGAATCCTACGAGTCGTTGAACGACTACATGCATAAAGCCGAGGACCTTCTTGCCAGTCGCAGTAATCAGGTAACCCTGAAATCTGACGCCCTCGTGGCCCAGTTCATTCGGAAGAACGGCAAGGAAGCCCTGCTCGAGCTGAAGCGCGACAACTATAACCTGAAGCTGGAGGACTGTGTTATCGGTGCCGACCAGCAGAGAGTGCTCGATGTCGTGGACAACTATATCGTGCCTCGTACCGGACTCATCTTCCTGACGCCGCAGAGCCACATAGGCCGGGCACCGTTCTACAGCAGCGAGAAGATTATCGGATCCCATCATGTCAAGACGCTCTGGTTCAACATGTGCATGCTGCTACTGATGAGCATCATCGTAACCATCCTGCTCTTGACTGACTG
>JAFPEE010000133.1 GCA_017389705.1 Prevotella sp.
GCTGTCCCTGTAAGATGGCCTCGATGGCTCCCACACCCGTGCAGCTGGCCAAGATGCGGTCGCGGGCCGATGGGCTGCCACCACGCTGCAAATGGCCGAGGATGGAAACGCGCACGTCGAACTCGGGGAACTCATGCTTCACACGGTCGGCATAGTAGAGGGCGCCGCACTTCGGACTCTCCGAAACGATGACGATGCAAGACTTCTTCGACTTACGGATACCACGGCCCATGAATGCCGCCAGCTGGTCTACGTCAGTCGACTCCTCAGGTACGATAGCTGCCTCTGCACCACAGGCGATGGCACAGTTCTGAGCCAGGAAGCCGGCGTCGCGGCCCATCACCTCGACGAAAAAGATGCGCTCATGCGAATTGGCCGTGTCGCGGATGCGGTCCACGCAGTCCATAATGGTGTTCATCGTCGTGTCGTAACCAATGGTGGCGTCGGTGCCATACAGGTCGTTGTCGATGGTACCGGGCAGTCCGATGCAGGTGAAGTCATGCTCCATGGCGAAGTCGCGGGCACCCGTCAGCGAACCATTGCCGCCAATCACAATCAAGGCGTCTATCTCTTCCTTCTTACATGTTTCGTAAGCCTTCTGTCTGCCCTCAGGTGTCATAAAATCCTTGCTACGGGCACTCTTCAGAATAGTGCCACCACGGGTAATGATACCACTGACATCCTCGGTGGTAAACTCCTTCACCTCGTCGTGGATGAGTCCCTCGTATCCACGATAGATACCTTTAATCTTAAATCCGTTGTAAATGCCTGCGCGCGTCACGGCACGAATAGCAGCATTCATGCCTGGGGCATCGCCGCCCGACGTAAGTATTCCTATAGTCTTAATCTTACTCATAGTCATTTAATTTTTAGAGTTCGTTTTAATAATTTCTGCTATCTCACGACGGGCTTTGCCACCCTCGTGACTGGGCCAGAGGGGATAGACATGCCCCATCTTTTGGGCGACATGCAGGTGAGCATCAACACCAGCGGCCTTCATTTTGTCGTAGGTCTTGCAGACATCGGTGTAGAACACCTCCCATGTACCGGTATAGAGGTCGGTAGGCGGTAAACCTTCCATGTCACCATAGATTGGCGAAATCATAGGGTCGGCAACATCCATCTGTCCTGCCCAAGCAGTGCCATACTTCTGCAACACATCAATGGTGAGCCAGTTGTCGCGCTCCTGCAGCGAAGAATCACCGCCCATGACATCAACCCAGGGCGAGATAAGCACCAGATGGCGAGGCAGGTCGAGCGAGTCATTGCGTATCTGCTGTGCCAGCGCCAGCGTAAAGCCGCCACCTGCAGAGTCGCCCATGATAAGAATACGGTGGGCAGGAATACCCTTCAGCAGTTCACGATAAAGCTGCATCATGAGCAGGTGAGCCTCAGCAGCAGTATGGAGAGGCAGCAACGGGTAGTTGGGAGCCACGATGCCACAGCCTGTGGCCTTTGCCCACTCAGCCATGGCCTTCCAGTGCTGAGACGTAAAGTTATGGACGTAAGCGCCGCCATGCAGATAGAGTACTACAGGTTTCTCTTCGTTCTCAGCAGGCACTTCAAATACCTGCATGGTTCCGATGGTATATTGAGCAACCTCACGCGGAAATACTATGCCGGCAGGAATCTCCGTTGTACGCTTGTCGGTCTTGTCAGCCATGGCCTTGTCGTACGACTCCGTGTCCATCTGGTGTAAAGCGCTCTTCACTATGATGGCCATGGGTGAGCGTCCGGTAATCAACCAAACTGCGCCACCGGCGACGATGATGGCGATGATTACCGCAGCCACTCTTTGCAGTATTTTTTTCAATTTCATGTTCATAACTTTCTTCTGTTATTCTCACTTTTCCACGAACGCCCTAATGCGATCGGCAATATTCTGCTTCAGGTTGTTGTAGAAGAAACCGTAGTCGTTGCGGTGGTAACACTCAGGCCCGAACAAGGGTACAGCCTCTTTCTCACTGATGGCAAAGGGCTTGGCTGCCGCCGTGGTGACGACGACTGAGCCACGAACGGTGTCAACACGGGCGTCAACAATGCCAGGCACGATGACCCTGCCCGTCATCTCGTCCAGCGAGCCTAAGTTGTCCTTGGCAGAGGCGTAGGTGTCGTCACGCTTCCAATTGATGGGGTTGATGCTCAGGCCGTCGGGAGCCAGCGTAGCGTTCTTGGCATCCTTGTTGCCGACACCCTCGGTATTCCACGAGACGATGACGCCCGTGTCGATGGCTCCCTCGGCAAACTTCAAACCAGTGCGCTCCAGGAAGTCCTTGGTCACGGCAAAGCCAATGGGATAGGCAGCCACCATGCGGCTCAGATGCTCAGGATGCTTGGTCATGTAGTTCTCCAGCAGGTTGAGCAGCGTCGAGGAACCCTGCGAGTGACCCGCCAGAATGAATGGGCGCCCCTGATTCAGGTGCGTCAGAAAGTAGTCGAGCGCATCGGTGGCATCGAAACCCGACAGATAGTTGGTCACGAAGCGGTAGTCAGTGCCAGGCTTAGGCATCGAAATCTGACGGTAGTAGGGCATGTAGATGTTACAACTCTCTTCGAACACGCTAGTCTGCACCCGACGTACCATCTGGGCACCGGCCACCATTTCCGAGTCGGTCACCTCGCATATCTGCACAGGGTCGCGGAAGCCCGTCACCGTAGGATAGATGAAGAACACGTCAACCGGCTTCTTAGCCTCGGCTGGTCTCTCTACCCAGTTTTCTGCCTTGCTATAGTCTAGTTTGGTCTGAAACTTCTCTATGCCGGCAACGTCCTTCAGCACCTCAGGAACACTGTCCTGAGCAGAAGCGTCGGCGGCGGGTTTATTACTACTCTTGCACGAAGCAAAAGACATGACTACCAGCATCACCGATGCCAGAAGCAC
>JAFPEE010000134.1 GCA_017389705.1 Prevotella sp.
ATCAACATCTGGCAGGAACTGCAGGACTCGACACTCACCCTCATGGTGCGGGATTCCACACTCCAGAACGATGCCCGACTCGCCTCGGAGTTCTTTGCCGTTACCGACAGCTTCAGGATGGTCATCACCCGACAGGCACTTGCCAAGCAGCGCTCGATGGCCGACGTGGTGAAACTGAAGGTAGGCACCTCTGCCAGCCGCAAGGCCATGCTGGCCTCCGATGAATTCCGTTCGGCGCGTCAGTATTACCTCGACTTTAACCGCCGCATCCTCCAAAGCGCCGAGACATGCCGCAACGACATCAAGGCCCAAAAACCGTTGGATGCCAAACAATCGGCCAACTACCGATGGCTCCTCATTCAGCCGTTCCTGGCGATGGACAACTACGCCACAGCCATGCTGACCCCGCAGCAGGAGCAGACGTTGACACATTTGGCCGAGGAACTGCCCATGCTCCTTGCCTACGTTGACGGCAAAGACTATGCGCACTCGCCCAAATCGGAAACGGAAAAACTCTCCTCAGTGCTGAGCGAGTATTTCCTGAAGTGTTACCTCAAAAGCGTTTTGTGATGCTATTCATTATAACTGGAGAAGTCGATGAGCGCATCATCGCAAACCTGATGGGCTTCCTCGAAGCCACCGAAAGCATGGAAAAGTTCAAGACCGATGACCTCGAACTGACCGCCCTGAACGATGGCATCCAGGCGACGGTAACCATCCCCTTGACCCATCAGGAAATGATAGACGACCTGATTGACCTGCTCGTCTCGAAGCTCCTCTTGCAGGTGCTCTACCTCTACAGCGACAAGGCCGGCAACAACTTCCACGCCCTCGCCTACTCCATGCCCTATCAGGACGAAATGTATGTGGTACGCATAGCGTCACACCAGTGCGGCATCATTGATGAGATACACGTCGATTTCTATGCCTCCATCGAAACCGTCTTCACCTTCCTGAAGCAGGAACTGGAGCGACTGGAGCAACCGCAGCCCGACCTCGACATCGAGGAACAGCAGCGTCTCGACGCATTGCTCATCAACTTCCTCTGACCGCTACTGGCAGTCGCCTTTCAAACAACAAAAACAAACAAATTACACGACTTAACAAATTCATAAAGCAACATGAGTATAATAGACTTGAAAATGATTCTGATGTTCGTGATGGCCGCCGTGCCGTTCACGTTCGCCATGCGCTGGCGACCTGCATTCGCCACGCGATTCTACGAGGGCATGAAGCGTAGCGATAACTTCCGCAAGTTCTTCACGCTCGTCATCCTGATGGTGATGATAGCCCTCGAGTTCATCGACTTCCAGGCATCCACCGCCATTGCCACGCTGATGCACGACAGCCATCTGTCTGTAGCCGATGCCGCACAGACCATCGGCCTTTACGGTGCACTGATGACCCGCCCCTACGCTACACTCCTGGCCGCAGTGATGAGCCTGGCTATGTTCTCGTACAAGTGGGCCGACGCGGTGCTCACCTACCTCCACGACCACCCGAAGCATTTTCTCGTCGTGGCAGCCCTCGCCATGCTCATCGCCATGGTCTCGCCTCGCTACATCATCGTCACCGAGATGCTGGAGATAGTGCTGCTTGCAGCATACATCTACCCCGACCGTAACGGCAGCATAACAAGAGGCGGCATCCCGCAGTCCACGATGCGGGATGCTGTGCTGGCATAAACACTAAAGCATTACGACATGGATAAGGACACAGTTAGAAACAGCCAGGTGCGAATAGTCACAGACATCGCTCTCTGGAACCTGCTGCTGCAGGGTGTGAAGAAACAGCCGAAGTACAGTCGCCTCGAAGCCTTCCGCGACCTGATGGAGCGTCAGCGCATCGCGCTGCTTACGGGTGACGGAAAGTTCATGAAAGGCAGCGTCCTCGAGTTCTCGAAAGCCTGGGGATGGGACCGCGATACGGTCAGCCGTTTCTTGGAGAAGTTACAGGAGCTTGGCATCGTCACCATGACCTTGGCAGGCAACCGAAAGGCAATCAAGTTAAACTATATCACAGACAACGATTTTTAGTGTGTACGACGACTGAAACGGAGAGCGCTTGCGCGTCTGCCCCAGGTCGTGCCACACTGCCCTTGGGCAGAAGGGTGTAGCCTAATACGCACTTTGTCGGCAGATGCCCCACAAAGATGCCCGTCCTCAATCGCAAGCGGATTGGAGCAAGCTCTCGGACGGTTAGGCTCAGGGTTCACACCCCAAGACCCCCATTTGAACTAATAAACGAATAAATAATGGCAAAGCAAGTTTGCGACTTAAAGCCCAGTAAGGGCATGACACGAGCACAAAGCAATGAACATCTGCGTATTGCTCAGCAATCAGCTTATAATAAGCAGGTATCAGGTACACAAGACCCCACCCGCGAGCATCTCAACTTCGAGATTGGCCGTGGTGGCGTAGTAAAAGAGGTGGATAAAGACACCTCCATCCCCACCCGTATTAGGGAAATTCTGAAGGCAAGGGGTATCACCGACCCCAATGCAGGGCTTTCTGAGGATGATCCGCGTCGCCGTCGGACGGTTGCGAATATCATATTAGAGGGTTCACGCGACGTGATGCGTCAG
>JAFPEE010000135.1 GCA_017389705.1 Prevotella sp.
GTGTATCCGGTAGATCTGTGTTCGATTATTTTTTGAACACGGATTACACGGATTGAACGGATTACTTATCTGTGTGTATCCGGTAGATCTGTGTTCGATTATTTTTTGAACACGGATTACTCGGATTGAACGGATTACTTATCTGTGTGTATCCGGTAGATCTGTGTTCGATTATTTTTTGAACACGGATTACACGGATTGAACGGATTACTTATCTGTGTGTATCCGGTAGATCTGTGTTCGATTTTTTTTTGAACACGGATGACTCGGATTGAACGGATTAAATAACAATACGTTCTTTTTCCAGTTCGTCGGAGCATCCGAAGTTGTAGAGCAAACCTAACTTATAGCCTGTGGCATGTAGATAATTATAGACTTGAGATCGGTGAGCATCGTCTAACGCGCTTACCGCCTTCAGTTCTACAATTATCTTATCATAGCAGACGAAATCTGCTTTGTAAGTTTGTTTTAACTCTACACCATCGTAATTGATTTTCAATTCCTTCTCACGTTCATACGGAATGTTGCGTCTCTGGAACTCTATTTCCAGAGCTTCCTGATAGACTGCCTCCAAGAAGCCATGCCCCAGTTTATTATAAACTTGGAAGGCTGCTCCATTGATAGCGTAACTCAACTCACTGTATAGCAACATATCCTTATTTTCAGACCACGGATTTCTCTGATTCAACTGATTTTATCCGTTTTATCCGTTAGATCCGTGTTCGTTTTTTATTCCGTCACTTTTTGTCTGACTCGTCCTGACGGATATCGATAAAGCCAAAGTCTGGATTCTCCAGCCGTGGCCCAGGTCCCAATGGTGGTCGTACACGAACTCGAAGTACGGGAGGGAGAACTATATTTTCCCTGCTCTCGCTAACTCGCAGGCTTCATAATAGGTATCGAGACTGCCAATGTCGAAGCGACCGGCAGACATGGGCCAGGCATGCATGGTAGTGTGCTCCACCATATAGTGGGCCAGATTGCCGGGGGCGTCTTTGCCACAGCCGTTCTCTACAGAGTGACGGACGAGGTCGAGATCCTCGCGCGTATATATGTAGAAAGGTGGCACGGCCCAATGCGACTTAGGCACCTGAGGTTTCTCCTCCATGCCCAATACCTTCATGTTTTCATCGAGTTCGACAACTCCTGTGCGCTGGAGCTTCTCGATAGAGGGCTGCTCGTGACACATGATGCACGAGGTGCCTTTTTCCTTGGCGAAGTCTACAAACTCCTGGAATGAGAAGAATAGCAGGTTATCTGCGGCTACCACCAAGAGGTCATCTTCGATGGGTCGAAGGTCAAAAGTCAAAGGCCTAAGGCCATCTTGGGCTGGTCTGATGCCTTTGGCACCTCCGTTTATAGCTAAGAGCAGGTCGCAGACTGCACCTAAGCGGGTATCGTTGGTTTCCGTGCCGTCATCGATGATGGTGATGGGCTTTTTAAGCTTGATATTTTCTTTTAAAGCAGGCTGTGCCTGGAAATTATTCAAATTTAATTCAGAATTGTTCAATTTTAGATCTGAATTTTGTTGAATTTCCCCACAAAGTGGGTCTCCAAAATTAACCTTTGCCCACTCCTCAAAGATATGAGCGAACTTATGGTTGGTGATGATGATATGCTCGTCAATCTCAGGAATCTGGTCGATATCATCCAACATACGACCCAAGATAGTATTCTCACCTATTTTCAGCAACGGCTTCGGGAAGTTCTTCGTCAACTCCCCCAGCCTTGTTGCATATCCTGCTGCTATAACTATATTCTTCATTACTTAGCGCCTTACGGCGGAAATTATTCAAAAATTAAAACAAAATTTTACAATAACTTAATTTTTTCAATCTCTCCTGAATCAGGATGTCTATGATACCACTCGGAATAAAGATGGTCAGCACCAAAATTAATGAGCATACCATAGGGCTTATGTGTCAGATTAAGATAATTCCAAAGTTGTTTCCGATGGCATGTTTCCACATGGGAGACGGCTTTCAGTTCAACAATAATATCGTCATCAATCACTAAATCCATTCGATAGGTTTGAGCCAACTGTACATTTTCCCAAAACATTGGAAGAAAAACTTGTTGTTCAACCTTATGACCTTTTTGTTCGAGAAGGTATTTTAAGGCGGCTTCATAAGCAGATTCCAAGAGGCCTGGTTTATACTTGCGATGAACAAGCATAGCCTCACCTGTTATTTCCCTAAAGAATTCGAATCGTTTATTATATTCTTCAATCAGATTCATTTTGTATAATTTTGAATCAAATTTTGAATAATTTCCACGCAAAGCGTGCTAAACAAAGCGGGCTCCATCGTCGGGTTTGACCCAGAAGACTTGGAAGGTCTTTTCGTATTCAGGGAACTGAGCCAGGTAGCGCTCTGTCAGCACCTTTTCGATATTCTCCTTATGGGCGGGATCTACCAAAGCGATGCAGGCGCCTTTGAAACCGGCACCCGAGAAACGACCACCATAGACACCGGGAAGGGAGCGCATGATGTCATAGATGGCAATGAGCTCTGGGGAGCCACACTCATAGTTATGGATGCTGCTCTCGCAGGAGTCAAAACTCAGCTTGCCAAAGAGCTTGAGGTTACCCGTTTCCCAAGCGGTAACGCCCTGGCGGACACGACGGTACTCACTATAGAAGTGTTCTGCACGACGAGCGAAGCGAGCAGGCATAGCGATACGCGTTTTCTCGAAGGTGGCCTTGGGGATATCGCGCAAGAAGGTCTTGTCGAAGGTCTTCAGCGGCTGGTCGGTATAGGCCAGCATGTTCCAAGCGGCCGTCTTGCACTCGTAAACTCGGAGGTTGTAGTCACTATTCACCAGTGAGCGCGTGAGGCCACTGAAGAAAATGCCAATCTCGAAGGGAAGGTCTGAGGACTGAGGACTAAGGTCTAAGGCTGACTTTTGACCTTCGACATTTGACCTTTGACCTCCAAAAGGAATCACGCGATATTCATTGGAGTCACAATCCAAAAACAGGAGCTGATTCTTTTTGGAAAGGGCAATACATGCCTGATCCAGCAGACCATTGTTCAGACCGATGTACTCGCGCTCGGCCTCGGAGGCAATTTTTACTACCTCAAAGGGCTGGAGGGTAATGTCGTTGGCTTTGGCAAAAGCCATGACGTAAGCAATCAACACGGCAGCTGATGAAGACAAGCCACCCACGGGCAGTGAGCCCTGGATGACGCCAGTGATGCCTCGCTTCAGTTCGAAGCGCTTTCTTAAAGCATATTTTGCACCACGGGCATAGTCGCCCCAGTGGCGCTCACGCACCTGCGAAGGCGCATCAATCTCGAAATCGACGATACCTTCGAAGGTCTTCGACTCCAGATGGACATGGCCATTGTCGGAGATGTCGAACCACAGGTCGACACCCTTGTTAATGGCAAAACCCGTCACCAGACCGTGCTGGTGATCGACGTGTGCGCCCAGAGGACAGACGCGATAGGGGGAGAATATGTGATACTGCATATTAATTTAAACCACGGATTTCTATTTTGAACACGAATTGCACGAATTACACGAATCTTTTGTCTCGCAGAAAGCACATAAAGCGCAGAAACTCTATCCGGTCTATCAGCAAGATTTGCATTCGTTATTTATAGTACTCGCGATACCATTCCGCGAACTTTCTTAAACCTTCGCGGAGGGTTATTTTCGGGGTGAACCCGAAATCACGTTCCAGAGCAGTGGCATCGGCATAGGTGGTGGGAACGTCACCTGGCTGCATGGGAACGAGTTCCTTGTGGGCCTCGAAGTCGTAGTTCTGGGGGAGTACCTCAGCACGCACGAGCTCTTCCTGCAAGATCTGAACGAAGTCCAGCAGGTTCTCGGGCTGGCCACCACCGATGTTGTATACTTTGTAAGGCGGGATGGGCAGGCCGTCTTCGCCATTGCGCTTCTCTGGGGCCTTAGCCATCACACGGATGATGCCCTCAACGATGTCGTCCACATAGGTGAAGTCGCGACGGCAGTTGCCGTAGTTATAAATCTGTATCGTCTGGCCCTTGAGCAGTTTGTTCGTAAAGCCGAAGTAAGCCATATCGGGACGACCGGCAGGACCATAGACCGTAAAGAACCGCAGACCGGTTGAAGGGATGTTATAGAGCTTGCTGTAGCAATGGGCAAAGAGCTCGTTCGATTTCTTGGTGGCGGCATAGAGCGAGACGGGATTGTCCACGCGGTCGTCAGTGCTGAAGGGCACCTTCTTGTTGCCGCCATAGACGGAACTGGAACTGGCATATACCAAGTGTTGGACGCCTTGATAGTCTGAGGTCTGAGGTCTAAGGTCTGAGGCCTCCTGACCTTTGTCCTTTGACTGAGTACCTTTGACCGCATCGTAAGAGTGGCGGCAGGCCTCGAGGATGTTGTAGAAGCCTATCATGTTGGACTGGATGTAGGCATCGGGATTCTCGATGGAATAGCGGACACCGGCCTGAGCAGCCAGATTCACCACGATATCGAAGTGATGCTCGGAGAAAAGGCGGTCGATGAGGGCTTTGTCGGCCAGGTCGCCCTTTATGAAGGACCAGGTATTTCCCGACGGCAAAACCGTCGGGCACAGTGACATGCGCTCGATTTCTTTGAGGCGGTACTCCTTGAGGGATGGATCGTAGTAGTTGTTCATGTTGTCGAGACCGACAATATGAACGCTTTCGCCCTGGAAGCCCTCCTTGAGGAGGCGCATCACCAGATTAGAACCTATAAAGCCGGCAGAGCCGGTGACTAGAATTGTCTTCATATATTATTCCAAATTTGTCTTTAATGAGGGTATTTTATCTATATACGAGGTCCGTGCGGGTCGGGTGCCATGCACGGACCTCGTGATGAGAGTTTATTTAAGGGCATGATAGCCTCCGGTCTTCTTCGAGCCTCGGTGCTCGATGAGGTGTCTCTCAATCAGCACCTTGATGTGGCGCTCGATGCTCTTGGAGGGAATGCCGGTCTCAGCCTCAAGCCCAGGAACGCGAAGGCCGGGGTGGGCTTTGATGCAGTCGAGAACCTTAGTTTGGCTCGCAGAAAGCGCAGATATCGCAGAAATATCGCCTGCGGCGGGCTTATCGGTCACACGGATATCACGGATATCACAGATTACAGCCTCAGGTCGGGTTTGCGAACACGAATTGCACGAATTACACGGATTATCTTTTTCTGTTAACGCGAATTGCCGCAAATTATCCGTTAATTTTTCGTTAATTAATGGTTCATTCGTGGAAATTAATGTTTCACTCTTCTCACGCTTCTTCTTATCCCGAATCGCGAAATACCGCTTGCGGAACTTTTCAGATGCATGGATAAGCCTGGACTCAGCATAGTGCATGAACTTGGCAGCGGAATGATGCTCATCATCCTCTATCGAAGGCTGAATCCTCAACATCGCTCTGCTCTCTCTTAATCGCATCCTTCATATTGTTACGCATTGAGGAGGTTAATACGTAACATCGGTCTGGCCGTCCCAGTCGCCATTGATGTTGATGGTCACACCGACATCTCCGGATGCAGACGGGTCGCCCGTAAAGAAATCGCCCGACAGTCGCGTGATCTTGCGACGGGTCATCGGCACATCGAAGTCGCGCTCGAAGAGCACATTGTCCGAGCCGTCATAGGCCGTCACCTTCAGCGTGATGTCATCGTCCTGCTGGTGCAAGAACGTGTACAGATCGTACTGCGTGCCACTCTGTCCAGCCGTCACAGAGAACGTCATCTTCTGCTTGCTCGCCACATTGCCCAGGCCCGTAGTCGCACTGAACGAACCACTGCCGCCCGTGTAATAGAACTCCAGCTTGATGACGCCCGCAGGTATCGCATCGTTCATCACAAACCGGCACATCGACACGATTCGCTCCAGCGACACCGGGAGCGTCTGATGCTCCTCCGTGACCGTCACCGTTGTGTAATACAGAAAGGTGTCGGTATAGCCCAGCGAGTTCGAGAACTGGATCTTCTGCGGGTTCGTCATCGTGGGGTTGCCGTTGCTGCTATGGGCCACGACGACCAGTTGATACTCACCTTCTTCGAGCGAGAACGATGCCGTACCGAAGCCCGCCTTGTCCGAGGTCTGGTTGACCTGCTTCACGCGCGTGCCGTCCATATCGTATATCGCGAAGTTCAGGCGGTTGCAGTAATCCGTCACGGCAGAACGAGTAAAGGCTGCACGGGTCTGAGAACCGCGAGTCATACTCGCAAACGGCATCTGCTCTATCTGATAGACGCTCACGCGGAGGTTGCCGTTGGTCGCTCCCGATTCGTCTTCGTCAGGAAAGATTGCTTTTTCGCAGGAAAAAACTGCAAACACCAGCAGCAGGGAAACTGCTGCACACAGGGAATTGCATATTCTTTGCATAATGCATCCTCCTATCCGTTAGAAGTTTGCATCATATTCATCGAGCCAAGCGGTCTCTATCTGGAAGGTGCCAGAGAGGGCCTCGTTGGTGTACATGGCACCCGTGAGCTTCGTCACACGGTTGCGCTGGAAGGGGACGTTGTTGACTGTCTTGGAGAACAAGACAGCACCATCGGCATCGAGGGTCTCGATGGTCACGTTGATGTTCTGCTCGTCGGTCGCCAAGAACAGGAAACTGAGCGAGGTGGAGGTTGAGCCCACTGCGGCACTGTTTCCCACCGTATTGGCAAAGCCAGTGTTGGTGATGGCGAAACCTGTGGTTGGGTTGAAATCCTTGCCACCAGCAGAGAATGTCATGCGGACGTTGCTGACATCAGCCGTCTTGCCATCGGTAGAGACCACCTTCAACTGGGTGACAACACGGTCGAGTGTGGCACTGATGTCCACCGCATTGGTGTTGCTAATCACTACCTCCTGAGTAGTGGCGAAGGTCTCGTAGGCACGAGTACCTGTGAAGGCAGCTTCAGTAGGGCTGGTGAGCTCCAATGGGCTGGCATCACTGTGGTAGTAAGCCACTGCCACCATGGTGTAGCTGCCCATGGGGAGGCTCAAGCTGAACTCGCCAAAATTGACATCCCCCTTTGCCTGAGTAGATTTGTAGGCCTCGGTGCCATTGCTGGCATAGAATGCCAGCGTCACGGCATTGATGCCACTGTAGTCACCCAAATCCTGAGCGGCTCGGGTTATCGGCCCGGAGAACTCCTCTTGCGAAACGGAGAACCCCTTCACATGCACCGTAACCGGTGCAAGGGCCTGCTCGCTGAAATTGTTAACACTTGAGTCCAGAGACTCGTCATTGCTGCATGAAGCAGCCAGCAGCATGAATGCTGCGAAGAAAAACTTGAAGTTCTTCATAAATTTTGTAAATAAAAAAAAGTTATGGTGCGCAATATGCAACACCGCACCAAATTTACAACTTTTTATTTACAAAATAATGATTCTTAGAAGTTTTTATGTTGCTTATCTAGATCCCAACATTGTGTTTATGGGTTTCCCTCAGTTTCTTCAACACATCCTTCAAATCCAAGTTTTCCTATTAGATACAAAGATGAAAAGCATAGATTTTCTTTTAAACGCGTAAAAAAAATAAAATCTATGTTTTTCATCTTAAAAGTGTTAGCACTTACATGCTGACAATAGGAGTTTTATGTTAAGCCCCCCTAGTAAGACAGGAAATCTGTGTCAACTACTAACCATATTGGGGTTATGGTTATTTGTCGAGGACTTCGTAGACGGAGTTGTTGCTCTTGTATTCGGGGACCAGCTGCTTCATCTTCTTCACGATGGCCATGTTGTCAAACTGCTTGGCGGTGTCTATCAGCTCGTCGATGTCGTGAGAGACCTTCTCGTAGTCGTACTCACGCACCTGGGCAATCCTTATCTTCTCGTGGAAAGTGGACTTGGTGCTCTCGTGCTCGTTGAGCACCTCCTCATAGAGCTTCTCACCCTCACGGAGACCTGTGTACTTGATCTCGACATGCTTGGCACCCGACAGGGCGATCATCCTCTTGGCCAGGTCGGCAATCTTCACGGGCTGACCCATGTCGAAGACGAAGATTTCGCCACCATGGCCCTTCGTGCCAGCCTCGAGCACCAGCTTGCAGGCCTCGGGGATGAGCATGAAGAAACGTACGATGCGCTCGTCGGTCACGGTCACCGGGCCACCATTCCTGATCTGCTCCTTGAACAAAGGTATCACAGAGCCGTTGGAACCCAGCACATTGCCGAAGCGGGTGGTGACGAACTGGGTGTAGGTCTGGGAGCCATCGCCCTGCTGGAACGCCTTCTTCAACTTACGGTCCAGGCTCTGGACATAAATCTCGCAGATACGCTTGGAGCAGCCCATCACATTGGTGGGGTTCACCGCCTTGTCGGTAGAGATCATCACGAACTTCCGGACCCCGTACTGGACACTCATGTCGGCGATGACCTTGGTGCCATAGACATTGTTCATGATGGCCTCGCTGGGGTTGCTCTCCATCATGGGGACATGCTTGTAGGCGGCAGCATGGAACACATACTCAGGCCGGAAGGTGCTGAAGATGTGGGCCATGCGCGTCTTTCTGCTGATGCTGGTGACAATGACCTCACAGGGCACGTCAGGATACTCCTTAGCCATGAGCAGCTCCACGTCGTGCTGGGGCGTCTCCGCCTGGTCGATGAGCATCATGGCAGCAGGCTTGAAGCGGGCCACCTGCTGTACGATCTCCATACCGATAGACCCTGCAGAACCCGTTATCAGCACACGACGGCCCGTGAGCATCTTCTCCAGCGAATTCATGTCAACCTGGATCTCGTCACGAGGCATGAGGTCCTCGACGCTGACCTCCTTCAGCTGCAGGTCGTCATCAGGGGCATCGACGGTCACCTCGCCGTCAAGCAAGGAGGCTTCACGCGTCTCCTGGACCATGAAAATCTTACAGCCGGCACTGAGGAACAGGTCCTGTATGGCCTGGTTCTCCCTGAACTCCTTGTTTCTATACGGGCTGACCAGCACCCCTTGGATTTTCTCTTGCACGATGACCTTGGCGATATCGTCGTCGAGGTTATAGACACGTACGCCTAAGAGCTGCTTGTCCTTAAACTTATGCTCGTGAGAGATGAAGCCACGCAAATGGAACTTCAACGGACGCTGGGAACGGATGGACTTGGCGATGCCGATGCCCCCTGACAGAGCCCCATAGATGAGGACGTTCTTGGTGGGAGTATGGTGGTTGACGGCCTCGAAGAGGGTCCTCACCAAGAGTCGCAAGGCCCACATCAGCAGGGTGGCGATGAGGAACAGCAGCACGACCTCCCACAAGGAGAAAGCGCTGAGGGGGTCGTAGTCGATGGTTCTGAAGAGGTATGCACAGCCACACGCCAGCACTACGGACACGCTATTGGCATAGGCCAGCTTCTGCAGGTCGGCCGTGCTGGAATAACGCAGCACGCCGGAATAGGTCCTGAACAGGCGGGCTCCTATCCAGCTGAGGAGTGCGAAGAACAGGGAGGTGTAGAACACCGCGAAGCGATGCTCAAACATGAAGAGCGTGCGGTGGGTCACCCAATAGGTGAACATGGCTGACAGAAAGACGATGAGCGAGTCTGTCAGCAGGATGGCCCAATACGGCAATACCGTCTTCTTAAAATACCAGTTAGATATCTTCCAGAGGAATCTGTTGTAGAATGTCATTCGAAATAATGATAGGTTAAAAACGTGCCTGGTTAAGCCAGGAAGTACAGGTAAACCACCGTAGCGACCATCGCCAGGGCGACGACAAGAAGGAAGATCTTCAGCCACTTCTCTATCCTACGACGGAGGACGATGGCGTTCAGGCTACGCTCCTTGAAGCGCGTAGCTTGGTCTTTGCGGTGACGGTGGTGGTGATGGTGTTGGGAGGAGCTCTTTTCCATAAGTCTTGATTCAAGTGTCGTTGGTTACCAGAAACGATACCACGGATGGCGCTCATTGGTGGAGGGGCTGCCATAGTCGATCTGGCCCTCGTAGGCCTCGTCGATGAGATGGCGCCATTTCTTGCCTCGCGACACCATGCGATAGATGGTGCCCCAGTCGGGCAGTCCGCCCACGTTGCGGTCGTCGATGAAGAGGTCGGCCTTCAGCTTGCGCGTGAAGTGGGGATTGTTGTCAGTATTCTCCTCGGGATAGTCGCGGTTGGCGGCATAGAACTCCACGCCCCGCTCGCGACACCAGTTGATGGCGTCGTCGAGGAGCTGTCCTTCACGACAGGTCCAGAGCACCAGTCGGTGGCGGTCCTGCTGGAGCATCTTCAAGGTCTCAATGGCGAAGGGGCGCTCCTGACCAATCTCCGGGTATCTGTTCTCGACGATGGTACCGTCGAAGTCGATTGCAATGATCATTTTTTTGATAGGGAGTTATAGGGGGTTATAGGGTGTTATAGGGGGTGATAGGGAAGCTAAGAGCTAAGAGCTAAGAGCCAAGAGCTAAGAGCCAAGAATTAACGCGGGCGTTACTTCTTGATAGAGTCATCGTCTTTGTTGCCATAGTGCGACTCGGCATACTGGCCGTAGTTGCCGTAGTTGCCATAGCCATAGTTGCCGTAGCCATACTTGCCATAACCATACCGGCCATAGCCATAGCGGCCGTACTTGCCGTAGCGGCCATAGCCATAGTAGTAGCCATACTTACGGCGAGACATGTCGATGCCGTTGAGCACCACACAGGGGTTGGGCATCTTCTGCTCCACAGCCAGGCTGTTGAGCAGGCCGAAGGCAGACTTCGGGGTGTAGTCGGCACGGCAGACATAGACCGTGAGGTCGGCCTGCTGACCAATCTGCAGGGTATCGGTGACGAGGCCTACCGGAGCGGTATCGAAGATGACGTAGTCGTATCGCTCACGGAGCATGTCGACGACCTGTTTGAAGTTGTCACGGGCCAGGAGCTCCGTGGGGTTCGGGGGCACAGGACCTGCCAGCAGCAGGTCGAGGTTATCGTTGACACCGGATTTCCGGATTTGTCCCGTCAAGGCCTCCTGCGTCACCTTGTCGAGGGTGAGCAGGGTGGTGATGCCCTCGAAGCGGTCGGCGATATTGAAGAGTCGGCCTAATGCCGGCTTGCGGATGTCAAGACCACAGAGGATGACCTTCTTGCCCAGGAGTGCGAACGACACGGCGAGGTTGGCCGCATTGAAGGTCTTTCCCTCACCAGAGGTGCTGGAGGTGAAGAGGATGACCTTCTGGTCGCCCTGCAGCATGAACTGGATGTTGGTGCGCATGGAGCGGAAGATCTCGTCTATCTGGTTGTTCTTGTTGGCCTGTACCACGATGCCTGCCTTCTGCTTGACATTCTCGGAAGCCACGGCGACATCGGCAATGATCGGCAGGTCGGTGAGACGTATCAGGTCCTCGTGACCTTCAATCTTGTAGCGGAACAGGTTGATGAGCCACAGGAAGAAGCCAGGCACCAGGAAGCCCAGGATGACGGCTGCCAAGAGGATGATAAGATTCTTGGGGCTGACCTTGCCCTCGAAGAGGGGCTTGTCGATGAGCTTACCCTTGTCGGCAGTAGCTGCCAGGGAGATGGTGTTCTCCTCACGCTTCTGCAGAAGCATGAGGTAAAGGCCAGACTTGACATCCTGCTGACGACCTATCTGCGTCAGCACACGCTCAGCAACAGGGGCTGTGGATATCTTACCCTGGAACTTGCCATACTGTGACTGAATGCCCTGGCGGTTGATGTCGGCAGCACGACGGGCCTGCAGCAGGGCGGTCTGGATGCCGCTCTGCATATTCTCGATGGTGGCTGTGAGCGTCTTGACTTGCGGAGACTCCTCGCTGGCTGCCATCAACAGGCGGTTACGCTCCTGTACGGCCTGGTTGTAGCTGTTGATGAGGGACATGGAACCACCGTCGGTCATGCCGACATTGGAGGGGATGACCTGGTATTTGTTCTTCGGATTATTGACGTAGGCACGGAGGTCGTCGAGGATCTGCAGCTGGGCGTCAGCCTCAGAGAGTTGGGCAGAGTACTGCGCTGACATCTGCACGGAGGTATTGGCATCGACGCTCACATCGGTCAGTGCATTGCGACGCTTGAACTCCTCGATGGTGCCCTCGGTAGAGCCCAGCTCGGCATTGATCATGGCGATACGCTCGTTGATGAACTCCTCGGTGCGCAGGGCGATCTCGTTCTTGTCGGCATTGGCCTGACGGTTGTAGCAGATGGCTATCTGGCGCAGGAAGTCCATGGCACGGTTGACGTTCTTGTCTCTCAGCGTCAGCTTAGCAATCGTCGTCAGCTTGGACGTGGGGTCTATTGACAGTGCATTCAGGTAGTTCGTGGCCACCTGCATGGGGGGCATGATGGTCACCAGACACTCCTGACCAGCCTCCAGGTCGTGACCGACATTCTTGGTGAAGGTCAGCGTGCCGTAGTCGGTGGCGAAGCTGGCGGGCAGTGACTTGAAACGACGGCTGAAGGGTTTTAGCTCCTGTTTGTTCAGCCACAAGCTGCCCTGGACCACATAATTGCCGCCTTGGCGGGAGAGCTTCATCTTGATGCTGCGGACGCCCGTCAACAGGTTGATGTCGAGGGAGTCGAGATGGACGGGGTCGAGGTCGACATTCAGGGGTTGTGTGTTATACATGATGGAGTTGATGACCCTTCCGACAGCGCGATACTCGGTATAGACCTTCAGGTCCTTGACGACATCGCGCATGAGCAGGCTCGACTGGAGGATCTCCATCTCGTTGTCGATACCGGTAGAGTTGGTGAGGAAGCCGAGGTCCTCCATGTTGGAGAGCATCTGGTTGGCATTCCGTCGCTTGGGATTTTCGTCCTTGATGAGCATACGCGCTGAGACGCTGTACACGGGCTCTGTATAGCGTAGATAGATGAGGGCGCCGCACACAAAGATGATGAGCGACAGCAAAAACCAGTGCCAGTAGAGCACCAAGGCTGCAAAGATGGTCTGGAAGTTCAGTTCGCCGAAGAGGCCAGACTCCGAGTTGTCATTTTGCATACCCGCGTTTTCATCGAGGGTAAATTTCTTTTCTTCTGTCATATATTCTTATTTAAATTTTTAATTTTCTTATTTCTTATATCTCACACAGATAACAACTTTTTTTTGTCACACAGATGACACAGATGACACAGATTTATTATTTTTGTCACACAGATCTCACGGATGGCAAAGATCTTTTTAAAACGCCATACTCTGCTCTGCAGAGAACAGAAAATCTGTGAAATCTGTGTATTCTGTGTGACTTAATTAGCAACACTGAAATCCGTGTGAGGCGGTTAGTCGTCGGACTGGAGGGCTTTCAGCTCTTCCTCTGAGAGGTAGCGCAGGTGCTTGTTAGGCACGTCGAGGATGGCCGGCATGAGCTCGTTACCGATAGGGAGGACCACACAGCGGGTACCCCTGATGCGCTTGATGCGTCCCACGACACCAGCAAACTCCCCCTCCGTGATCTATACCGCATGGCTGGGCTTGAAGGCATAGTGGGGGTTGTTGAGGAAGATGACCTTGTCGTTCTCCTCCTTGGTGATGCGTATGAAGTCGGCCATCATCTTGTCGGAGATGTACAGCACCTCGCTGTGCCGTTCGAACTTCTCGTTGTAGACGGGGTGCATGATGAAGCGCAGCGGCTCGAACTGGTCGAGGTTGCTCTTGACGCTGACCAGCCTGGAGAAGGTGGAGCGTACGAAGATGTAGTTCATGAGGATGGGGGCGAAGTCCATCTTCTTCATGCTGACCTTGATGAAGCCCATGGGTGCATAGGTCTCGTCAATGCCCTGCTGCAGTTCGAGGCGTTCCTTCATGGTTTCCAGTCGTGACAGGCTGGAATTGCGTATTCGCAGGGGGAACCAGTGGAGCTCGTTTTCTTTGAAAGTACCCATCAGCAGCTTGACGAAAGAGACAAATTCTTGGGGTCACCACAAAATGGAATGTGGAGACAGCGTAAGACTTCATAGAAGGGTTGCGCCTGTAATGTACTGAGCTCTAGTGACATACGCAGACACTTCACCTTACCTCCCTTGAGGGGGGGGTATTTTCGCCTGCAAAGGTACGAATAAATGAGCGAATAAAAAAATTATCGTAACATTATTTTCTATTATTACATTTGTGTTACATTTTTAAAAAGTTTATTGCGAAAACATCGAAAATAACGAAATACACGAAAACATATTATTCGATAGATTGCAAAACCCTGAACGATTTTATGGAACACGGATGGAACGGATTTCACGGATGATGCAGGATTTATTTTTGAACACGGATGGAACGGATGGAACGGATAATACCCGCATCTGTGTGAATCCGTTAGATCAGTGGTCGTTTTA
>JAFPEE010000014.1 GCA_017389705.1 Prevotella sp.
TCTGATTTTACTCTTGCTTGCGCCGATTCTGTCTGATTTTGGGCTTAGAAGCTCTTGACATGACTTGTATGCAGACACCTTCCCCTTACCCCGTAAGGTCGAGAGGCTTTGACCTAAGCATCAACGAAGAGTGTTAATCTAGGGTTCGCTAATTTATTGGCAGGTGCCATTGTCTATGCCAGTCACAAACAGGTACGAGGCAGACCTCGTTGTTGTATAATTGCCCCCTGAAGGGCTTCTGACCAAGGATACCGAAAATGAGACGCAGAAGTCCCCTTAGGAACTTCTGCGTCTCATTTTTGAAATATGCGGATTCAAGACTCTCACAGAGCCAATTTTCAACGATGAGGCATACCTCGTGCCCGTTTTGCTCTGTAGTAAACTATTGAAGACGAAAATAAATTAGCAGACCCTAATTAGAACCCACCTTTATCACGACTTTCTTATGGTTGTTGACATAAACGCCACGCTGCGTCGGCCTGCCGATGAGACGGCGACCGTCGAGGGTGTACCACGCATCGTCGGCCGTCTTTGCATCCGTGGGTAGCGAGGCAAGGGAAAGGGCGGTGTTCATGATGGTGCTGATAGCGGACACGTCGTAGAAGGCGGAGTAGTCGTAGGCGACTGGGTCGCCGGAAGCAACGGCAATGGGATAGTTGGGGGTGACACCGCTGTCAATCTCGTTCCAGTTCTTGTCGGTCAGACGTCCGCGATAGGAAGAAATCTGGAACTGGAGGCCTTCGGGGGTGACAAAGTTCTGCACGGCACAGGCGCCGCCGCCACTCTTCTCGCCGATGATGGGGAATCCCATGTCTTTCATGAGTGAGGGGAAGAGGTTGGCGCATGAGAATGAGACGCCAGAGGTCAGCACGCCGTAGTTCAGATTGTAGTTTTTCCACACTTCCTTGTCCTGCTCGTCGAACACGCCGTCGAAGTTGCAGTCAACGTCATAGCTAACCAGCATGCGCTGCTTGGTCAGGGTGTTCTCGCTATAGTAGTGGCTCTGTCCGGCGATGAGTGCCGTCATGGCCATCACGATGTCGAGCGAGCCGCCTCCGTTGTTGGCTACGTCAATGATGAGGTTTTTCACCTCCGGGTCATCGTTGGCCCGCTTCATGGCATCGAGCACCACGCTCAGATCGCCCGGGAAGTCCGTATCGACGGCTGGCGTATTGCCCGTGCAACCGCCGGCATAATACTCCCTCCACGCAGCAAAGTTGCTGATGAACTTGGGATATATCAGATATGCCGTGTCGCCGGCCTTATAGTAATAGTCGGTTATCCCCTTGTCACTGCGGGCCTTGTCAATGGCCCTGTCCTGGGGTCTGCTGATCATGGGGATAAGGAATCTGTCGCTGATCATCTGGTACAGAGCGGGGTAGGTCTCCTTAATGTTACTGAACCCCATGAGCCACTCGATGGTACCATCCTTTATATTTAGGGCTCTGAAGACCTTGAAATCGACATACATGCCAGTATGCCCTCCGTCGTCGAGCACTGCCTGCATGCCAGTCATGCCGATAACGTAATCCTTCATGTTGGTGCTCGTCAAAAGCTGCTTGATGGTGGTGCCGTTGTCAATGATGTTGTCGCTGAGGGCCTTGTCCAAGCCGTTCTCCTTGATGGCATTTTCGTAAGGCGAACGTCCGGGCATGCCGTAGAAGTGGTCGATGACGAAGCACAACTCCTTGTAGGTGAAGTCGGCCAGGTCGGCAGCGCGCGTCTGCTGCTCAAGGATGGCCATCGCCCTTTCGGGTTCGAACTTGCAGATATCGGAGTTCGCGTTTTCGGTCACCAGGACAACCTTCTCGCCGTTATAGCCGGCGATGTGGTAGTACAGGTCGCTGTACAGGTCGGCAATGGTGGCAAAGGGAAAGTACACCGCGCCGTCATCGCCACGCAGGTCGATGCCGTATTTTTGGAAGTCGAAGGTGGTGGTGACCGCTGCGGGCGTCACCTCTTGAGTGCGGTAGCGGATGAAGGGGGCGCCGTCAAGATAGACATTGTCCATGCCCTCCTTCTGTATCAGGCTCATCAGGTTGGTGAAGGCCATGTAGTCATCGGACGAGAACTGCTCGGTGGTGGTATTTACCATCGCCTTCGCATACTGGTTCTCGAGAGTATATTGACCGTCGCCGGTCTTGGTGACGGTCATCTGGCTGCCAGGAAGCATCAACGCCTGGAAGTCAGCCACGGAGATGTAGGCCACCGACGGCAGGTCATCGTAGAAACGGAGGGTGACGGTGCCGCCGTCCTCACCACCACGGTTCACAGGCACTTGCTTGGCTGTAAACGCAGCTTCGGCAAAAGCACCCATTGTAGTCATTAAGGCGACTACGGCCATGAGTAGAGTCTTCTTCATATTTTAGGTGTGTTCTATTAATTAATAAAATCTTTTAGTTCGTCAGATATTTCGCTCTCAACTGTTGCTGCTCTTCCTTCGAGAAGCCGAGCTGGTTCTCTATGTAGGCGGAGAGTGAGCCATACCGCTGGTCTATCAAGTCAAGCGTCGCCTCGAAGTTCTCGCGGCTCACACCGACCATCGCCTGGATGAAGGCCATGGCCTCGTCGGCACCGTCCTTGCCGCGCAGCTGTGCCTCCAACGCCTCCACCTTACTGGCGTAACTCTGGTTGGAGAGGTCGAAGTCCTTCACGATGACCTCCCTGCTGGCACCAAGGGCAGCGAGTACAAAGGCCGATGCCCATCCGGCGCGGTCCTTGCCCTGTGAGCAATGCCATAGCACGCCTCCCTTGGCCGTCAGCACGCCACGGAGGAAGTCACCGTAATAGGCCTGGGCTTCCGCGCTGGTCACGATGGCGGGATAGAGTTGGCGGGCAAATTCCTGTGCTATGGGGTCGAAGGCGTTGCCTATCACGAGCGCCCCTACGTCCCTCGTGTCTATCGGGTCCGTACTGGAGCTGCCGGAGGACATTGCCGCAATAAATGCCGCCGGCATCGTGGAGAGCTGGGTGTAGTTCACCCCCTCGATGACACGGTCGGGGGCTGCGGCGACTTCTCCATCGAAGCGGAAGTCGAACACATCGGAAAGATGGTACCGGTTCTTCAGTATTGCCACATCGGCATCGGTAGCCGTGGCGAGATTGCCGCTGCGGACGAGCATGTCGAAGCAGACGGTCCGCCCGTCTTGCATGACGAGGCTGCCCATGTCGCGTCCGTTCTCGACGCCCTCAAAGGTGATGATACGCTCCCGCTGCTGGACTTGAACGGGGTTGTCTTCTTTGTCAGAGCACGCTGTGAACACACTTGCGCCGCAAACGAGGGTGGCGGCCAGCACCCATTGCAACAATCTATTCATCTTGTCTTGAAAATTCTGTTGGTGTATTCGCTGATGAGGCACTGACCTGCCATTTCACCGGGCTGCTGCAAGCCCATGATGTGAAGGATGGAGGGTGTCGTCATTCCAAATTAAACTTGAACTCAGCAAGTTTGAGCCAAGGTTGGTTGTCAATAATCTCTAAGCGGAAATACTGATACTCGCCACCGCCATTGCTGAGGCTGTAGCTTTCTGACCTATAGCTTTCGAAGGGTAGGTTCTGGCCGCTGCGCTCATCGAGCAGTGTCCAGTCGTCGCGTGTCTTCCGCTTGCCGCAGAGTTTCCAGGTGTGGGGGGTGCAGTTGTCCTTTGGCCACTGATCAACGCTGCCCGTGATGAGCGTGTAGCCTGTGGGCTTGATGAGTTTTGAACTCTCAAACTCCACGTAGTACTTCGGGTCGCTTTGGCTTGCCCACGTCAGATGGTTCGTCTCCCACATGGTGTCATTCAGTCCGTCAAAGAGGTTGTCGTAACTTCCACGAACGTCTTCAAATCCAGATGTGATATTGGTGCCTGCCGTTGCGCGAAGCGGCAATTGGTCGTCATTGAGCCAGTCGACTTTGAGAAGAAACTGCTCTGGGCCATCGCCACCTACTCCAAAACATGTACCATGTATCCAGCCATTGCTGAGCATGATTATGTGTTGGAAAGTGACGGGCCAGCCATGCCATCCATCTATTAGGTATGAGCCTCCATCTCTAAGTTCACCTGCATCAGCATCATTCAACCTGCCTTTGAAGAAGTCCCAATCGCCTCTCATGATGTCGGAGATGGTGCGTGCCTTAGCATCGGCTGGACAATAAGATGATTGTGCAACTACATTAAAAGTACCATTTTTATCCCAGGCGCTAGCATATGGGTACTTCTCTTTGGTGACCGTCACCCACATGGGCATCTGACCGTTTCTGCCCTCACGAATGAGTACGAAGTCCAGTTCCTTGTCTGGGTCCAGCAAATATTTGCCAGGCTTTCCCGTGATTCTGAATCTCCGAATGTCGCCCTTGTGCCATACAATGGTCTCGGAGTTATAGGGCCATGCGCTGTTGAGCAGGAATGTGATGCGACTGACGTACTTCAGGTTGGTGCCGGCACTGGCTGTTACCTCAGCGACGGTGGTGCCGCTGCCGGCACGGAAGTAGATGGTGCCCTGGGGACGGCCCAAGGTGTCGGTGAGTTCTGCCGTGAGGTCACTGATGGTGGGTGTGATTTCTGCCAGTTTCACGTCGGGGGCTATCCAGGTAGCAAATATCTTGGCGGCCTCCTCGATGTCGTCCACACCGATGTAGCGGTGCTCAGGCTCGCTTTTGTTGATGGCTTCGCCTATGTCGTAGCGCACCAGCTTGCCTGCGCTGTCGATGGTACAGATAGCTTTTTGGAAGACGGCCAGGTCGTCGTATTTGATGGCCTCGTCGCCGGGCTGTTCGGTGCCGCTGTTGTTATCGTCGTCGCTGCTGGAACAGGCGGTGAGTATGGGGCTGGTGGTGGCCAGTAGCATTAAGCCAAGCAGCCAGGGGAATATGTTTCTACGCTTCATAGCTATTAATGTTTATTGATGGTTACACATTATATATATATATATGGCATGCTATTCGCAGACTCGTTTCAGCAGCCTGAGGGTCTTGCCAATGTACAGGTGGCCGTTGGGGTGCCTCACACTGACTCCAGAGGGATTCTGCAGGGTGTTTACGGACTGTTCGTTCTCGCACTTCCGTGCATAGTCCTTCAGTCTGTCATAGACTTTGCTCATTTCTTTGTAGTCGGTTCCTACCACCTTGGGGATAAAAAGCTTGCTATACTGGAATCCCATTCTTACGAACTGACCCTTACGATCCGGGTCATGGGCCAGCGTGTCAACCTTGGCAGAGAACTGCACATCGACGCGTACCACAAAGTCGGGCGCCGCAGGGGAACCGATGAAAGTACACTTGCCGTCCTTGTCGGTAGCGTATGGAATATACACTTGCGGGTCAACGATAATCTGCTTGCCCAGCGAGGGTATGTCAATCAGGCGGCCGTGGAAGCGCTGCCATCCTGTGCCGTCGCTCTTTTTCTGTGTGACAACCGTGCAGTTGCCGGCCGTTTCGTAGTTGCCGTCAGCCAGTTCGTCGAGCCCCACCCTTGTTACCACAGGCGTGCTGTGGCCGTCGAGAGTGAAGGTACCGCTGGTCTTGCCATAGTTCAGGCTGAACTTCAGACGGTCGCCGAACATGAGCATCTCCTGGTAGCGTTTGGTATTTTCGTAGGCCAGGTTGGTGAACACGCCAACATTGGCAGTGACGGTGACATCCTGGATATTTTTAAACATCTCGCTGTTGAGGTTGATTTTGATGGTCGTGGGGTCAAAGGCATAGACGATGCGGGCATCGTAGTCGGCAAAGCTGTTGTTAGAGTAGCCATCTTTGGTGCACAGCAGGTTGAAGCTGTTTTGCGACGAAATGATGTCGGTAGTATCGACATACACGACCGGGTCTTCTGCCAGTCCCCACAAGCCCTTGCCGACGTGGCCTTGGTCGCCATTGGCGGAATAGACACCCATACCGCTGATGCTGGCAGGCACATGGTCGTTGCCAGAGGCCTGGCTAAGATAGCCGTTGAGGCCGATGGAGGCATCGAGCGTCAAGTCAATCTTTCCAGGGAAATACTGGTAGGATTTTGGTTCTTCGAAAAGGCCAGACGCGAAGCCAAGTATTCCGCCAACGACGTTGCAGGCGAACCCGCCCCACCTTGCGATGGGATTGAGGTAGGCTCCTATGCCTTCGTCACCGCCATGTGCCATCAGGTTGGCGTATGCCGAAGAGGTGGTAATATGGCCGATGCCCATGCCGCCGATGGCTTTTAGTCCGTTGCCTAAGCTCGACATGATGCCGCTGGCGGCGTTGGCACCGCCCTGTTGTATGATGCGGTCGCTCTCGAAAGATCCCTTAGCACTGCCGATGAGGGCACCATTGAGCGTTACCTTGGTCTCGTTAATGGTCTCGGGATAAATCTTGAAAGGTATAGAATACTCACCCTTGTCCAGCCAGACCGAGCCCTCTGGCACATAGCCCGACATGTCGAACTCAAAGCAGTGCCAGCCGGGGTTGATGCTGGAGTTCATCTTGTAAGGCGACAGCCAGGTCTGGAAGGTCTGCGTCTGCTTGTCAACCAGACGGGCAGACATATAGAGCGACGTGTTGGGCTTATGGCATGTGGGGATGCCATATTCAAAGACATGATACAGAGGATACATCACTTCGCCCGGTCCGCCA
>JAFPEE010000136.1 GCA_017389705.1 Prevotella sp.
ATCGATTATTGACAGATATAGCACCTATAGCATAGTTTTCGCATTTTTAAATCTCTGTATAGATGAATTCCTGGCCGCGTCGCGTTTTCAGGAGACGGGGATTTTCACCCTCAGTCCATTGGTTCAGCTGCTTGCGGGCCGAGTAGTAGGTAAGGCCCGAAGTGCGGGCAAATGCGCCGACGGTGACGTAGCCGTTATAGCGCTGCAGACAGTTCTGCAGAAAATCGTCCAATCGTTTCTTGTCAGCCAGGAGTTCCTGTGTGTTGGTATTGTCGACACGTCGGAATCCGCTGTTCCACCTTTCGAGCGCCTCATCCCAGCGCTTGCCTGGCTGATAGTCAACGCCGTTGAGGCGGATGTCACGGGGCTTGACCTCATCAGGGTCGGTGATCTCGCGGGTCAGGGCAAGCCGTGGGGCAAACGAGCCGATGGGCGTGTCGACACGATAGCCCATGGCCATCAGTTCACTGGCTGCCCGGAGGAACACGTTGAAGGCTCTGGACAGTTCGCCGTAACGCAGTCCATAGTTGCGGCTGCAGAAGTCCTCCACGCCACTCATTGTCATCTTGTCCCTCAAAGCAGGCTTGGCGTAAACAATGTTCTTCCCATCCCTGCCCTTGGCGGGTGTGGGGTGTACCTCAAAGGGCATTCCGTCTTTCTTCCTTGGCATATTGCGTACCTTATTTTATTGATGATGCAAAGATACGAACTTTTTTTTGTTTTTTATTCGAATAATCGAATTTTTACATTACCTTTGCAGTTATGAAACTGATTGCAACACTGCTGATGGTATGGATGGGACTGCATGGCGTGTGGTCACAACCATTGTGTACGGTGGTAAAGTATGACGAGGCTGATGGCGTGTCGTCAAGCCATATCACACAGTTGTTACAAGATGAGCAAGGCTTTATGTGGTTCGCTACCTGGAATGGCCTTTGTCGCTATGACGGCTATGAGTTCCAGACGTTCAAGCCCGCCGTTGGTGACGGTTGCCACATGACGACCGACCGCATCCGAAACATCGATCTGTTGCCTGACGGGCGGATTCTGTGTCGGGCAGATGACGACTATGCTATGTTCAGCCTTCATGACTATCGTTTTCGCGACCTGACCAGCGATGAACGGCAGAAGGTGACGGAATGGACCAGACAGTACAGACAAAGCCAGTCGATGCTGAATGGCAGGAGTATGTCGTGGACGGACGTCTACCAGACACAATGGACACTACATGGCGACGGACAGCTGACCTATCGGCTAAGGGACGGTTCTTTCGTTGCGACTAAAGCGCTCGGCCTTGCCGCTTCGCTCTGCGAAGAACCGTCCCTAGTCGACAACTCTTATCCGTTGCCCTTGTCGCCTGGTACGTTAAGTTTTGCCATGACTGACAGACAAGGGAACTTCTGGGTTCTGGACGATGGCAACATCTATAAGTTCTATACGGGTCTGCAACGTACCCACCGGCTGGCTATCGAACCTCGCGAGGAGGTGAAATGCCTGTTCGCTGATCAGCAAGGCCACTATTGGGTGGCGACGAAGGGCGACCAGGCTCTGCGCATATATAACAGCAGTGACGACAGACTGTTGGGGTATCTCGGCAGCGACGGACGCATCCATCAGAGCCATACCCGTTTTGGTGCAGCCGTCTATTGCATGTATCAGGCAAACGATGGCGCCCTCTGGCTGGGCACCAAGCCCGATGGCATCTTCCGACTCCGCCCATCTTCGACGGATGGTTTCAGGATAGACCATCTCACCAGCCTGCCCATGACGGATGTCTACCATATCGAAGAGGACAGGTATGGCCGTCTGTGGGTGGCTACATTGGATGGCGGCATCTGCTATACCGACAATCCGAATGCTGAAAAGCCCCATTTCGCTATTCCCAAGCAGTTTCCGAAAGATATCGGCCAGCGTGTGCGCTATCTGCATTTCACCAAAAATGACATCATGCTGGCAGCAACGGGCAATGGTCTGTGGGTGGCCCGATTGGAGCAGAATGCCGACAAGATACAGTTCCGATTGCATCAGCGTGAGAGCAAGCGTGCCAGTAGTCTGAACTGTAGTGCCACGATGGATGTGACGGAGGATGCCCAGGGGCGTTTGTTCGTCAGCACTGAGAGCGGGGGCATCAACCAGATCATGTCCTCGGACTTACTGGCCGATACGCTTAGTTTCCGCCATTTCAACGACATCTTCCACGCACAAGGTAATGATATCGTGCAATCGCTGACCTTACTACAAGACAAGCGGCTGATGGCTGTAGGCAGTCATCAGGTGACACTGATAGACAGTACTTTCCACGGACGTGTGCTGGATGCCCGCTACTTCCAGGACGACTATCGTTTCAGCGAGGCATCGCCGCTGGCACTCAGTGGCAATCGCTGGCTGTTCGGACTGATGGACGGTGCCTTTATCACCACCATGGAACAGATGACTTCTAGCACGACAAGTCCACGGATAGTGCTGACCAGCGTCTCCGTGCAGGGTGGCAGCAGCAATTATGCCATAGAGATGGCCGATACCATCGTGCTTGCCCCTGACGAACGCAGTCTGACCGTGCGCTTTGCCGCCATCGACTATAGTGCCTCAGAGCGCATCAGCTATGCCTTCCGCCTATCGACCGATAAGCAATGGCACTATATTGGTCACGACCGTTCGGCCACCCTACTCGACCTAAAGCCAGACACTTACCTATTGGAGATTCGTTCGACGAATGCTGACAGCGAGTGGCTTGACAACATCCGCACGCTCACCATCATCGTTCGTCCGACCTTCTGGGAGGCCTGGTACGGACAGCTACTGATCATCTTCCTATGTGTGGCATTGTTGGCAGCTATCGTCTATACCTATTTATATATTAGGCGCATCAAACGACAGCACCAGCAGACATTAGAGGCCTATCTAACGCTATTCAACAAGCCGGAAGGAGAAGTTACCTCTAAAGAAACCGCCCCCATAGTGGCACCTACGGTAAAGGCCGAGGATGACGCCCTGCTGAAACGCGTCATGAAGTTTATCGAAGAAAACATCTCCGATGCAGACATCGGTGTGGGTGATTTGGCCGCCGCCGCTGCCGTCAGCCGCTCAGGGTTGCAGCGCAAACTGAAACAGACCATGGGCATCACGCCACAGGAGCTGTTGAGCGAGGCGCGTATCAAACGGGCCTGTCAGTTGTTGCAAGAAACAGACAAGCCAGTGTCAGAAATAGCCTATGCCTGTGGATTCAATGATCCCAAATATTTCAGCAAATGCTTCAAGCAAAGCACAGGAAAGACACCTTCAGAGTTTAAAAACATGCCATGACAGGTATGAAAAATGCGTCAGACCGCTGGTTTGACGCATTTTTCATCCGTCTTTGACGCAATTTTCACCCCTTTCCATCGGAATTATGTAGTACTTTTGCAACCAGAAAACGAAGAACTAATTGAAACAAATTGAAAATGAAAGCAAAATTACTTTTCCTGATGAGTCTCGTGATGCTGTTAGCATCGACGGGCAGTGCCAAGAAAGTGCATACCCTGGGTGACTCCACGATGGCTCCCTATGACGAATCGGCTACGGTGACCCGTGGCTGGGGTATGTATTTCGGAAACTTCCTGACCAACGGCTGGACCAGTATCAACTATGCCAAAGGCGGACGTGACTCCCGTGGCGGTTACAACGAACTATGGCAGACGGCCAAGAAGAATGTGGAGGCAGGCGACTATGTCATCATCCAGTTCGCCCATAACGATGAGAAAATCAGTGGTATGGACCGCGATGAAGTCTATAATTATTATATAAGTAAAGGCATGACCACTGAGGCCAGTGCCCTTGACACCAGAGGCACGACACCTTCCACCACCTATAAGACATGGTTAGGTAAGATTGTCGATGAGGTCTTGGCCAAGGGAGCTCATCCCGTACTTGTTGGAGCTGCCTGCCGTAGTTATTTCTCTGGCGGCAAGATCCGCCGCAACGGGCGTCATGACTTGGGCGATTCATTCTCGATACTCACTGAGAACGGCATCTTAGAAAAGCAGAGCGTGCCTGCCGATGACCACCTGATGGACTACACCTATCACATGGAACAGCTGGCCAAGGAAAAGAACGTTCCTTTTGTCAATCTGACAGAGGCGACTGCAGAACTCTATGAAAGCTATGGCGATACCAAATGCCATGAACAGTTGTTCGATGGACAAGGCTCCACCCATTTCAACACAACCGGGGCGCTGCTTGTGGCCCGTCTCTGTGCACAACTCATGAAGGAGCAGGGTATTCTAAGCGACAATATCGTCGTACCTGTAGATCTCTCTGTATCGCCCACGACAGCCGATATGGGCGAGGCGTATAAAGGACAGACGCTTACCAAGGAACTCACCATCAATGGTTTCGGTCTTTCACCAGCCGAAGGAACCATCACGATATCAGCGACAGAAGGCGTGGAAGTCTCTGTCGATAAGAACAACTGGGCATCTACAGCTCAGATTGACTATAAAAACGGTACGCTCGTACAGAACATCTACGCACGTATCGTTCTGACCGCCGCCGGTGAATTCAACGGCAAAGTAACCGTCTCGTCAGGCGACAAGAACATTGAGATTCCCATCAAGGCCAAGGCCATAGAATTAGGGGCCGGTGCACCGTTCCGTGCGTTCTGGCCGCTGACAGCGGATGACAAGTGCAATGCAGAAGGCAGTGTGACTATACTCGATGAACAATGGAGCGGTATGGTGGTCAAGAACTACGCTGCCCTGAAGGCTGACGGAACGACCTGGCCCGAGGGCGCGACAGACGATGCCAATCGCAAGACCCAACGTAATGTGATTATCGGTGAACAATGGACGAAGGCTGAGGATGACGATCCTAGCCGCTATATCAGCTTCGGCGTGCAGGCACCAGAAGGCCAGACACTGAAGGTCAATAACATTTCCATGTATGTCGGCGGTGCCGGAGGCAGTGGTATGATGTGCCATATCTACTACAGCACCGATGACTTCCAAACTAGAAGCACCATTTTTGCCCCGACCTCAATGGCAGGAAACACGATGTACGAAGTAAATGCGCAACCGGTCATCACCCTTGAAAGCGGACAAAAGCTCGAAGTACGTATCTATCCTTGGTACAACAGCGATGCCACAGGTAAGACGATTTGTCTGGCCGATGTCTGTATCAGCGGTATAACCGATGGAGGTGCAGTTCTTGAGAATGAGCCTGCCACGGTGAACTTCCCCTTCCACGAAGGAAAGGAAGGTCAGACCGCAGTTTTCGGACCCGACGAGAAAATGGGCGCCTATTTCAAGACCAGCTACGTGGAACTCGGCTCGTCGCTTGCCTATAAGGGCACTGGCTCAGTGGGCCAGCAGACCCTGGTACAGCCTGCCCAGCAGGATGGCTCAGCCAATGAAGGCAACGCTGTCAACTTCTACTTCATCCCCAAGAAAGGCATGATATTCACACCGACTAAGATAGCCTTCAATATGACCCGCTACGGCACAGACGGTGGTAAGGTGGACGCTTCATGGATTGCCTCCGATGGCAGCGTCACTGCCATTGCCTCGGGGCTGATACCCAACCGGAATAACAAGACGCCCAATGTGACCGAGGTCAGCCAGGAAGTGAAAGGTGCCAATGGCAGCGACGGTCTGTGCGGGCTGCGTCTGAATCTCTATAGCCTCGGCAATACCAAACAGGTTGGCTTCGGTGACATTGTCATCGAGGGAACCCTGCTGGGATCACCGCAAGACACCCGTCAATGCCGCCTCACCGTTTCCCTCGATGACGAGAAGGCCGGTACACTGACAATTACCCCTAATGCCAGCGTCTTCGACGAGGGTGATGAAGTCACACTCTCCATAACAGAAAACTTCGGCTATCATTTCGCAGCCTGGACGGACGCTGACGGCCAAGAGATTTCGACAGCGAACCCCTATACCTTCAATATTGCTGAGGATACCAACCTGATAGCCACCTTCAACAAAATGAACACCTACGCCCTGAACCTGACACTGACGGAGGGGGCACAGAGCAATCTGGTGGAGATTATACCTGCCGGCACCACTATCGACGGCAAACGCATGTACGAAGAGGGTGAAGTTGTGAAACTGACCGCCTCGAATAACAAGATCATGACCTTCACAGGTTGGGAAAACAACTCGACAGACATGGAACGCATCGTCACCATGAATGCCGATCAGAACCTGACGGCCAACTTCTCGGCTGTCGACTACATCGTGGGTTGGGACCTCTACTACGACCAGCCGGGCTCTAACCGTCCTGCCGACTACAAGGCCGACTCAGAGAATGCCGGCATGCTCTCGCTGCGCAAGGCCGACGGAACGACACAGGGTTGGCTGACCCGCGGCATCAGCAACGGCTTCGAGAACGGCCGTCCTGGTGCCCGCATCTGGAAACTGCGTTCCGAGGGTTGGTATTTCGAAATCAG
>JAFPEE010000137.1 GCA_017389705.1 Prevotella sp.
ACAGAGCAGGATGCGTACCGATCGGGTGACTACATCGTTCTCGTTGTTCTCCTTGCGTACCCAGGTCAGTTCCTTGTACTGGTCGGGATCGGGATTGGCATTCAGTTGGCGGTAGAAGTTAACTGACGCAATGTCCACCTCGGGATAACCGCTCTCGCCGGTATGCATCTTATAATAGACTTTGTCGGGGAACTGGTTGGGCTCGTAGGTCTTGTCGAAAATCTTGACCGTCTGCTGGCCGTCGTAGATCTTCACCAGTGCCTCCTTCATTTCCTCTATCTTCTGATCGAGCAGTCCCCAGCGTACCAGGTCGAGTTTACGGATACCCTCACCGCCAAACTCCCATGCCCGTTCGTTGACAATAGCATTGAAGAAGTCGCTGTCGTAGTTTTTGATTTCAGGTGAGCCAGCACCGAAGGCACGTTCGCGTACTTTCTCTAAGGCTTCGCGAGCCGAGATGCCTGCCACCGTGCTCTGCGTGTCGGCTCCCTCCAAAGCAAAACGTGCCTCGGCAAACATCAGCAGCACATCGCTGTAGCGCATCAGAATCCAGTTGATACCTGTGTTGGGGCGTCCGCTGGCAGCCTTGGCCAGTGCCTTATAAGCATCGTTGGTCCAGAAATAACACCACTTGCCTAAGTGTACGTTCAGCATGTCGCCACGCATCTGCTCGCCCAGCTGGTTGCTCTCCTTCGTGAATTTAGGCCACCAGCAGGCATAGTCGCGGCGCTGGTCGGTGGGTGTGAACGAATAGAAGTAGTAGCCGTTGGTAGCCACATAGCTGGCGCCCCAGCCCGTATTACCGAAACCGATGTTGCCATCCATCTCGCGTCCCATCAGCGTACCTACGTCACCACTATACCCCAGTCCGTTGGCCACCTCAAACATGTTCTCGCCAAAGCCGTTATAGTCCAGATGGCAGACGGTACTCCAGATGTGTCCGTAGTCGGGATCGAGCTGGTGAGGATTCTGGCCGTCGCCAATGATTTCGGCACACTGCTGTTCAGCAATCTTGTAGTAGTCCTTCCAGTTCTTGACACGTCCCACATAGAAGCCGTTCATCTCGCCCATGCCTGCAACACCAGTGGGGTAGTGTTCGATATTCGAGTCATCGGTAAACTGATTGCCGTCGCGCACGCTCCAGCCACCAGCAAACAGTGCGATACGTGCCAACAGACCTTTGGCAAAGCCTTTGGTGATGCGTTCACAGGTATAGTCTGTCACCTCACCCATCCATGGCAGATATTCGATGGCCTCCTGCATGTCGCGCACCAGGGCGGCATAGATTTCGTCGCGACTGGTCTTGCCGGCATAGACGTTCGAAAGGTCGCTCTTCGACGTGCCCTCCTTATAGGGAATGTCGCCCCAGCGGCGCACCAGTTCGAAGTAAGCTATCGAGCGCAATGTCAGTGCCTCACCCAGATAGCGTTGCATGGTCTTGTTGCCACTCTTGAAGGCAGTGCTGTTGCGGATGCCCTCTACGGCCGTTGCTGCACGCTCGGCCATCTTAAAGATATATTGCCACTGCACGGTATGGTTGTACCAGTCGCTATAGTAATTGGCAGCTCCCGTGTCGCTGGTCAGCTCCTTAGAAGGGTCACTGTTATAGCCGCTGGCCAGTTCGATGTCGCTGACGCCCTGCCAGTTGACGGACATTTTCTGTCCATAGACGTATGTGCCTGCCAAGTCGCTATAGACACCCATGATGGCAGAGCGGGCCATTCCCTCATTCTCATAAATAACCTGTGAGGTCTGCTGCGAGGGCGACTCGGTGTCGAGGAAGTCGGCGCATGATGTAAGGAGGAGGGAGGAGGGAGGAAGAATGAGGGAGAATAGTCCTGCTGCCACCACTTGATGTATGATATTCTTGGTTTTCATAACTTTTCTTTTTTACTTTTTTACCTTTTTACATTTAAAACTTTAGGTTCACGCCAAGGATGAACGAACGAGCCTTCGGATAGGCCGAACGGTCGTAGCCCATCACCATATTGTTCGATGAGATGTTGACCTCGGGGTCCTGACCGCTATAGCCGGTGATACAGAACAGGTTTGTACCCGTGGCATAGATGCGCAGACTCTTGGCACCGATGTGGCGTAGCACGCTCTGTGGCAGCGAGTAGCCCAGTGTCAGCGTTCCCAGACGCAGGTACGAGCCATCTTCGACAGCCCAGTCGGTGGTCACGCTGTTGTTCATCAGCGGATGCCACATCGTCTTGCCCTGGTTCAGTTCCTGTAGGCGGACGGGGTTGGCATACTCGCCATTATAGATGTTTAGGCCCGTCGTGGGGTCGATGACGGTAAAGCGCTTGTCCAGCGTCATGTCCGTCGACATGTTCTGATAGCGCTTCGACAGGTCGTAGCTGGTATAGTCAACCTTATTGATATTAAGCACATCGTTGCCATACGACCAGTTGAACAGCGCAGTCAAGTCTAAGCCTTTCCATCCCATGTTGATACCGAAACCACCTGTATGCTTTGGCTGTGCATGACCTATGACTTGGCGGTCGTTGTCGGCATCCACCTTGCCATCGCCATTCAGGTCCTTCAACTTCAGATGACCGGGCCCGAACCATGCTCCCGAGCGCGACAGCACGCCCGAGCAATCTATGGTGCCTTCATTGATGTCCCAGCGCTTGGTAGTCTCGTTGAATGTAAAGTCGTCGAACGAATAGTAGCCGTCACAGACATAGCCATACATCAGACCCACCTCGTCGCCTACGAATACGCGATAGTTGTCGCTACCCGTGCTGGGGAACGAGCCGCCTGAAAGAATCATCTCATCCTTGTCGGTGCCATACAACTTATCTACCTTGTTCTTGTTGAATGAGATGTTGAAGTTGGCATCCAGATAGAAGTCTTTCTTCTGAATCAGATTGGCATTGACGGTGAATTCGATACCACGGTTGGTGGTCTGACCCAGGTTCTGATACTGTGTATTGTAGCCCGAGTTGCTGGGCAGCTGTACCGACATAATGAGGTTCTTGGTCACGTCGTTATACCAGTCGATTGAGACATCCAGACGCTTCTTCAGCACTGTGAAGTCCAGTCCGATATTGGTGGAGTGTTTCGTCTCCCACGTCAGGTCCTCATTACGCAGTACGGTAGAGGGCTGCATGCTGCTCTGACCCGTCTCGCCCTGATAGTACAGGTTCTTTACATTGGTTACGGGACTGTAGGTCTGGCGCCAGTAGCTGCCTACGCGGGCATTACCTGCCACACCATGCGAGAAGCGCAACTTCAGGTTGTCGAGCCATCCCATAGTGGATTCCATGAACTTCTCGTCGCTGATGCGCCAAGCTGCTGCAAAGGCAGGGAACACACCCCATTTGTTACCCTCAGAGAACACATTCGTTCCGTCGGCACGCAGCGTGAAGGTCAGATAGTACTTGCCTGCATAAACATAGTTAGCGCGTCCGAAGTACGACAGCGTACGGCCGGGTTCTGCGATAGTGGTATAGGTGGGCTCCTGTGTACCGTTGTTCCACATGGCCAGGATGTTGTCCACGCTATAGTCCAGTGGATAGTAGTCGGACTCAATCTTCATATTGTTCGTCTTCGAATGGTTGGCCTCGAAGCCTGCCATAGCGTCCACATGGTGCTGGGCGAAGTCTTTCTTGAAGTTCAGCAACGTGCGGAACGTCCAGTTGTTGCCATCTGTATACTGACGCTTGGCTACGGGGAATCCCGAACGTCCGTTGGCCTCACCGGTGTTAGCTAAGAACACGTTGTCCTGACGGTTGTAGGTGAAACCGTATGTCCCTTCAGTGCGCCACGACAACCAAGGCATGATGTCCCACGTCAGTGCCAGATTGTAAGAGTTGTTAAAGAAGGTCTGTTTCTTATACTCGTTGGCAATATTATAGAACGGGTCGTTCAGGTTGCTGATATTCTCATAGCTCAGATCACTGGCATCACCCAGGTCGTCGATGCCCAGATCTGTCAGCGTACCAATCGAGGGATATTTCACACAGTCGCGCAGTTTGTTGCCTGCTGAGACGCTGGGACCGTTCACCACGCGATAAGTCATCTTGCTGTTGAAGTCGAGGCGTAGCGTCTTCGAGAACCTCTTGCTGATCTTGGCATTCAGGTTGTCGCGCTTGTAGTCGGACGACTGCATGATGTACGTCTCGTCATCGTGCGTATAGCTCAGACTATAAATAAGGTCATTGGAACCTCCATTGATGTTCACATTGTAGCTTTGTTTGAAGCCTGTACGGTCGAAAAGCTTCTTCTGCCAGTCGGTACCCTCACGGCTTTTATAGATGTCTATATCCTCCCAACGGCCATAACGGTCGAAGAAATTGGCATTATTGCCACTATCCAACTCGCGCTGCAGGTAGACATACTCGTATGGCGACAGCACCTCGGTCTCGTTATAAAAACGGTTCCAACCCAGCGTCACGTTGAAGTTTACTTCCGTCTTACCAGTCTTACCGCTCTTCGTGGTAACCAAGATAACACCATTGGCACCCTTGGCACCATAGATGGCCGTCGACGAGGCATCTTTCAACACGTCGACACTTTCGATATCTGTCGGAGGAATGTCGGCAATGCTTGATACCTGAAAGCCGTCGACGATGAATAGTGGTTCATTATTCTGTGTGATAGAGCCGCCGCCACGTACGCGTATCGTCACGTCTGCATCAGGCGAACCCTGAGTTGTCACCACATTGACACCTGCCAGACGACCTGTGATAGCCGAAGCGGCATTGGTGGTGGTGATGTGTTTCAATGTCTTCTCGCCAACCGACGAGATACTTCCCGTCAGGTCGCGCCGACGTGCCACACCATAACCCACAGCCACGACTTCCAATTCGCCGAGTGTCGTTTCGTCTTCTTCCAACGATACACTGAGCTGAGCACCCGGGACAGCTTTAACCGTCTTTGGTTTCATGCCCACGTATGACACGACAACCTGACGGCCCTTCCCTGATAGTTTCAGTACAAAATGACCGTCATAGTCGGTCACCGTCGCATTCTTCGGGTTGCCTGCCTCCGCCACCGTAGCACCGATGACAGATTCCCCCATCGCATCTTTCACTTGACCATTCACCTGACCACCTTGTGCATGGGCAACGATGGCGGCAAACAGTAACAGCATTGATAGAATAGTTTGTTTTACCATATTTTTTGATTTGTTATTAAATAAAATATTAACATTCTCTGAACTTTGGTTAGAGTGTGGCGTTGCATTGGCAGTAGTTTTTCCGATGCAAAAGTAGACAACAAACTGTTGCAGAAGGTTCAATAAAGTACGTTTGACGGTGAAAATAA
>JAFPEE010000138.1 GCA_017389705.1 Prevotella sp.
AATTCAACAGGCACTGCGCGATGGCAATGGCTTCGACCTCAAGCGCACGTCGCAGTCCACCCACGAGACCTATTTCTACTCCGCCACACGCTTCAAGCGCGTCATCGTTCGCACCGCCGTACCTTATTCTGCAGAGTTGACGCAATCGCTACGGGCAGACAACACCTATATCTATTTCTCCATAGCCTTGACCCTGCTCCTGGGAAGCGTGCTTTATATCAGCACACGCCGCATCAGCCGACATATAGGCTATCTGCGCGAGTTTGCCATCAAGGCTGAGAATGGCGAACCGTTGGACCACGAACTGGAACGGCATCTTCCCGATGACGAGTTGGGTGACATCAGCCACACCATCATCATGCTCTACTGGAAGTTGCGACATGCCGAGGAAGACAAGGCTCGGCTAAAGCGACAACTCACGCAGAATGCCGCCCACGAACTGAAGACGCCCGCCATGAGCATCCACGGCTATCTGGAGAGCATCCTCGACAATCCCAACATGCCTGAGGATAAGAAGAAGCATTTCCTAGAGCGCTGCTATGCCCAGAGCAGGCGTATGAACAAGCTGCTGCTCGACATGAGTGCGCTCACACGGCTCGACGAGATGGATACCAATCACTTCCGCAATCATGGGGAATACCAGAATGTGGATGTAGTACAGATTGTTCGCAGTATTCTCGATGATACGGCCCTCGCACTCCAACAAAAAGGGATCACGCCACGCCTGAAGATGCCCCAGCAGGTCATTGTTGTCGGTGATAGTAGCCTAATATACAGCATATTCCGCAACCTTGTTGACAATGTCATCGCCTACGCTACGGGTGCATCTCTCGTTGAAATCACCTGCAAGCCAGTAGTCAGTGACAACAGCAAACTATACGAGTTCTCTGTAAGCGACAACGGTCCTGGAGTAGAGCCCCAGCATTTGGAACATATTTTCGAACGCTTCTACCGAGTAGATAAGGGACGCAGCCGCAAACTCGGCGGCACGGGTCTCGGCCTTGCTATCGTCAAGAATGCCGTAACCGTCCACGGAGGCACCGTATCGGCCTTCCCCACTCCCGGCGGCGGACTGACCGTTATGTTCACACTTCAGGCGTAATCCAATTATTTCCTAATTCTTTTCTATGGAACGGTATGACAATGCCGTTTCGCGATTATTGCAATCTCATGACATTGTGAGGTTGCAATAACCATGTATTATCAGCATAACACGTCTGTAACATCGTATCGGTATTTTTGTGACGTCAACGGAGGGCATAACCATATTCCTCGTTGACACAGAATTATGGATCAAGAAAAAGTTGAAAGAATCATCAAGATTTACAATTGGGTGAGATACATCATCCTTGTAGTGTTCCTGACATTTCTATATGTTGCGCTGTGTTAAGGCGTAAACGCCCCATGACTACGGTATGTGGATTAGCACTGGTACGGAAAAGAAGATCAGTGCTGATTAGAACGCAGGAATCGGTACGGAATTGTGTACAAAACATAGATGCGAGTATATTGACCGATGGAAATTAGATGTCCACAGCACTTATTGGATTCATCGGCATTTAAAGTTGCGTGCCGCTTACTGGTTTCAGATAAAAAACCAAACGGCGCAAGTAACGAAACTGTTTCTGTACCGCACCATCGCTTAATGGCGGACGTAGTGCCCTCTATGTCTGTCAACGGTTGGCTTAAATTATCGCTTAGGGCAAGATACCAATACACCGGACAAAATGCTCCATGCACTTACTACGGAATACGTTACAATTTATAACGCGCATATATGAATACTTTATTTCTCGGAATAGTTATATTCCTGATTGTGCTTGCTGTGTTTGACCTTGTGGTCGGAGTGAGCAATGATGCAGTAAACTTCCTGAACTCTGCCATCGGTGCCAAGGTGGCGAGGTACAGGACGGTGGTGACGGTGGCGGCAATCGGTGTGTTTGCCGGAGCGGCCCTGAGCAACGGCATGATGGACGTGGCGCGACACGGCATCATGACACCGGCCTACTTCTCGTTTTATGATGTGATGTGCGTCTTCTTGGCGGTGATGGTGACAGACGTGGTGCTGCTTGATGTATTCAACACGCTGGGTATGCCGACGTCTACCACCGTCAGTTTGGTTTTTGAATTACTCGGTGGCGCCTTTGCCATCGCCTTGATACAAATATCGGGTGGAGCAACGACAGAGAGCGGCGTGCTGCTCACATTGGGTGATTTGCTCAATACAGAGAAAGCCATCTCGGTCATCTTCGGCATTTTTCTGTCTGTAGCCATAGCATTCGTGCTCGGAACCATTGTGCAATGGATAGCGCGCATCGTTTTCACCTTTACCTTCCGTGTGAACGGAAGGACCACTGACCAGTCGGGCAAAATGGGCGGCAGGCTCTCCTCGTCGTTGAAGATTGGCATCTTCGGCGGACTGTCGGTGACGGCCATCGTCTGGTTCCTGCTTATCAAAGGACTGAAAGGAAGTACACTGATGACTCCCGAGGTGAATGAGATGATTAATCAGAACACATGGCTGATTATCGGCGGCGGCATGGCCGTGTTCTCGGTGCTGATGACACTGCTGAGTGCCATGAAACTGCCCGTATTGAAGTTCGTGGTGCTGCTGGGTACCTTTTCCCTTGCAATGGCGTTTGCTGGCAACGACCTCGTGAACTTCGTGGGTGTGCCGCTGACGGGACTTGAAGCCTATCAGGACTACACGGCCAACGGCAATGGCGATGCGCAGGGATTTATGATGCGGTCGCTGATGGAGAGTGCCCATACGCCAGCGCCCTATCTCATCGCGGCAGGCGTGGTGATGGTGCTCGCCCTCATCTTCTCGAAGAAGGCGCAGAACGTAGTAAAGACGTCGGTGGATCTCTCCCGTCAAGATGAGGGCGACGAGATGTTTGGTTCAAGCGGTGTAGCACGGACGCTGGTGCGCACATCGAGAAGCATAGCAGGCAGTCTGGCGATCGCGGTACCGCCGTGTGTGTCGCGCTGGATTGACTCGCGTTTCAATGCCGATGCGGCGGTGTTGAAGCCTGGAGCCGCCTTCGATGAAATTCGCGCAGCCGTCAATCTGGTGCTTGCCGGTGCATTGGTGGCATTGGGTACGTCGCTCAAACTGCCGCTGTCCACCACCTACGTCACCTTCATGGTGGCTATGGGAACGTCGCTTGCCGACCGTGCATGGGGTCGTGAGAGCGCTGTATTCCGTATTACGGGTGTGCTGTCTGTCATTGGCGGCTGGTTCATCACGGCTGGTGTGGCATTCATCTTGTGTTTCTTTGTAAGCGTCGCCTTGTTCTTCGGATCATTTCTGGCAATGGCGGTAGCCATCGTATTGGCCATCTTCCTGCTCGTTCGCAGTCATCTGAAATACCAAAAGCATACGATGGAGGGTGAGGCCGACAAATTATTCACAAAAATCGTGCGCTGTGCTGACAAGGAAGAATGCTGGATCTTGCTCCGAGAGTATCTGAACCAGACCATCAAGGCTCATGTCCGTATGGTGACAGATGACTACGAGACACTGACCACGGCTTTCTTCTGCGAGGATTACCGCCGTCTGAAACATGTCACTACTGATGTGGACCATCAACGCAAGGAACTGAAACGCCAACGCCGTAAGCAGATTATAGCCTTGCGCCGTTTAGACCCGATAGTGAGTGTGGAAAAAAGCACATGGTATTTCCTTATCGTCAATTCACTCTCTCAGATGTACTATTGCCTGAAGCGCATGGGTGAGTCGTGCAGGATGCATGTCGGCAACAATTTCAGTCCCGTTCCGAGTGAGTATGCCAATGAGTTTCTTGTCTTACGAAATGAGATTATGCGTTTGTACCTTCGCTCGCTCGATGGTGAGACGGCATTCCAAATACGCAATGATGCAACCGTACTTCAATCATCACTTTCCAATTATCGCAAGCGCATCATTTATGACATACAGACCCGCCAACTCAACATCGAAGCCATGACCGTATTCCTGAGTGTTGTCCAAGAGTCTCAAGAACTCCTTAGCGCACTTCGCCATCTGATGAGGGGGGAGGGCAAGATTGGAGAATGACCGTATAATATCAATCAAAAAGGCAACGACATCGCCCTCTTTGGCTGCGAGTCGTTGTCTTTTCCGTTTAGCTCGTTCTGAAATTTTCGACAGCAAAAAAATTGGGACGGTTTTTTTGATGCATTTTTTACATTATTTTTTTGCCCTAGGTTGATAATAAACTATTCAAAAAATCACTGTCAATTTTTCTCGTGGAACTCCTTCAGATGCATGACTGAGGTGTAATACTTGCGTGAGAACCACTTGCGACGTTGCTGGTGTCCCCGTGACGTCGTTCACATAATTCGTGAAATTCGCATTTGCCCCGCAGGGAAAAAGCCAATGATTGGTACAACAAAAAAGCCAAATGGCTTCATTATTAACCATTTGGCATTCAAAATCGTGACCCCGGTGGGACTCGAACCCACGACCCATTGATTAAGAGTCAATTGCTCTACCAACTGAGCTACGGAGTCATCGCTCATTCAATTGCGGTGCAAAGGTACTGCTTTTTTCTGAACCAGCAACTTTTTTGGCGATTTTTTTTGAAAAAAAACGCATTTTTGAATGAGCGGATTTTTGGCGTTCTACATATTGCGCTGTTTTACAGCGCAATACAATAACCCTCATTTTTTTGGTTTTTTTGTTTTTTTCTGTAAAAGCACTAACTTTGTCGTCGATAATAATGCTAAGACTAATAGACGTGATGGAAAAGAGATATGATTTTGACCGAGTGATTGACCGTCGGGGTACCGGCAGCGTGATGTATGACATGTGCAAGGAGATGTTCGGGC
>JAFPEE010000139.1 GCA_017389705.1 Prevotella sp.
AGGATCTGACTGTCAGTGACCGCTATCTCAGTATGGCAACTACCGACGGCACTGACGGACGAAAACTGGGTACATGGCGTAAAGCCATACCGCCACTGTGCCGTGCTGATGCCCATCTTGGGCCAGTTGACTGGTTCGGACGCACATTGCTTGATGTCGTTCCTAAGAATGTACGGATAGGTATCGTGTCTGTTGCTGTAGAGGGATGTCCCATTACTTTCTTCGATAAGGACAAGAATGCGGCTCTCATTGCCAAAGAGGAACGCGACTGGATGAATGGTATCCTGAACCAGTATGGACGCGACCCCTATAAACGGCTTCTGGACATGGCGAAGATTGCTGCGAAGGATGGACTCATCAAAGGCATCCTGCTGCATCAGGGCGAGACCGATGCCTATAATGACGAGTGGCGCAAGGAGGTCAGGAAGATCTATCGCGATCTGCAAGAAGAGTTGCACTTCGACTCAACGGCAGTGCCTCTGTTGGTAGGTGAGGTGGTACGTAAGGAGTATGGCGGTGTATGTGCCCATGCCAATCCGACTATCAACGATATAGCCAATCATTATCCCAACACATACGTCGTTTCGTCTGAGGGTTGTCTGCCAAGTGATGACAATGTGCATTTCAGCAGCGAGGGCTACCGGCAATTAGGCCGTCACTACGCACTTCGTTATCTGGAGGCCACAAGTCCATCCCTCGCAGAGACATGTCGTCAGAAGTTAGCCAAAGCAGGACTTGATAAGATAACTGTAGCCACTTCAAATCTGAAAGTGAAGGCTGAGAAGAAGGGAAAGGTTATCGATGTGACTGCTTCAGAGCCTATCGACAAGGTTGATGTAGTCAGCTTTTCAGGAAAAACTGTGAAGACTTTTGTCATAGACGGAAAGTCGGAATTTGGATTGCCTGTTGAAGAACTGCCAAAAGAGAAACTGATATTCGTATTCCAAAATGCCAACGGTAAAACGACTGCAGACATAGACTTGTAAAATGGGTATGAAACTTAAAATACGAAAGATCAAATATGCTGCAATATTCTGCCTCTGCTGGTTTGCCTTTTTAGTCTTTCTGGTTGATGGAATACTGAAGTTCCAGACATTGGTGGACTACTTCGGATCGTACGCATTGGTAGAAATAACGCTATTACTATTGGTTATTCTACCTACTATAGCAGTTTACAAATTAACAAAAGAACGTAAAACGATGAATAAACGAGAATACGCTCAGGCAAACAAGGAATGGCTCGAAGCCAAGTCAAAGGAGGAAGGGGTTAAGGCTCTTCCTAAAGGAATATATTATAAGGTATTGGCAGAGGGTGACGTTTCGAGTGCCCAGCCTACGGTACGCAGTATCATAACCGCTCATTACACAGGCAAAACAATCGATGGTAAGCAGTTCGACAGCAGTCGTGGCGATGTGCCTCTGGCTTGCAGACTCTGTGACTTGATTGAGGGCTGGATCATCGCCATGCAGCAGATGCACATTGGTGACAAATGGGAGCTTTACATACCCGCCGAAATGGGCTATGGCAAATTCTCTCAACCTGGCATTCCTGGCGGCTCAACGCTTATCTTTGAAATAGAACTTCTTGGCATCGCATGACGTATGACTGAAAAAGAGAAGATGTTGGCGGGACTGGTTTACGATGCCGTCGCTCCTGAACTACAAGAAGGTTTGCAAGCTACGAGAGAAGCCTTGTATGAGTTTAACATGCTCCGTCCATCAGAGACTCAGCGTATGAAGGAGATTCTGAAAGGACTGCTGGGGTATACAGGTGACGATAATTTCCTTATCAATCAGCCGTTCCGCTGCGACTATGGCAAACAGATCAGCATAGGCAAACGATTTTTTGCCAACTTCAACTTCACCGTTCTCGATGAAGCACCTGTTACCATCGGCGATGACTGTTTTATCGGACCCAATGTCAGCATCTATACCGCATGTCACAGCACAGACCCAGTAGAACGGAATACCCGTCAGGAATGGGCAAAGCCTGTCACCATAGGTAATAACGTATGGATTGGAGGCAGTGTTACCATTCTGCCAGGTGTCACCATCGGCGATAACGTGACCATCGGTGCTGGATCTGTGGTTACTCGCGACATTCCATCCAATACGGTAGCCGTAGGTAATCCCTGTAAAGTAGTAAAGAGCTTGTAAAATGAGCTATTGGTCTAAATAAATTCTCTTTATGCCTCGAAAGAAGCCCCTTGGGAATTGTAGAAATATGGTTCCCTTCATTTTTATTGAAAAAATCACGTACTTCGCTGAAAATTTTTCGCCATGTTTCAGATAACACGTACCTTTGCACCAGTTTCAAAGAATTACATATGATGAGAAGGTTTTTATTAATAGCAATCGGAATGGTTATGCTGTCAGGCTCACTGATGGCACAGGTAGAAATGCCGCAGGGTAAAAATGAAGGGAAAGAGCGCCCACAGGGAATGCGTCCGCCAAGAGGGCAAAGACCTCCCGGCAGACCAGGTGGTATGGGCATGCCTGGCGGTCCTGGCTCTCGCAGTAGGGATATCAAATATGCTGGAGCTACAGAACTGTCAACTCAAACCACTGAGAATGGTAAAACATATCAGAGCAATAAGACTGACGAGAACGCATTGATGATATCCACAAAAGATGCTGTGACTATCGTTCTGCCCACAATCAGCAAGACTGGCAATTCTGATGGAGGTGACAATTGTAGCTTCTATGGTGTGAATGCAGCCTTGCTTGTAAAGGGAGGCAGCACCACAACCATCAAAGGTGGTACGATTAATACTGGCGCTACAGGAGCCAACGGTGTGTTCTCATACGGAGGTAATGGTGGACATAATGGTGGTGATGGCGATGGTACTACCATCATCATCGAGGATACAAAGATTATCACTACAGGCGATGGTTCTGGCGGTATCATGACTACCGGCGGCGGTATAACAAAGGCCAAGAATCTGACCATCAATACGAGTGGCCGTTCGTCGGCTCCGATACGTACGGATCGAGGTGGTGGTGTCGTCACTGTAGAGGGTGGCAGCTATACGAGCAATGGTCTTGGTTCACCTGTTATCTATTCCACTGCCGATGTGACGGTGTCTGATGCCACGCTTACATCGAACATGTCTGAAGGTGTGTGCATCGAAGGTAAGAACAGCATTACGCTGAACAACTGCCAGATGACTGTCAGCAATACGCAGCGCAACGGACATGCCCAGTTCCTGGATGCCATCATGATCTATCAGTCGTTCTCAGGCGATGCCGACAGCGGCAATTCACACTTCACGATGAACGGCGGTTCACTGACTAATCGCCAAGGCCATCTCTTCCACGTGACCAACACCAATGCCATCATATCTCTGAATGATGTCAAACTGGTGAATGACGACCCTGCCAAGGTGTTGTTGTCGGTCTGTGCCGATGGATGGCAGGGAGCCAGCAACAAAGCAACGCTGAATGCGAGTCATCAGCAATTAGAGGGCATCATGCTCGTGGGTAGTGACTCTGAACTGACGCTGAATCTGGCGGATGGTTCCACATTCAATGGCTCCATCAGCGGCAACATCACCAATGCTGCAGGCAATACCGTATCTACTAAAACAGGAACCGTGAATGTCACCCTTGGCGATGACTGCACCTGGAGCCTCACTGACGATACCTACATCACATCTCTGAAGGGCGATATATCTCGCATCAAAACGAATGGTCATCGACTATTCGTGAACGGAAAGGAGATAAAATAGGAGATTATTACTCCAGCAAGACATCGAGCACCATCATCAGAGCGAAACCAACCGCAAAGAGGATGGTGCTTAAGTTTGTGTGTAGTCCACTGGTTGCTTCGGGTATCAGCTCCTCCACGACCACATAGAGCATGGCACCTGCGGCGAAGGCCAGCAGATAAGGGAGCATCGGTACAAGGAGTCCTATGAGTATCGTTTCCATATTTCAGTTGCAAAGGTACAACAAAAAACCTGACGGTGCAATACCTAAAAATGAGGTTTGTACCGTCAGGAATAAAAATGGTTTACGCAACGTTGAATTTCGTCTTGGGTTGTTTGCAGCGAGGACAGCGCCAATCGTCAGGCAGATCTTCGAAGGCTAGGCCGTCGTGCTCTGCCGGATCATACACGTAGCCGCAAACGGAGCAGACGTACTTACCTGAAGCCTCTTGCTGCGAGAAGTCAACTTCCGCGAGGACCGTTGGCACGGGGTTGTCCAGATCCATCACGCGCTTGGCCTCCAGGTTTTCATAGCCTTGCGGGGTATGGGTGCCGCAATATACCGTGGGGTGGTTGCGCACAAACTCGCGGATGCGGTCCTGCGTCTCGCGGGCAGCAGGAAGGTCGTCGAAGACCACGGAGAGTTTGTCCTCGTACAGTGCCTCGTCCACGTAGGTGATGTCGCCATGCAGCATATAGAACAGCCCGTCCATCTCCACCACGATGATGCTGTTGCCCTTGGTGTGGCCTTTTGCCTTGATCAAATAGATGCCATCCTCTATCTTCTGGCTCTCAGGGAAGTTGTAGTACGGCCCGTCAGTATAGCTCACTGGCACGAGATTCATCAGACCCTGCAATTCGGCAGCGTCCATCTCGTCCTTGTTCACATACACCTTCGCATTGGGGAACGAGCGCAACTCGCCCGAGTGGTCGGCGTGGCGGTGGGTCAGCAGAATCTTGGTCACCTGTTCGGGCTTGTAGCCGAGCGCTGCGAAGGCCTCCATATACGTGCAGATGTCCTTGCCCGTATAGGCCATAGCCTGCTCATCAGGCACCTCTTCGGGCGTACCAGCGGGGATACCTGTATCCACTAAGATTACTTCCTTGCCTGTGTCTATCAGATAGTTCTGAAGGCTGCCGCGATAGCGGATGTTCTTGTCAAACTTCTCTATGCCTTCTTCGCCACCGAAGGCGAAGGGCTGGGTGTAGAACCCATCCCTTCTGAATTTTACTGCTTTGATTTCCATAGTCTTCTTTTTTAGGGCGGTAGCAAATTTTTCACTTTTCACTCTTCACTTTTTACTTAACTGGTTCCCACTTGCAGCGGACGGGCGATACAATCGCTCCCTCCTTCTTCAACTCGGCAAAAGCCTTATCGACTTCCTTTCGGTCGGCACCCAGTGCCTTTGTCACGTCGCCTGCCGAGACGGGCTTGCCTGCCTCGCGCATAGCCTGTAATACTTGTTCTTTCATATCGTTCTGAATCTTGAAACGTGAAATATAAAACTATCTTACATCATTGCAGTCAGGAAATTCTCGTAGCCCAGCTTGTCGATGTAGTTGAGGTACTGGCACTCCCAAGCCATGTGGTCCTTCTCATCCTCAATCCACTTGTAGATGAGCTTCTGGGTGATGTAGTCGTCACTGAAGGCAGCGGCCATCTCGCACAGGTCCTTGATGGCATCGGGTGCGTAGTCGCTCTCAATCTGCTGCTTCGGATCGTCATAGAACGGGAACTCCATCGTCTTCATAGCCTCCTGTAGGTCGGCAGGCTTGCAGCCTAGTTCCACCAAACGGTTCAATACTTCTTCGGCCTCTTCCCACTCTTCCTCAGCCTCTTCCTTCCACTTGTCGGCCAACTTGCTCCAGCCCTGCATACGGCAATAAGCCGAGAATGCGAAATGTTGCTTACTGTTTCCAAACCAAGCTGCGCCGTACATGGCGAACTTCTTCAATGCTTCTTCCTTAGTCATAATTCTTTCTTCTTTTTAGTTATTAATGAATGAATAATAGATTCTGGGGGCAAAGTTACGGTAAAAAACTGATACTATTGCAATATGAAACGATACAAAAATTGTCTGAAACGATACAAATTCAAAATTATTATATACCTTTGCACTCAGAAATCGTAAATTGTAAATCGTCAAATAGTAAATTATCTAGGTGTACACACTAAAAGAGGGCTTGACAGCCATGCACGGCCCCGAGGTTACTGAGGGCTTGGACGGCAAGATATTCTGCGGTGAGACCGATGCAGAAATGACTTTCCGCGCCAACATCATACAGGGATTCCTGGCGGCCTACACGTTCACGCTTGTCATTGAGGGCTGGCTCTCAATTGTCTATAACAACAAACAGCTGATGCTACGCCCCGGCGACATCTATATCTACTCGCCCGGCATGCCCGTACTCATCGCTTCCGCCTCCAGCGATTATCGCGGCATCTGTCTGATGGCCGACGAGCACGCCACCATCGAGCTCCCCAGCGTCCGCGATTTGGTGAATATCGCTTACGCACCTCTTGTGCAGTTGCACGAGCCAAAACTGTCGCTGCCACCCGACGAGGCCCGCCACATGGAACAACGCATGCGCGACATCATCAGTTACCAGGACTCCGACCATATCTACAAACAGGAAATCCTGCGCATGCTCTATTCCGTCTTCCTGCTCGACATGCAGAATGCACAGCAGCACAGCATCACCCGCCACCAAATTCCACTGCGCATCGAGGAGATATTCATCGGCTTCATCCGTCTGCTCCCCCAGCACTTTGCCGAGCACCACGACATCGCCTTCTACGCCTCACGACTTCACATCACCCCGGTCTATCTCTCGCGTGTCGTCCGTCAAGCCACAGGCCGCACCGTCATCTACTACATCAACCAGATGCTGCTGATGGAGGCCTCCTTCCTGCTGCGCACATCGTCTATGAGCATCATGCAGATAGCCGAGCGTCTGCACTTTGCCGATGCGCCCTCGTTCAGCAAGTTCTTCCTCCGCATGAAAGGCGTGAATCCCAAGCGGTATAGGATGGAGAAATAAACTGCTTAATTTGCAGACAGAATAGTTTGCTTGTGCCACGAATAGCCGACGATGACTGCAAGCGTCAGCAGTTCTGACAGGGGAACAGCCAGCCAAAGGCCGAGATCACCGATAATGGTAGGCAGCAGGCACAAACAGTTTAATAAACAGCTTGGGGATGTTCATCCGCCCGAAATCCAATGCGTCTCTTTCCATCTACTTTTTTAATGACATAATCTTTGTTGGGCAGGCCAAGGTACACTTTCCACACTTCAGGCAGTCGGGATGCAGATAGCCTGACTCCTGGCCTCGGCTATCGTAGGGCGTAAGCTGCATGGGGCAGACACGGGCACAGCTCTTGCACTTCATCTGGCACGATGCTGCTACATGCACGGCACTATAGGGTTTGGGTAGCGGCTGATTCTTTGGAGCTACCCACGACGAGATGGTTCCCATTGGGCAGAAACTACACCATGTGCGAGGTGCATAAATGAATGATAAAGTAATACCGACGATGGTGGTCATTACGATAATCGTCCAGAATACGCGACCTATTCCGCTCCACATGGCCAATCCTCCTTCGCTCCAGGGAAGGGTCAATGTCAGTTGGGTGCCAAACATACCGAAGATGAAGAACACCATGAACAGTCGGAAGCCAAAGGTGCGCACAAAGGTAGGTATCGGCTTGTGGGGTGAGTATTTCGACAGCAGGCGGTCATACAGATTCCCTCGCGGACAAACATTGCCACACCAGAAGCGGCCTCGCCAGATGGAGGTCAGCACTGGGCCAATCATACAGATGAGTGCGATGAGTCCGATAACGGGATAAAACCACCCGATGATGATGTAGGCAATGATAATCCAGTAGAGGTTCATGCCTGGAGTCGCAAAGTGACGGTGGAAGTTCTTTTTCTTCTTATTATTCTGATCCATAAAAGTACTTGTTTTTGAATTTTGGTGCAAAATTACGAATAAAAATATAGATAAACGAATTATTTTATCTATCTTTGCATTGGTTTTGTCTATCATAAAAGAGAAGTAAGGCTTTATAAAATGGATACAATACAGAAGATACTGAAAATGCTGCTGGGCATGCTCTTCGGAGCTGCAGTGGGCTATGGTGGTGTGATGCTGATTATGTGGCTTGTTGACGGAGGAATGCCTTCTGCAAAGAACCATTCCGAAGGTGTTGATTACGTCTTGATGGCCATGTCGATAGGTTTCACGCTGCTATGGCTTTTTGTAACAATTTTCATTCATCTGGTATTGCACGAGGCCGGCCATCTGGTTACCGGCCTGTTGACGGGCTATAGGTTTCTGTCGTTCCGCGTGTTTAAGTTCACACTTGTCAAGACTGACGAGGGCCTACGCTGGAAACGATTCCACATACAGGGAACAGGAGGACAATGCATTTTAGAATTGCCGGAAGATCAAGATGTGAAGAAGGCTCCCTGGTTCTGGTACAATGCCGGAGGCGTATTGATGAACCTGCTGCTGGCAGGTCTTTCCATTGCCGTACTCCGCTCGTTCGAACTGGGCATGGCTGCTTTCTCGTTCTTCATCATGATGGCTTTTGTTGGCATCCTTGTGGCATTACTGAATGGTGTGCCGATGATAGTTGGTGGTGTTAGCAACGATGGATATAACCTGTGGACATTGTGGCGCCACCCAGAAGAGCGCCGTTTCTTAGTACGCTCCTTGCAGGCTGCAGGTCAGCTGAGTCGAGGAATACGCATGTGCGAGATGCCTGCAACATGGTTTGAAGACATCCCTGTTAACGAGCAGAGTCACTATCTTGAAATCTCAAACCGCATCCTCTATATGGCATTGCTTGAAGATCAGCAACGATATGAAGATGCCCGTCTGATAGCTGAAGAAGTGATGGCGCTTGGCAAGAAGTTGCCCCAACTTTACAAACTGGAGGTGGGCGGTGAGCGGGTGATGCTGGAACTGCTGACTACCCAACGACACGATGTTGTCGATGAACTATGGGATAAGCAACTAGAGCGCTATACGATTGCCAACAGCAAGTATTCGCCCATCAAGTGCGCCGTTCTATATACTTACGAGTTGCTGCACAAGAAAGATTCAGAAAAGGCCAACAGCTACCATCAACAATTCGAGACTCACCAAAACGACTATACAATGCCCGGTGAGACAAGGACTGCAAACCATCTTATCTCATATGCCAGACAATTGAAATAGGATACTATAATCCTATTCCATTCTTCCGTATTTCATCTCTTCACCCTGCTTGTCGTACTGCTTACGCTTGCCAGTGGGAGGTGCAGTGAGAGTTATCTTGACTACAGCCGTTCGTCCAAGACTGCGGGCGATGGCATCGTCAAAGGCATCCATGTGGTGAGGCAGAAAACGCTGACTGATGGCGCGAAGGGCCTCTATCTTCTCTGTTCTGTCCTCCACCAGTTCAGCCTTTCCGACAGCCATAGCCGATTTGTACTGGAGCGTAAAACTGCCATCCTTGGGGCCAACGGTAGGTGCACATTTTGTGACTGCCGACAATGCCACCATTGGATTGGCGGCAATGCAGTCCAGCTTCTCACCCTCCATAGCACAATGAAAGTAGAAAGTATTCTCGTCTGTACGTGCCAACGACAAGGGTACACCATAGGGTGAGCCATCAGGACGTGTGAAACTGACGGTAACGTATGGAGCTTTATCCAACACCTCAAGGGCGAAGGCGGCATCCATTGCTCTGCTTGCTTTTCTCATATTGTAGATTCCTTATGTTTGTTTTTTTTGATGTTTCTTTCTGATAAACCATCCCGTCGCGAGCAGCCATACGGTCAAGAGTCCTATGACGAAGATGTAAAGGAAACTACCGATAGAGCCGAGGAAGGTGAAGATACGACCCGTATGCACTTCGAGGGCAAGGTTCCAGAGCGACATAGGAAGTGACGATAGACTCTCGGGCTGTGGCAAACGGTCAGTGCCTTCGCTATAGGTGCAGAGTAACGGTTGTCCGTAATCGTCGCTGAAACCTGCGACATCAACCTGGCCAAAAGGAGGCAGACTGACTCCTGGTTGTATCATCACGCCCATCATCATATCGTAAACCTGACCAAAAGGACGGTTCCAGGCATACATACCGCTGAACGACCCCACCAGCCAAGCCTCTCCTCGCTGTTCGAGCACGTTGACACCCATCACGCTGACGGGTGGCTGCCCGTCGATATGGATAGGACTGTCGCCAAGATCCGTCATCCGATAGAATCCGTCTGAGGTATAGAGCAACCAGTCGTTTTGTTCGTTATCGAAACGCAGGGCACGGAGTTTATCTTCCCAAGGATTACTCTGCTGGAAGGATAGTGTCACATCCTTGCCTGCAATCAGCAGTAGCATTGGCGGACGAAGCATCCAACCCGTCAGGGCAATGAAGAGCGTCAGTATGATGGTCAATCGCCCTATCTTGTCGTGCCAAATGTGATGAAACCGTATTTGGGGACAAAGCCAAACGAAGATGCCTGTGACGCAAAGGAACAGCAATACCAACGCGATGGCATCCACGACAAGCCGGCCAACGAGTCCGAACATCTCACCGCTATGCAGTCGCCAAATGATGCGGAAGAGCGACAGCTCCGGTTCTTGGCCAAGAGCGGATTTCATAATGATTTGCCGCGCCTCCTTGTATGGCGGAAGCATCAGATAGACAGCATTGCGACTAGTGACAATCAACGAGTCGCCACGTAGCGACATATCCATGATGCGTAGCTCATCATCAGGATGGTCAAACGAGATTTCCTGCCATGTTACCTGCGCATTCTTTCGCTGATATAGTCCGTATTGCGCTGCAGCAAAGAGCGTCCCATCCTTGGAATAAACCACACGCATGATGCTACGGCAGTCAGCTCCATCGGGCAGTCCCTCGTTGAAGTCGGCCACATGTTTGCCCGACATGTCTGTACGGAAGATACCACCCTTACCATAAATCAGAACACTTCCATCCTCATAGGGTAAGGTTCCACGAAGCAATCCGTTGTTCCAATGATGGAATTGGAACTCCTCTGGCAGCCAGTTTCTTGGTATGTTGACATCGGCAAATGTGCGCCTATGATTCAGCACGATGCCCGACAGACAGAAGCACAGCAGCACGAGACAGAGCACAATGCCCAGCCACTTGTGCTGCCAGCGCAACGTGCGTTGCGACCATTTGATTCGCTCCCAGATTCTTTTCAATATCGTCATGCCATTATTTCTAATCCCTCCATTTTGATGGCTCTTGGAAAGAGATTCTCATTTTCTAAATAAATATGTTCTTTAAGTTTCTGCAAGAATACCTCTATGCAACTGACCAGTTGACGGCACTCCTCGGATGATGCAAAAGGCTCCGTGAAGGTTTTGCAGATGCCAAGTATGCGGTCATAGCGCTCCAGTTCGCCATCATGCTCCATCATCATCTGGCGGCAGGGAAGCTGTACGCTGCCACAATGGAATGGCTGAGCCTCCAAACCCTGATTGATGGTTTTCTGTAGTTCGATGATGTAAGGAAAGAGCATCATTTCTTCCTTGTGGAAATGGTTCGACAGGTCCTCATACGACTCACTCAACAATTGTACGATGACGTGCATATCAGTTGTCCCAGGCTTGCCAAGGAACTGCTTAGCCATTGTACATATCACCTCAACTTGATCTACGGTTCCCTTGTGGTAATGCTCCAAAATGTAACGCGTCAACTTGTCTAACGGCCACTCACGTGCCTCGTCTGCTATTGCAGGAATAATCGTCTTTTCCATAATTTTTTCGTTTTGAATTACTATCTGGCAGCGAAGGTAATCCTTATTATACTAAGTGCGCGTAACATATGTTACATTTCAGATTCTTTAACGGGATTTTAACTCTATACCATCAAGAGTACGTTCAATAACACCCTCGTTTTTCAAGTCCGATAATACTCGTGAAAGAGAAGGACGTGCTACCCCCAGCACCTTGGCAAGCCACTCCACGCTGTCTATCCGTTGGTGCAGGCGCAGGTATTCCATTACGCGTTCTTTCAGCGACTGGAGGGCAAAATCGTTAAGCCGCTGGGAGAGTCGCTGACAGCGGTTGGAAACAATACCGATGAAGTTCATCATCAGTTGCGGGTCGCGATGCAGCCAATCTCGAAATGCAGATTTGGGAATATAGAGTATCGTGCAGTCTGTCTTGGCGATGACATTAACGGGGAATCGACTTTCCTTTGCAAATAGGAAAGCAGGAGCCAGCATGATAGGACCAGTAAGTGTCTCAACGACGACCTCTTTGAACTCCGTTCGAGCCTGCTCACGCTCGGAAATCGAAGCACGCTCCGATTTCTCTCGCTTAATCGCAGCCTTGACCTCCTGATTCGTCATGCTGCTATAGATGGTTCCCTCGACGAGTATCACAGCATCCAGCAGTTCATCACCCATATAGGCAATATGGGCACCCTCTTCCTTGTGGCGCAACCGATGACCTGCTGCGCCAGCTAATTCCGCAAGTGTATTCCGCTCACATCCTGCGAAAACAGGAGCCATACTCAATGTCTCTATGAGATTGTCATTCATCATCTTTACTTTCTACTTATCATTCTTGCATCAGTTCTTAACTGCATTGGGAGTCCATCCCTTGAAAAAGCCCAGGACTTTCTTTTGATTGTAGCCATCTCCCTCTTCCAAAAGGCCTGAATCCTGAATATGAATAACCTTGCCTTCTTCATCAAGAACGACAAGCACGGGGAATCCGAAGCGTCCTGCATTATTCAGGCGCTTCATGAGGGCTTTTCCTTGCTTCAGCTTTTCTGCTCCCTGAGACTTACGCGGATTGTAGTTCACATGGATATACTCAAAGTTCTCGTCAATCACTTTGCTGATTGTGGTATCATTTGTAATAAAGTCTGCAAACCGCAAACACCAGGGACACCAGTTACCACCGACCTGACAGATAACGAACTTTCCCTCAGACTTCGCCTTGACAATCGCCTGGTCTATCTGCTCAATGGGGTTGATGTCCTCGTTATACACCTTCTTCAGTCCAGTTTGGGCATTAGATGATAGGGAAAAGAGAACAGTAAGTAATACTACTAACATTTTTTTCATATCCTTTATAAATGAGTTTTCTTTTAGTTTAAGGCGTCATTGCTCTACTATAGTCATGTTGACGTTTTGCTTCTCGACTTCTCCTTCAGCAGACAATATTTCTGTTCCTCTTACATCATTGTCTGTGATAGCCAATTCATATTTGATGTGTGATCCTGCTTGGCTGAATCCCTCAACTGTGATATTGTCATCCTGATATGTGCCTTTAACGTCGATAGGTTCGCAATACTCACATCGTGTAACAACACCTGTCACGTTGTTGCCGTTCTTGTCCAGTGTCATGCTTGCTTTATCCTCACCGATAGTACCCGTTAGACTATAGCTTTGAGGAGTATTTGGTATCGAGTCCGTTTTTTCGTTTGTCATCACCACCGTCGAGTCAGCAGTGGCTGCATCGGCACTTTCTGTCTGTGTATTCTTTCCACCACAGGCAAAAAGAATCATCAGGCAGGATATAATAAAAATGCTTTTTCCTATCTTCATTCTCATTCGTTGATATAGTTTTTGGTGGACATATCATAATACAAAGCTTCCAACTCCTGTAGAGTCAGACTTTCTAGTGAATGCTCTATTTTCCTTATCAACTCGTCGCGACGATAGTCGTCTGACTGTCCGAAACGTCCTGTGTATGCCATAGCCACATTATTTAAAGTTCCAAAATCCAGTACCGGTCTCAGGGTCAAACTTTCTACCGATTGAACCACCAATAGTAGGACGCAGTTCTATCTCTGCAGTATAAAGAACCGTTGTGGCTTTTAGATGTCCTCCTGCCATCCCATGCTGACCATCTTTCTTGAAAGAGAACAAAGCATGAGTATGATGATAGAGTTGTCCGTCATCACCAGAAACCACATTGCCATTAAGCGATATCAGTTCCAGCATCCCTTCTAACTGCTCCGTTTCAAAACTGCCTGTTTCTGGGATGAACACCTGCAATTCGGCACTACTGCAACCGCCGATACCAGTGAAAATGGCAGACGGGATGGATTCTTTACGGCAGATTTCGAGGATGTTGCCGACGATTTCATCACCTCGATCCATCCTGACATAGTATGTTTCGCCAATCTTCTTGTATTCCATAGCTTCATAAACAATTCTATAAGTGGCTACAAAATTAGCAAATATTCCTCAATAATCGCTATCTTTACAAATAAAAAAACCTCACAGAGGGGAAAATCCTTTGTGAGGTTTTGACGAAAATGCAATTATCGCACTATCACTTTTCGCTTGTCGATGATGTTGATTCCCTTTTGTGGCGATGTCAGTTTCTGAATCTAAAGGTACAAAACGACACAAGTGTCGATGACAGTCTTATGTCCTTATATTATTATCTCAGCCCATAGGCAGTTACGGTTTTATAGGGTTACACATTATTATTCAATTCTTTGATGTACTCTGTGATTTCAGCCTTCAACGAAGGTAAATCATTGGTGCAGGTGTCCCAAACCAGCGATGCATTGGTTGTGATATAACCATGTACCAACACATTGCGCATATCAACAATATCGCGCCAAGGCACTTCTGAATGTCTTTCACGAAACTCTTTTGTCAGAAGATTGGCTGCCTCACCGATAATCATGATGTTGTAAACGACTGCATGGAAGCACATGATGTCGGCCCTCATATCTTTAAACGACTTACCTTTAAGGAAGTCATTGATATGCTCTATGCATTCATCGATATGACGAAGACGGTCTATGTCTTTAACTGTTTCTCTCATAAATAACCTTTAAGTCTTGATTGGCCGTCTTTTGTGCAGCAGGTCGAAGAGTTCCTTCTTCTACAAGATCGATTTTGCAGCCTAGTCGCTCTTCCAGTTCGCGCTGCATACGTACATAGGCAAACAAACCAATTGGACGGCTTCGGTCGAGCTTTACTAGCAAATCTACATCAGAATCTGCACGCTGCTCGCCACGAGCGTATGATCCAAAAATCCATGCTTTCAAGACGGGCTGCGTCTTGAAGTATTCGGCTATCTGCTGTGTCATCGCCTGTGTACTCATAAGCATAACAATTGTTGTATATCGCTGCAAAGATACACAATTATTTCAAAATTACAAGTGAAAATCGATAAAAAGATGAGGAAAACATGGAAATGACCGTTGCTTGCTGAAACGGAAGTACGGACTAACAGGGGAAAAGGTACGGGCAAACAGGGAGAGAGGCGGCAGGTAACAGGGAGAGAGGCGGCAGGTAACAGGGAGAAAGGTGCGGGGTGGCTTGATTCGGGCGGCCGCCCGCATCAATTAGGGCGGGCGCCCTTATATATTGGAGCGCCCGCCCTGATATGCTGGAGCGGTCGGTCGAAACCGAGTTTTATCCTGTGGTAGTATCCTCTTGGGGGAAATAGAGCCAGCGGCGGCTCTCGCACACCTTCTTAAGGCAGGGCTTGCAGCCCTCGCAGAGGCTGTCGAGATATGCTTTGGCAGAGTCACGCTTCAGGCCGCTGAATACCATAAAGTCGGGTATCGTGGTGTAACCCCGTTGCATGCTACGCCGCAAGGCCTCTTTCATCGCCTTCTCGTCGTGCATCTGGCTATTGCCTACAGGGGCATCACTCTTGCGATAGCCCTCGCGGTTCTTGCCACCTTCCTTGATGAACTCTTTGGAAGGGATGAATTCAATGCCTGCATATTTCACATCGCGGCCATGAATGGTCTTGTGGTCGGTATGTTCGCCCAGCAGTTTCAGTTTGGGTGCAAACGAGCCAATGGGCGTCTCTACACGATAGCCGTCTGACAGCCAGCGACCAACTACGTCCATCACAACGTCGAATACCATCTGCAGTTCTCCTGCGCGCAGGTTGCGATACTTGTTGCAGAAATCCTCCAGCTGCTTGAAGCTCATCTTACGTCCCTTTGCAGGGCGAACATAGAGTAGCGGCTTGCCGTCCTCACCCTTCGTTGGGCGCGGATGAATCTCAAATTCTATTCCGTCAGTTTTACGTGGCATATTTCCTTACGTTATTTTGATGCAAAGTTACGAAAAACTGAGGAATAATCCAAATGTTTTCGTACCTTTGCACCATATTAATTTTGATTTGACTATTTAGAGCAAAAGAAATGAAAAAGTGGAAAACATGGATTTGGGTGTTTGTCGCCATCTTCTGCATAAGCACCGTCGGCATAACCACTTGCTGCACCAGCAGTGATGATAACTCTGTTGTTGAGATGCAGCAGCCCACCATACAGCGTATTCAGGAGCGAGGCAAGCTGTTTGTGGGAACCACGGGCGACTATCGGCCTCTCTCGTACCGTGAGGCCGACGGCAACTACTGGGGTTTCGGCATTGAGATGGCAAAGAAGATAGCCGAGCGTATCGGTGTAGGCATTGAGTTCGTACAAACCTCATGGCCCACGTTGACTGCCGATGTGCTGGCAGAACCACAGACTTTTGACCTCGCCATCGGTGGCATCACGATTACCGATATGCGAAAGGAGACGATGCTGATGAGTGATGGCTATCTGGCCAATGGCAAGACCATCCTTTGTCGCTCATCAGAAGCTGACCGCTACAAATCACTGGCAGATTTAGACAAGCCGGAAGTTCGTGTGATGGTGAATCCGGGTGGGCTGAACGAGAAATTCGCCAAAGAGAATCTTACCCATGCCACCATCATCGTCTATCAGAAGAACGAGGAGATTCCCAATCAGGTAGCCGAGGGTAATGCTGACGTGATGATAACCGAAATCACTGAGGCTCCATGGTACATTCAGAATGACTCGCGCCTCGCTGCACCGCTTCTTAACACGCCTTTCACCCACGGAGAAATCGGTGTGCTGATGCGCAAGGGGCAGGAGGATCTGCTACAAACAGTCAATAACACCATCCGCCAAATGAAATCGGACGGCACGCTCCGTCGTTTACATGAGAAGTATGGATTGATATATGCGTATTAAAGGGCCATGGGCCAATCAACTTCTAATACAAGAATACGGGAAATAATCGGCATAGCCAAATATTTCCCGTACCCTTTTTCTGAAAGATCTTTATTCTGCAGCCTTTGCAGGAGCAGCAGGTTTCTCAGCAGCGGGAGCCTCTGCAGCGGGAGTCTCGGCAGCAGCAGGAGCAGCTTCCTTAGCACCTTCGGTAGCAGCTGCGGGTGCAGCGGCATCTTTCTGCTGGCTGGCACCGAAACCAGGCAGGTTGTTGGGATTGGTGACGGGGTTCTCAATGTTTTCCATCACCGACTGGTCTGCAGTGGCGTTGGGGGCTACCCATGCGCAGGCAACGCTGATGATAACCATGGCGGCAGCGAGGCCCCAGGTTGCTTTCTCGATGAAGTCGGTGGTCTTGCGGACACCGGCAACTTGGTTATAACCTGCGAAGCTTGACGACAGACCGCCACCCTTCGACTCCTGAATCAGCACGATACCAATCATCAGTATGGCTGCAATCACGATAAGAATTACGAATAATGTGTACATAATACTTTGTTGTTTTTAATTTTTGTTTTTATTGTTGTTTATTATTAATTTCTCTAGGAATCGCATCTGGTCGGCAAAGTAGGCGTTCTTGTGCGGGAACTGCTGGTTGAGTCGCTCGATGATGTCGAGTGCTTTCTGGTAGCGGCCTTGCTTGATGTAGATGCGGGCAAGGGTCTCGGTAAAGTATTCCTCGTCGTTGACGGTGTCTTCCTCTTCGTCTTCCTGTTCAGGATACTGGCTGTTGATGGGGTCTTGAGAGAGGTCGGAGAGCATGATGCGTCCTTGCTCTTGTTGGAGGAATGTGTCTATGAGGTCTTGTCCCTTCATCTGCGGTGTTGGTGTCTCGTTCTGCATGGCCTCGCTCTCTAGCAGGTATGCCACGTAGTCGACGGCAGCATCGGCTGGGGTGGGGCGTCGCTTAGTGGCTTGCGGCTCGTCATCAGCGGGTATGGAGTCGAGGAAGCTGTCTATGAGGTCGACGGTACGGTCGTTCGTGCTGCCTTTTGCCGTGTTCTGCTGAGGTGCGCTGTGCAGTTGGTAGTGGGCTCCTTCTATCAGTTGGAAGAGGACTCTGCGGTCGGTGATATAGAGTGCTGCGCGTCGCAGCTCTTCGTCGAACGAGGTGTCGTGTAGCAGATAGAGATTCTGGAGCATGAGCAGGCGCACGGTTTGGAAATAGGGATGCAGCGCCAATGTGGAGCGCAACTCGTAGAGTGTGTCGCGGTCCATCAGCTGTGGGTGTTGTATGAGTTCCTGTATTTCCATTTCTCTCAATTTCTCAATGCTCTCAATTCTCTTACCAGTTGGCCACGGTAGCGTTGAATATCTGGTCGCAGATGTCCTTGATAATCTCGTCGACAAGCTGTTCCTGTACGGATGCGAGCGACTGGGTGGTCTCGTACGAGCGGCTGCCTGTGAATTCGCGCTCAAAGTCCTCAGAGTGGTTGACGTTGTTGGTGAAACGCACCATGACGGTGATGCTGAGCTCGGTTTGCGATGAGTAGCCTTCTGACGATACGGACTTGTTGCGCTGTTCATAGCGGGTAATCTCGCCCTCCAGTTTCAAGTCGCCGTTACGCTTGACCTGCTGCAGCTTGGTGTGGCTGGCGTACTGGTCTTTCAACTGGTTGTTGAACATCGTTCCCATAGGACCCCACACGTATGAGGAGCGGATGGGGAACTCGGCTATCTGGATGGTCTTGGTCTTGTTATAGTCAATGCTGGCTCCGTTGAATTTGTAGCTCACGGAGCATGCGCTGACAGCCAACAGCCAACAGCCAACGGCCAATAGCCTTAAAAGAGTCTTATTTGTCCAGTCCATATTGTTTTAATCTGCGATATAGTGTGCGGTCGCTGATGCCCATTTCGAGGGCAGCTTTCTTGCGGTTCCCTCCGTTGCGGGCAAGAGCCTTCTCGAGTGCCTGACGGCTCCAGTCGTTGACGTTCAGGTTCTCCAGCTCGGGAGCAGGCTCTATGTATTCCTCGGCTACAGCGTCTTCCATGGATGCCGTAGGGATGGAGGGGATGGTTGGAATGGAAGATACCGTAGGTACCGTGGTAGGTACGGCAGGCACGGCTTGCACGGCAGGTGCTGACACCTGCACGTCCTCAATCTGCTTCTTCAAGGTGCTCATCTCGCGACGCATGTCGTTGACGTTTGAGCGTAGTTCGAAGAGTATCTTGTAGAGTATCTCGCGCTCGTTCTCGAATGAGTGGTCGCTGTCGGAGCGGATAGGCGCTAGCTGAGTCGTCTCTTGGTCCTGCGGAATGAATTTCGCCAGCATTTCGGCAGTAATCTGCCTTTCGGGCGAGAGGATGGATATCTGCTCGGTGATGTTCTTCAGCTGGCGTACGTTGCCCGGCCACTTGTAGCGCATCAGCAGTTGCTTGGCTCCGTCGGTCAGCACCACCTTGTCCATGCGGTACTTCTCTGCCATCTGCATGGCAAAGAGACGGAAGAGCAGCACGATGTCCTCGCCACGCTCGCGCAAAGGAGGCATTTGTATGGGAATAGAGTTCAGTCGATAGTACAGATCTTCACGGAAACGTCCTTCGCTGATGGCCAGCCGGATGTTGACATTGGTTGCTGCCACGATGCGTACGTCAGTCTTGCGCACCTCCGTAGCTCCAACGGGAATATACTCACCCGTCTCAAGCACACGCAACAGCCTGGCTTGTGTGGCCAGAGGCAGTTCGCCCACCTCGTCGAGAAATAGCGTACCTTTGTTAGCGACGCCGAAATAACCTGGCGAGTCGTTAATTGCTCCCGTAAAGGAACCCTTGACATGTCCAAACAGCTCAGAGTCGATGGTACCCTCGGGAATGGAACCGCAGTTGATGGCAAAATACTTCTCTCTGCGGCGTGGCGAGTTGTCATGGATGACGCGGGGAATGATTTCCTTACCGACACCACTTTCGCCCACAATGAGTACAGAAAGGTCGGTGGGCGCCACCTGCAAGGCAACGTCCAACACGTGGTTCAATGCTTCGCAATTGCCCACGATGCCATAGCGCATCTTAATGTTCTGTAGTTCCGAACTCTTCATTTTTGCAAGGCTGCGATTAAGCCAGGATAAATGAGGCGTAGACCTTTATTGCCTCGCGCAAGCTCTCTCACGGCCAATTTTGGCCGCAAAGGTACAAAGAAAATCTGACATAATGGCATACTTTGGCAGAAATTTAATTCTCCGGCTCAGTTTTCTTGCTGGCCCTAGGAATGCTAAAGCGCACCTTCTCTCCGTCTTCACGCTTTTCATGGAAGAGTTTGGGCAGCGGATTCTGCAAGGGTTCGTCGTAGTTCAGGCGGTTACGATAAATATCGATAGCCGTATAGATAGCCTGTCGCATGGAGTTCTCGTCAGCCTTGCCCTGTCCGGCAATATCGAAGGCCGTTCCGTGGTCTGGCGAGGTGCGGATGATGGGCAGTCCTGCCGTGTAGTTGACACCATCTTCGACGGCGATAGTCTTGAAAGGTGCCAGTCCCTGGTCGTGATACATGGCCAGCACCCCGTCGAAGTGATCATAGGTGCGTGTACCGAAGAATCCGTCGGCAGGGTAGGGGCCAAAGGCCTGTATGCCCTTCTCTTCCAGCTCTTCAATAGCGGGTCTGATGACCGTCTGCTCCTCAGTTCCCAGCACGCCGTCATCACCGGCATGCGGATTGAGAGACAGTACGGCAATGCGGGGATTGGAGATGCGGAAGTCGCGTTTCAGGCTCTGGTGGAAGATGGTAGCCTTCTCGATAATTGCCTCCTTGGTGATGGCCTGTGCTACCTGCTTGATGGGTAGATGTGTGGTGACGAGGGCTACACGCAGCGTCTCGTTCATCAGTATCATAAGAGCCTTTTGGCCGTCGCCTACACAAGTCTCGATATACTCTGTATGGCCTGGGAATTTGAACTCAGGACTCTGGATGGTTGCCTTGTTGATAGGAGCTGTCACCAGCACGTCGAAGAGTCCGCTGCGGAAGTCGGTCATGGCACGGTCGAGTGCCTTGAGGGCAGCAGCACCAGCCTCTTTAGAGGCTACTCCCAGCTCTACCTTCACGTCGTCGTCAAAGCAGGCCAGCATGTTGAGGCGGCCCTCATTGGCCTCCTCGGCAGCGTTGATGATGGTGAAGTTGGTCTCCAGATTAAGAGCCTTACGATGGTAGGTAGCAATCTTGGGCGAGCCATAGATGATGGGGGTGCAGAGCTCGAGTATGGCAGGGTCGGCAAAAGCCTTGAGAATGACCTCGTAACCTACACCATTAGTATCTCCTTGCGTGATAGCCACGCGAATTTTTCTTTCTTCCATTGTGTCGATATTTCGTTATTATTTTGTTTCGTTGTTCTTGTGAGCTGTTGAGAGCAGTCCGCAGGCAGCAAAGATATCCTGTCCGCGGCTGGCACGAATGGTAGTAAAAACGCCATGAGTCGTGAGATAGTCGCGTAGTGCCTCCATGCGCTTCTCGTCAGAGGCGGGAAGGTCTGCGTCGGGAATCTCGTGGAATCTGATCAGGTTGACGCGGCACTCAAGGCCACTCAGCAGTCTGACAATCTCGCGTCCATAGACGGGTGTATCGTTCAATCCACCAAAGCAGATGTACTCAAACGAGCAGCGACGTTGGTGGGTGAAATCGTACTGACGCAGCAGGTCGATGGTCTCTTGTAGCGACATGGCTTTCTCGGCAGGCATCAGCTGTTGGCGTTGCTCGTGGAGGGGTGAGTGCATGGAGATGGCCACGTGGCACTCGCTCTCGTCGAGGAAACGTTTCAGTTTGCCGCGAATGCCTACGCTGCTGACCGTAATGCGTTTCGGACTCCAGGAAAATCCCCAGTCAGCAGTCAGCACCTCAGTAGCGCGTAATACGGCATCGAGGTTGTCCATAGGTTCACCTTGCCCCATAAATAC
>JAFPEE010000140.1 GCA_017389705.1 Prevotella sp.
AATAACTGAGTTCTAGTGTGGTATTTATGCTTCAAGCCTATTGCTGATATGCCATATGCACATTTTACATCCTTCAGCTTTCGTGATTATGGACTATTATACAAATAAAATCAATTATTTATCTGATTTTTAGCGACTTATGTGTTCGTAAGCTACTTTGTATACGTATTGGTTTCTCTTTTTAAATGGTCCCATTTGGATTTGTATATCTATATTTTTATTCTTAGTATTGCTTTGCAAACCTTACTTCCTGCTTTGGATTTTGTTTCTTGATTTACTATTTTATATCCGTTTTGGAAATTAAATTCAGAACACTAAACTTTAAAATTACTTAAACCCGAATCCGAAAGCTTTCTTTTTGCGAAAATTGCGAATTATGAGCGAATTCTGGACTGTTGGACGGAAAATTAGAAATTCGCGAAATATGAGGGCTTATTTTTTGAAGAAACCCCGTAGCCATCGGCATTTGAGGCCATTTTTCTATGTTCAGGAAAAAATGCATTCTAGAAAAAAGAGGCACCCAAAATGCCCCTTTTTTAGTGTAATGTAAAGAAAATTAATTCCTTCATAAGCTCCCCTGGAGGGGTATTGGGATTGTCTAACCCCTTACTTTTAGCGTCTATTTCTCTTATTTTGCTCAGAATCTGCATCACCTTCATACCCGAGTAATTTCTCATGCCAGTCATGTACTCACGGGCAGGCCAAGGGCTCTTGAAATCCAACCATTGGGCTAATGCCTCCTGACTACCCTTCTGGGGACAATAGTAGGCTATCATCAGATTTTGGAAATAGCTAAAGATTAATGGAAGGAAAGCATAAATGCTTCCCGCTTTGGGATTATCATCGAAATACTTGATAATCTGATTGGCTTTATAGATGTTGCGATGTACCAAGGCATCACGCAACTCATAACCATTGAAGTCCTTGCTGACCCCTATCTGGTCCTCCACTACCTGTGGAGTCACTCTCCTATCCTGTTCGGGCAAAGATAGCAGCACCTTGTCCAATTCACTAGTCAGACGACTCAGGTCCGAGCCTATGGAGTCGGCAATAATCTGGGTTGACTTTGGGTCAATAGAGGCATTACGGGCCGTCAGATAGCTCTCGATGAAAGGAGGAAGGTCTCTTTCCTTCAGCTTCTGGCTCTCAAACAGTACACCAGCCTCTCGTACAGCCTTCACATAAGCTGTCTTTCGTCCGTCTATCTTGCCATTCTTATGGCACATGACCAGAATGGTGGAGGGCATGGGGTTCTTCAGATACTTCTCCAACGGTTCCACATTCTTGATGTTCTGGGCCTCCTTGACGATAACGACCTGGTATTCTGCCATCATCGGATAACGACGGGCAGCATCTGCTATTTGCGAGGCATTGACGTCTGAGCCAAAGAGAATAGTCTGGTTGAAGTCACGCTCTTCGGGCTGAAGTACATTCTCTGCTATCCAGTCGCTGATCTTATCGATATAATAAGGTTCGTCACCCATCAGGTAATAGAGGGGCTTGAACTGGCGTGCCTTGAGGTCGCTCATGATGCTGGAATAGGTTACTGCTGCTTGAGCCATGCTGCAAAATTACGAAATAAGTGAGAGAAATGGAAAGAAAAACCTTTTTTTCTTTCCATTTCCGAGCGAAAAGTAAGTTCGACGAAGTCAAAATTACGAAATTCTTCTGAGAATTGAGAACAATTCCGTAACTTTGTACGCGAAATGAATGAGCTGAACCTACCAGCATACGACGTAAAAGTGAGAGGAACGCGCGAGAAGCCTGAGATTTTCGACTTCCTGCGTAAACGTTACGTGGCCCTGACTCCCGAGGAATGGGTGCGCCAGCATTTCACACATTGGTTGGTGGAGTGCAAGGGCTATCCCAAAGGGCTTCTAGGCAACGAGATTGCGTTGAAATGCGGCGAGAAGACGCTTCGTTGTGACTCTATATTATATAATAAGGTGGCCCAGCCACAGATGATTATAGAATACAAAGCACCCGCCGTGTCGTTGACACAACGGGTGTTTGACCAGATATCAGCCTATAACTTCCTGCTCCACGTCGACTACCTGATGATATCCAACGGCGTGCAGCACATTTGCTGTCGTATGGACTACGAACACCGTCGATACGAGTATCTTCAGGAAGTGCCAGACTACTCGCAATTATAAAAGAAAAGCCGCAGACGGGAAACCATCTGCGGCTTGTTCTTATGCCTCTGCCTCAGGGACTTCAGGAGTCTCGTCAGCAGCCTTCGTTGTCTTGCGAATGGCACGCTTGCGGGTCTTCTTGCCCTCAGCAGTAGCAACCGTAGCTATCTTCACGCCTGCCAGCTCTGGGTCGATGAGGATACGTCCGCAATACTCACAGACGATGACCTTCTTATGCATCTTGATATCCAACTGGCGCTGGGGTGGAATCTTGTTAAAGCAACCACCACAAGCATCACGCTGGACATAGACAATGCCCAGACCATTGCGGGCATTTTTGCGGATACGCTTGAATGAGGTCAGCAGGCGAGACTCTATCTTGCCCTCCAGGTCCTTAACCTTTGCTTTCAGCTTATCTTCCTCAGCACGGGTCTCTTCCATAATCTCGTCCAGCTCGCTCTTCTTCGCCTCCAAGGCCTGACGGCGGTCGTCGATAACCTCTTGACTCTGAGCCAGTTCTACTTTCTTCTCTTCAATGCGGGAGGTAGCCTCCTTGATCTTCTTGTTGCAGAGCTCAATCTCGAGTGTCTGGAACTCAATCTCCTTCGACAGCGTGTCGTACTCACGATTGTTCTTCACCTCGTTCAGCTGATTCTTATAGCGTTCCACGCTTGCCTTGGCAGTCTCGATCTCGCCCTTCTTCAGGGTGATGGCCTGCTCAAACTCACCAATCTCACGCTGAATCTTGTCGATACGGGTGGTCAGACCCTCGATATCGTCCTCGAGGTCCTGTACTTCCAGAGGCAGCTCGCCTCTCAAGGCACGCTTCTCGTCAATTCCTGAGAGCGTGGTCTGCAGCTGATAGAGGGTCTTCAGGCGCTCTTCAACTGGCATCTCCATTGGATCTTTCTTTGCCATAACTTAAATGTATTTTATAGGATTTGTATTCGTCTCTGCTATTTCTGTGCGCACTCCAGGGCACTCCCTTTGAATGATGTCGCGGAAGATTTCCGAGGTGTACTGCTCGCTCTGATAATGACCAATGACGCATATCTGTATCTGCTGCTCGTGGTCGAAGTAGACGTGGTAGTGCATCTCGCCTGTGATAAAAGCGTCAGCCCCTTCCCGCATTGCGTCGTCCAACAGGAAATCGCCTGCTCCGCCACAGATGGCCACCTTCTTGACAGGTCGTACCAGCAACTCATTACACATGGCACACTCCACCTGGAAGCGCTCCTTCACCAGCTGGATGAAGTCCTTCGCAGCCATTGGCTGGGGCAATTCCCCTACTACGCCACTACCGGCCTCTATGCCATCCACCTGTTTCTGGGCAAAGAAGCGTCCGTTCACCAGGCCGAGCTTCTCTGCAATCTTCCAGTTGACGCCATTCATGGCATTGTCCATGTTGGTATGCATAGAAGCCACTACTATGTCGTTCTTGATGGCCTTGATGACGCAACGCTGCACATAGTCGCTTCCGCTGACCTGCTTCAGTCCGCGGAACAGCAACGGATGGTGGCTCACAATGAGATTGCAGCCTTTCCGTATGGCCTCGTCGACAATCTGTTCGTTGACGTCCAAACACAATAATGCCCCTGAAACCTCCGCCTCTGTCAGTCCTACCTGCAGGCCAGCATTATCCCAGCTTTCCTGCAAGGGCAGAGGCGCGAATTGTTCAAGGGCGCTCAGCACTTGTCGTATTTTCACGCTTCTAAAAGTTTATTTCAGTTTGCAAAGGTACGAAAAAACGCCGAATAATCCGCAATCCGCGGGTATATTTTATGTTTTTTTATTCTTCGGCGTCCTTCTCGTGACAGTAGCTGGTACCGTCGAAACAATGCGTGCAGACACGCTCCTTTGGCAGTCCGATAGAGTCTATCAAGTCCTCCAGCGAAGCGAACTTCACGCTGGTCAGGCCCAGTCTGCGAGCTATCTCGTCCACCATGCGCTTATACTCTGGCGTACCCGTCTGGGCATATTTCTCCAGGTTCTTCTTGTCGTCGCCTTCAAAGTCCTTGATGATGCGACGTGTGATGAGTTCCATGTCTGTCTTCGACGTGGTGAATCCGATGAACGGACAGCCATAGACCAATGGCGGACACGAGATGCGGACATGCACCTCCTTGGCGCCATATTCGAAGAACGTGCGGACGTTGTCGCGCAGCTGTGTGCCACGAACGATAGAGTCGTCGCAGAACACGATGCGCTGGTCCTTCAGAATAGCCGGATTGGGAATCAGCTTCATCTTGGCCACCAGGTCGCGACGTATCTGATTGCCAGGGGTAAACGAGCGAGGCCATGTTGGCGTATACTTCACCACGGCACGCTTGTAGGCGATATTCTTGCCGTGCGAGTAGCCCAGGGCCATACCCACTCCCGAGTCAGGAATGCCACACACCAGGTCAGCCTCCAGCTCCTGGTCCTTCTCGCCCATCAGGCGGCCATTCTTCTCGCGTACATATTCTGTATTAATGCCCTCATAGTCGCTGGCAGGGAATCCGTAGTAAACCCAGAGGAACGAGCATATCTGACAGCGCGACAGGGGTTTCTGCATGACCTCCATCCCTTCGGCACGAAGACGGACTATCTCGCCAGGACCCAGGTCGCGTACTACCTGATAGTCCAGATTGGGGAAACTCGTCGTCTCACTCGATACCGCATAGGCACCCTCCTTCTGACCAATCACAATGGGTGTTCGTCCTAGGAAGTCGCGGGCAGCAATGATGCCATCCTCCGTCAGAATCAGCATCGAGCACGAGCCCTCAATCTTCTGATACACCTTGTTGATGCCCTCCACAAACGTGTCGCCCATGTTGATGAGCAGGGCCACCAGCTCTGTCTGGTTGATGTTGTTGGCAGACATCTCGCTCAGGTGCATGCGCTGTTTCAGCAGTTCGTCAGCTATCTCGCGCAGGTTGTTAATCTTGGCTACAGTCACCACAGCATAGCGTCCCAGGTGCGAGTTGACAATGATGGGCTGAGGGTCCGTATCGCTGATGACGCCCAGGCCCTGACATCCTTTAAACTGGTCCAGTTCGTCCTCGAAACGTGAACGGAAATACTGGCGTTCCAACGAGTGAATAGAGCGGTGGAAGCCGCTTTCCTCGTCGAAAGTCACCAATCCGGCGCGTTTTGTACCTAAGTGCGAGTTGTAATCGGTCCCGTAAAACAAGTCGTTTACGCAGTCCTTTTTCGAGATTGTGCCAAAGAAGCCACCCATAATCTTTTCCTATTATTATCCTTTTGAGGCTGCAAAATTACAAAAAAAACAGCAAACACCTGCAGTCTTTACCAATTTTTTTCATCTTCCTCAAATGTTTCTTGCCTATCGTCAAGAGGGCAGGTAGGTAGCGGATTACTTCTTGACACACATGAATAGGTAGATGCCCAGAAGGAGGGCGAGGGCGACGAGAAGCAGGAGTATGAGCAGGTAAGTGAGGGCCTGCATGATGGTGAGGGTGTCGAAAATGAGTCCCATGAGGAGGGCGAAGGCCAACAGGATGAGCAGCAGGCGCCATTGCGAGAGCAAGGGTCGGAAGGCTCTGTCGAGAGCATGGAGCAGGAAGGGACGCAGGGCTTCTTTCTCTGTGGCACCATTGCCCAGCAGATACTCGAAGAGCGAGTTATGGTCGCGACGGTCCTTGACATAGGTATTCACGCCACGCAGCCAAGCGTAGTAGGCCTTCCACAAGAGGACGGAGAGGACGACGAGCAGATAGAACACCTTCATAGCCGGACTTGATTTTGCATGATTCGTGAATTGACTGCCAGCACGGTAGCTCCTCGCTGGGTGGCGTGTCGCAACAGCTGATCGATGGTCTGAAGGTCGTCTTCGCTGACGGGCTGGGGTGGCTCGTCGACGATGAGCAACGACTTGTCCGACTCGACAGCCCTGCGAAGCAGCGACAGATAGTTGGCATCCAACTTGTTGTAACCCTCTGGCACTGAGAGGTGTTGGGGTACGTAGGCCATCTGGCGACGGAAGTAGGGGGCCGACTTTGGAGTCAGCAGCTCGCCATCGATGCTGATGTGACCTGCGTCGATGGGTATCAGGCCCAGAACTGCCCTCAGCAACGTGGTTTTGCCCGAGCCTTGCGAGCCCGAGATGCCTACCAGCTGTCCGTCGCCGACTGTCAGCGACAGCGAGTGAATCAGCTGACCTATGGTCACATTGTGCAGTTCTAACATCATATTTTGTGTGCAAAGGTACAAAAAACTCTTAACTTTAACTCCTAACTCTCAACTTTTTTGTACCTTTGCACCCATGAAATTGCCAAATAGACGTATGATGGCCGAGTGGGAGCCTCAGAGTTGTGTGCAGCTGACGTGGCCGCATGCAGCGACAGACTGGGCACCAATGCTGGATGACATCATTGCCGTCTACGAGGAGATGAAGCGCGAGATAGAGCAGCGCGAGCCGGTATTGGTGGTCGACGACATTCCCCACAACGACACCTGGGCTCGCGACCACGGCTTTATCAGCGTAGAAGAAAACGGCGAATTGAAGGTGCTCGACTTCTGCTTTAACGGCTGGGGCGAGAAGTTTCCTGCCGAGCTGGACAACCAGATCAACCGCCAGCTGTACGACAAAGGTCTGGTGAAGGGTCAGTACGAGCCCCATCTGGACTTCGTGCTGGAGGGGGGCTCCATAGAGAGCGACGGCAAAGGCACCATCTTCACCACCCGTTGCTGCCTGATGGCCCCCCATCGGAACCAGCCCCTGACGCAAGCTGAGATAGAGGAGCGCCTGAAGCTGTGGTTAGGTGCCGAGCGAGTGGTCTGGCTGGAACACGGAAGTCTGCTGGGCGACGATACTGACGGACACATCGACACGCTGGTGCGCATCTGTCCCGACGACACCTTATTATATATAGGGGCCGACGCTGACCATCCAGACCTCTACATGATGGAGCAGGAACTCGGGCAGCTGCGAACCCTGGAAGGCAAGCCCTATAGGCTGTTAAAACTCCCCCTGCCCCATCCTATCTACGACGAGGGCGAGCGCCTACCTGCCACCTATGCCAACTACCTGGTGGTAAACGGAGCTGTGCTGGTGCCGACCTACAACCAGCCCGACCTGGACCGGCAGGCCATGGACATCATCCAGCAGGCCTATCCAGACCGCGAGATGGTGGGCATCGACTGTCTCACCGTCATTCGCCAGCATGGTTCACTCCATTGCTGCACCATGCAATACTATTAGAATTAGGAGTTAAGAATTAAGAATTAAGAGTTAAGAGTGAATCCATGAAGATAGGAATCATACAACAGCACAACACGCCCAATCGTGACGACAACCGTCAGCGACTGGCTGAGAAGATAGTCCAGCTGGCAAAGCAGGGTGCCGAGCTCGTCGTGCTGCAAGAGTTGCACAACGGACTGTACTTCTGCCAGGCGGAAGATGTGAACGTGTTCGACCAGGCTGAAACGATCCCTGGACCATCGACAGAGTTCTTCGGACAGCTGGCCAGAGAGCTGCAGGTGGTCATCGTCACCTCACTCTTCGAACGTCGGGCGGCAGGGCTCTATCATAATACCGCCGTGGTGTTGGAAAAAGACGGCACGATAGCTGGCATATATCGCAAGATGCACATCCCCGACGACCCAGGCTACTACGAGAAGTTCTACTTCACCCCTGGCGATCTGGGTTTCCAGCCTATCGACACCAGCATAGGCCGACTGGGCGTGCTTGTCTGCTGGGACCAATGGTACCCGGAGGCAGCCCGACTGATGGCATTGGCGGGAGCCCAACTTCTCATCTACCCTACAGCCATCGGCTACGACCCCAACGATACCGACGACGAGCAACAGCGCCAGCGCATGGCCTGGCAGACCGTTCAGCGAGGACATGCTGTGGCCAACGGACTGCCTGTGGTGACGGTGAACCGCGTGGGCTTTGAGCCAACAGCTAACAGCCAATTGCCAACAGCTAACAGCCAAGAGCCAACTGCCGGAATACCTTTCTGGGGAACCTCCTTCGTAGCAGGTCCTCAGGGCGAGCTGCTCTACGAGGCCCCCACCGACCAGGAGGCAACAGCCATCGTCGAGGTCGACCTGGAACGCTCAGAACAGGTGCGTCGCTGGTGGCCCTTCCTCAGAGACAGAAGAATAGAGAACTACGCAGATATTACAAAACGATACAAAGACTAATATGGCAAACAACTTAAGATTTCAGGTAGTAGAAGAAGCTTTCAAGAAACGTGCTGTCGAGGTGCAGGTCCCTGCCGAGCGCCCTTCGGAGTATTTTGGCAAATATGTCTTCAACAAGGAGAAGATGTATCGCTACCTTCCCAAAACCGTCTATGACAAGATGATTGACGTGATGGACAATGGTGCTAGCCTTGACCGCTCGATAGCCGATGCCGTAGCAGACGGCATGAAGAAGTGGGCGATGGAAATGGGCGTTACCCACTATACGCATTGGTTCCAGCCTCTGACCGAGGGTACCGCCGAGAAGCACGATGCCTTCGTAGAGCATGACGGCAAGGGTGGCATGATAGAGAAATTCTCGGGCAAGCTGCTGGTTCAGCAGGAGCCAGACGCATCGTCGTTTCCCAACGGTGGTATCCGCAATACCTTCGAGGCTCGCGGCTACTCAGCGTGGGATCCCACCTCGCCCGTCTTCATCATTGACGACACACTGTGTATTCCCACCATCTTCATCGCCTATACCGGCGAGGCCTTGGACTACAAAGCCCCACTATTGCGTTCGTTGCATGCCGTTGGCAAGGCTGCCAAGGACGTTTGCCAATACTTCTACAACGACGTGACGAAGGTACAGGTCAACCTGGGCTGGGAACAAGAGTACTTCCTCGTCGACGAAGGGCTCTATTCCGCCCGTCCTGACCTGCTGATGACAGGTCGTACGCTCATGGGACACGAGAGTGCCAAGAACCAACAGATGGACGACCACTACTTCGGCACTATTCCCGACCGTGTTCAGGCCTTCATGAAGGACCTGGAGATTCAGGCCCTGGAGCTGGCCATCCCTGTCAAGACACGCCATAATGAGGTAGCGCCCAACCAGTTCGAGCTAGCTCCCATCTACGAGGAGTGCAACCTGGCTGTCGACCATAACATGCTGCTCATGTCGCTCATGAAGAAGGTAGCCCGCAACCACGGCTTCCGCGTCTTGCTGCACGAAAAGCCCTTCGACGGCATCAACGGCTCAGGTAAGCACAACAACTGGAGTCTCTCGGCCGATAATGGCGTCCTTCTCCATGCTCCAGGAAAAACCCCCGAGGAGAATCTCCGCTTCGTGACCTTCATCGTCGAGACGCTGATGGCCGTCTATCGTCACAACGGACTGCTGAAGGCCTCCATCATGTCGGCAACCAATGCTCACCGCCTGGGTGGCAACGAGGCACCCCCAGCCATCATCTCATCGTTCCTGGGCACCCAGCTGACGGAACTCCTTGACCATATCGAGCAGTCAGACAAGAACGAGCTTTTCAACCTGAAGGGCAAGCAGGGCATGGAGATTGACATTCCCCAGATTCCCGACCTCATCGTCGACAATACCGACCGCAACCGCACCTCACCCTTTGCCTTCACCGGCAATCGCTTCGAGTTTCGTGCTCCAGGCTCCAGCGTCAACTGTGCCTCGGCCATGATAGCGCTGAATGCCTCTATGGCAGAAGCCCTGAACAGCTTCAAGGAGCGTGTGGACAAGAAGATCCAGGCAGGCGAGAATCAGGTATCCGCCCTGCTGGAGGTGCTGAAGGACGACATCAAGACCTGTAAGCCCATCCGCTTCGACGGCAACGGCTATAGCGACGAGTGGGTCAAGGAAGCCGAGCGTCGCGGACTGGACATCGAGCGTTCCTGCCCTGTCGTCTTTGAACACTACCTGGACGAGTCGAGCGTCCGCATGTTCGAGTCTACCAAGGTCATGAACCGTAAGGAGCTACTGGCCCGCAACGAGGTGAAATGGGAGATGTATGTCAAGACCGTCCAGATTGAGGCCCGCGTCTTGGGCGACCTGGCCATGAACCACATCATCCCCGTTTCCACGCACTACCAGAGCCAGCTCATCAAGAACGTCCAGGGCATGAAGGATGTGTTCTCCACCGACAAGGCCGACAGGCTGAGCAACCGTAACATGAAGCTTATCGAGGAGATTGCCGAGCGTACGGAGAAGATTGAGCAGCTGGTAGAAGAACTGACCGATGCCCGTCGCATCGCTAACCGTATCGAGAGCATCCACGAGCGGGCCATCGCCTACCACGATACCGTCTGTCCCAAGATGGAAGCCATCCGTAGCGAAATTGACAAGCTGGAGATGATTGTCGAGGACGGATTGTGGACGCTGCCCAAGTATCGTGAGCTGCTGTTCATCAGATAAAACAATCAGAACGTCAAGAGCTATGAGACGAAGCGTACTGATACTGCTGACCCTTGCCGTCTGCCTGGTGGCCTATTCGCAGACGAAAGCCACCAAGCAGCATCGTGAGCTCATCAAGCAGCATATCTATGCCGACTACAAGCAGATGTTCCGTCTGCCCGAAGGCGGAGCGCTGCTTTACCCTTACCTCACCCCAGGCAGCAAGTCGTATGCTGCCGTCTTGTGGGACTGGGACTCATGGCTCTCTGACGTAGCCCTGCGACAGACGCTTAGCGATGTAGGCACGAAGTCCGACCGTCAGGAGGCGCTTCGCTACGAGCAAGGTTGTGTGCTCAACTATCTGGCTTACACCTCCTTAGAAGACGGCTACATGCCTATGGTGGTCGATGCCGAGAGCAATCCCGACAAGATCAAGCCTGCCGACATCTATGCCACCAATATGCATAAGCCCGTCATTGCCCAGCATGCCGCCTTCATCGTACAGCAGAACGACGGCGACGCCATGTGGCTTCGTGAAGGCTTTGCCCGTATGCAGGCCTTCATCCGCAACTACCAGGAGCATCATCGCCATCAGGCTACAGGCCTTTTCTATTGGCAGGACGACCTGGCCATTGGTGTCGACAACGACCCCTCAACCTTCTTCCGTCCCAAGCGCAGCTCAGCATCCATCTACCTGAACTGTCTGATGTATAAGGAGCTGCGTGCCATGTCCTTTCTGGCTCTACAGCTAGGGATGAAGGCTGCCGCCCAACAATATGACAAGGACGCCGAGGCGTTATGTCAGGCTGTCAGAGAATATTGCTGGGACGAGAAAGACGGCATGTACTACTCCGTCGACCTGAACCTGCTGCCTTATACCGGCGAGCCTCAGATCATCTTCGGCAAGCCCTTCGTCCTTCACGAAGGAGCGCCGCGCGACTACCCCTGTCTCATCCAGCGCCTGGGCTCATGGTCAGGATTCATGACTCTGTGGGCAGGTATTGCCACGCCAGAGCAGGCCCGTCGGATGGTCAAGGAGAATCTGCTGGACGAGCGCACCTTCTGGGCTCCCTATGGCGTACGCACCCTCTCTAAGCTGGAGAAGATGTACAACATGCGAGCCACCCACAACCCCAGCAATTGGCAAGGTCCAATCTGGGGCATCAGCAATTATATGGTATTCCGTGGTCTGGCAGACTACGGTTTCCAGGAAGAAGCGCGTCAGATGGCCAAGAAGACCATTGCCCTTTTTGGCAACGACCTTTCCAAAGGTGGCGTGCTCCACGAGTACTACAATCCCGATACTGGCGAGCCCATCATCAACCCTGGGTTCCAGAACTGGAACTACCTGGCTCTCAACATGCTTGCCTGGCTGGAGGGACGTCCTGTCGTCAAGGAATTCTAAGGCTTACTTCTCAAAGTGCTGGTAGTCCTTCAACGACTTCCAGTTGCCTCCCCAGCGGAAGCCATATTGGGTAAAAAGCCGGTAGCAGAGGTCCTGTTTGGTAATCTTATACTTAAAAGCTTTCGAGCGGTCTACATAAGGACGACCTGTTGAAGGCTGGATGAGCAGCGTGCCATCCTTCTGCCGACGGACACACGGGTTGTAGAGCGGATTGATGTCGACAGCCAGTCCCAAGGCATGCTTGGAGAGTTTCTTACTGCCGGCAATAGGACGATAGCAGTAGCACGAGGTATTGTTAGCCTGCATGGAGCGCTCGTCGTCGTTGGCATATTCCGAGATGGGACGGATGCGCTCAATAGGATACTTCCGGCGATACAGCTCCGCGAAAATGTCGCGCAGGTCCCCGCTGATGCGTTTGTTACAGACTATCACGCCCTCCTGTGTCATGCCCTCGAAGTCGACATGCTGCACATAAAGAGTGTCTAATTCCGTTGGGGGAGCTGCAGTCTGGGCTGCTGCCTTGGCGGGCCACAACGACATGAACAGAAGCCCCAGCACAGGCACCGGCAACGAGGGCAGCCCTCTAAGTTTTCCGGCCATGACGGTACAAGTATTGACGTTGGTTCCTCTCATTTTTCGTCTGCTATTACGTTATGGCTGCAAAGGTACAAAATAAATCTTGAATTTCTTGGTTTTTCACTCGCTTATTCGTATCTTTGCACCAACATCAGGTAACAATACTAACTGGATACAACTATGAAACGACTCTTATCAACCCTCCTCATGCTACTGGCGTTGCTGACGCTACAAGCACAAACTGTAGTCAGCGGTGTGGTCAAAGACCGCCAGACAGGACAGCCTTTGGCACATGTCAGCATTGCTGCTGAAGGTACCGAGGTACATACCGTCACCAACGACGACGGACGGTTCACCTTGAAGACCGCGCTACCTCCACGCTACATCCTGCTCAGCCATATTGGCTATAAGACACGTCGTCAGCCCCTGGAAGAAGGGAAGACGGAAGGCTTGCAAATCAGCATGCTGGCCAGTACCGTCAAGCTGAGCGAGGTCATTATCTCGGCCGATGACCCGTTGGGCATTGTCAAGGCCGCCATAGACCGCATAGCCGACAACTATGCCCGCCAACCTGAGCTCATGCGTTGCTTCTATCGCGAGACAGCCCGCAAAGGCTCACGGTTCATCTCGGTAGCAGAAGCCGTGACCGACATGTATAAGTCTGCCTATAGCCTCGGTCCGGAACGCGATGCCGTCGCCATCCTGAAAGGCCGCCGCATCATGAGCATCAAGGCCAGCGACACGTTGGGTGTCAAGATACAAGGCGGTCCCGTCATGCCTCTGATGGTCGACATTGCCAAGAACACCGAATACGTGCTCAATCCCGAGATGCTGCCCTACTATTACTATCACATGAAAGTACCCACCCTCATTGACGACCGCCTGCACTATGTGGTCAACATGACGCCAAAGAGCTACACCTCCTTTCCGCTGATGGGCGGACTGCTATACATCGACCAGGCAACGTTGGCCATCACACGCGCTGAGCTGCAGCTCGACGTCAGCGACCGCCAGAAAGCCTCAGACTACATGCTGGTACACAAGCCCTTCGGACTGCGCTTCCGCCCTAAGGAGCTGAGCGTCACCATCGTCTACGAGACCGACGACCAGGGCATTACCCGCATGAGCTATGTACGCAACGAGATGCGCTTCAACTGCGACTGGAAGCGCAGGCTTTTCGCCTCTCCCTACACGACGGTCAGCGAGATGGTGGTGACAGACCGTCTGCAGCAGGGCCGCGACGCCATACGTCCACGTGGACGCTCGTCGTTTGGTCTGCGGGAGCGTTTCTACGACAAGGTGGAATACTTCGACGACCCCGGCTTCTGGGCCGACTACAACATCATAGAGCCGACGGAAAGCCTGGAGCATGCCATCAATAAGCTGAAGAAGAAAGTCAGGAGGTAGCCTTTTCGTTATCCAGCAGCTCCCTGGGATGCCGGATAAAGGTCGTGGCACCATGAGCCAACAGGAAGTCGCGGTCACGGAACCCCCATAATACGCTGATACATGGCAGACCGCTATTACAAGCCGTCTGGTAGTCGACATCGCTATCGCCCACATAGACTGCTCCGTCCTTGTCGACGCCCAGCTGGCGTAACGCCTCGTCAACGGTATCGGGAGCAGGTTTCTTGCGGATGCCGGCAGCCTCGTGCTCACCTATCGCCACCTCTATCTCCGGGAAGAAGTGAGCCACCAGTTCCTTGGTGGCAGCCATCATCTTGTTGCTGACTACTGCCAGCCGGCATCCTTGGCGTTTCAGTTCGCGCAACGCTTCCGGAATGCCGTCGTAAGGACGCGTATTGTCGAGTGAATGCTCCATGTAGTACTGTCGGAAAGCGGCAAAGACGGCCTCGAAGTCAGCATTCTCAGCTCCGTCCGGTACCGACCGTTCCATCAGCAGTTGTACCCCGTTGCCCACAAAGCTGCGAATCTCGTCCAAGGAGTGTGGTGGCATACCATATTGGCGCAGGGCATGATTGACGGCGTCTGCCAAGTCTTGCAGGGTGTCGAGCAACGTTCCGTCGAGGTCGAAGATGTAGGTGGTATACTTCATCGCTTGCTGCGTTGAATCATGGTACGTACCTTATTATTATATTTAGTAGCCTCCAGCAGCTCCTCCATCGTCAGGTGCATACGGTACTGCCAGCGGTTATAAGGGTCGCTGGGTACGTTGATGCGTTCTTCCTGCGGATGCTTTGAGCGCAGCTCCATGTCCATCGAGAGCCAGTCCTGCAGCGACAGTATGCAGAGCATGGAAGGACAGTAGAGGTGGCGGGCTATGATCTCCTCAGCCAGATGGGCGGGCAGCTGCTCGGGAGCCCTACCCTCCTTCTGAAGCATCGTGACATAGTAACGCTGCCGACGCTCCGGACTCTCCTGCCACCACAGTCGCAGAGGCGACATATCGTGAGTAGAGATGGTGGCTACCGAGCGCATGGGATTGGCGTCCAGATGAGCAAACTCAAAGCCCTGCTGCTTCGGCATCTGCTGTATCTCGAGCGTCAGTATGCGCAACTGGTCGAGCACAGGCTCCACGCAGTCGGGCAGCATACCCAGGTCTTCGGCACATACCAGCATCCGGCAGTCCTTCAGCACGGCAGGCAGGCGTCGTAGGGCCTGCTGTCCCCAGAAGAAGGAGTGACGCTGGTAGAAGTAGTTGTTGTAGAGTCGCAGGAAGGCATCCTTCTCCTCGCCCGATAGTGCCTCGAAGATAGGCTCCGTCGTTGCCCCGATGCGTGGGTGATACATCTCAGCCTGATGGGGGTCTTCCACGAAGAGCACGTCGCTGATGAGCCGCATCAGACCGTCGCGAATCCACAGGCTGCTCTCGTCGCGCCGCTCGGCAAACTGCATCGCCACCTTACGTTGCGTGTCGTAGTCAGGCTGCAGGTCATACAGGCCGTAGGCCTTGCGCACCAGGAAGTTATCACGTACGTACTGGGCATGGATGCCAAAGAGTCGCTCCACCAGCCGGTCGTTGATGAATGGCCGCGTGAAGAGCTCCTTGCGGAACGGCAGTCCAAAGTATTCTATCTCGTTGACCGTCAGGGGCAAAGCCGGCGAGAAGTGTCCCAGCAGACCGTAGACGGCATTCTGGGGAATCTCCCAGATGCGGAAGAAGCCCAGCACGTGGTCTATGCGGAAGGCGTCAAAGTACTGTTGCATGTGACTGAGTCGCCGCCTCATCATGCGGTACAGCTCCTCCGACCAACGATAGGTGGGGAAACCCCAGTTCTGTCCTTGCTGCGAGAAAGTGTCTGGCGGAGCGCCCGTCTGCGAGTCGAGGTTGAAGAGTTCCGGATGCTGACAGGTCTCCACGCTGTCTCTGTTGACGCCGATGGGCAGGTCTCCCTTCAGCACGACACCTTTTTCGCGGGCATAGTCGGCAGCTGCCTTCAGCTGAGTGTGCAGCAGGTATTGCACGTAGTAGATGTAGTTGGCGGTTAGCTTTGGGCTGTTGGCTAACCGCCAATTGCCATAAGCCAGAAGCCAGTCCTCGTTGTCGGCCACGAACTGCTTGTAGCCGGCAGTCTGCATGACCGCCTTGCCCTGTTCTTCGAACAGCTCGTGCAGGTATTCGTCCTTTACCCTGCCCACGGCCTCGTAGTCGCTATAGGGCAGGGCATTCAGCTCCTGGCGCCGTCTCAGGAATTGCGTCATCCTGGCCTTGGACTTCAGCGTGCCGGCCGCCTCCAGGTCCATATAATGAGGATGCAGGGCAAAGACGCTGACGATGTTATAGGGATAGGAATCGTGCCAGTGGCCGTCGGTAGTGGTGTCGTTGACGGGTAGCGTCTGGATGAATTTCATGCCGGTAGCCACAGCCCAGTCCACCAGGCGCTTCAGGTCGCCAAAGTCGCCCACGCCGTAGCTGTGCTCGCTGCGTAGCGAGAATACGGGAACCGCCACGCCGGCAGCCCGCCACAGCTCCTCGCGCAAGCGCAGATGGCCGCCATGCAGCACCAGCACCTGTCCGTCTATGATTTCCTGGGGGACGACCCTGTTGTCGCCCTCCTCCCACGACAGCAGCTCGTGCGTCTTGGCGTCCACCACCACATATTTATATTCTATAGGCTGCTGCCAGCCCAGGGCGTTCACCGACAGCATCCACTCGCCCAGTCCGGCATAGTCCATCTTCAGGTAGCGGCTGGTGCTCCACGAGCCGATGGCAGGATGGCTTCCGCATACCGCCATGACCTGCCCTTCCTTCAGCTGGGGTGCTGAGACGCGGAAGATGATGGTCCTGCGGAACAAGGGCAGCCGCATGGCCTCCACCCGCTCGTCACGACGGCCATGGACGGTCGTGAGGTAGGCATTGGAGTAGAGGTGCAACGGCAACGGACGGTCACGCCAGTCGTCAGGAAACACATAGTCCTTGGAGGCGTCGAAGTGGTAGATACGTGGTATCATGTCCCACTCGCGCCTGAGCACCTCCTCGTCACTGTTCTCCACCTGGTAGGAGTAGACGATGTGCGACAGGGGATGATGGCGGCTCATCAAGGCTGCTGTCTCTACCGTCCACAGCTCTCCGTCCTCGGTCTGCATCAGCAGGTTCTGATGGCGCACGGTACCGTCCTGGCTGTGGAAATCGATGCTCACATGCAGGCTTTCTCCCCATGCCGTATGATAGTGTATGTTGAATTTCAGCTTCATTGACGTACAATTTTCTGCAAAGTTACGAATTATTTCCCAATTTCTTCGTATCTTTGCAGGCGAATTATGGAAAAAAAGACGAAAAAAATCAATTCGCGCATCTATCTATACATTGCCGCGGCAGGTCTGCTGTTCGTCGCAGGCCTCACAGCCTATTTCCTCCTGTCGCCACTGTCGAAGGCCCAGGAGGTCAGCTACATCTACATCGACAACGACGACACGCAGGATTCCGTGTTTGCCAAGCTCGACCCTATTGCCAACAATATGGCCATGGCCGGATTCATGAATCTTGTACGCCATACCGACTATGGCAAGAACGTCCGTTCAGGCCGCTACGCCATCAACCCCGGCGAGGGAGCCCTTACCATCTTCCGCCGACTGCGCAATGGTGCCCAGACAGCCATCCGCCTCACCATCCCCGAGGCACGCACCATGGACCGCCTGGCTTCCACCCTCAGCCATAAGCTGATGCTCGACTCCGCCACCATCGCCAGTGCCCTGCTGAGCGAGGAGACCTGCCAGCACTACGGCTACGACACAGCGACGATAGCCGCCATGTTTGTCCCCAACACGTACGAGATCTATTGGAACACAAGCCTCGACAGCTTCCTGGAACGCATGCAGAAGGAGCACGACCGCTTCTGGCATGGCGACCGCGACACGAAGGCAGCGCAGATGCAGCTGACGCCTGTCGAGATATGCACCCTGGCCAGCATCATCGACGAGGAGACGGCCAACAACCAGGAGAAGCCCATGATCGCCGGCATGTACCTGAACCGTCTGGCGCAGAACATGCCCCTGCAGGCCGACCCCACCATCAAGTTTGCCCTCAAGCAGTTTGAGCTGAAGCGCATCTGGCAGAAGCTGCTCCAGACAGACTCGCCTTACAACACCTACATGAACGAAGGCCTGCCCCCAGGTCCCATCAAGATAGCCTCCATCCAGGGCATCGATGCCGTGCTCAACCATGCCGAGCACGACTATCTGTACATGTGTGCCAAGGAAGACTTCTCGGGCACCCATAACTTTGCCGCCACCTACCAGGAGCACCTGAAGAATGCGGCCAAGTACGCCAAGGCACTCAACGAGAAAGGAATCAAATAAAAAAAACAAAGACATATTATGGAAGAGAAAAACATTGCGGCAAGCGAGGAGAAGAAAAGCCTCAGCTTCGTGGAACAGTTTGTGAAGGAAGACCTGGAAGCAGGCAAGAACGGCGGACGCATTCAGACCCGCTTCCCACCCGAGCCCAACGGCTATATCCACATCGGACACGCCAAGGCCATCTGCATGGACTTCGGAGTGGCTGACAAGTTCGGCGGCACGTGCAACCTGCGCTTCGACGACACCAACCCCACCAAGGAGAATACCGAGTATGTAGAGAACATCATGAGCGACATCCAGTGGCTCGGTTTCCATTGGCAGAACGTCTACTACGCCTCCGACTACTTCGACAAGCTGTGGGATTTTGCCATCTGGCTCATCGAGAAAGGCCTGGCCTACGTCGACGAGCAGACCTCCGAGCAGATTGCCGAGCAGAAAGGCACACCCACGCAGGCAGGACGCCCCAGCCCCTTCCGCGACCGTCCCGTCAAGGAGAACCTGCGCCTGTTCCGTCAGATGAACACCCCCGAGGCCGTCGAAGGCTCGATGGTGCTGCGCGCCAAGCTCGACATGGCCAACCCCAACATGCACTTCCGCGACCCCATCATCTATCGTATCATCCAGATACCCCATCACCGTACAGGCACCAAGTGGCATTGCTACCCCATGTACGACTTCGCCCACGGTCAGTCAGACTACTTCGAGGGCGTCACCCACTCCATCTGTACGCTTGAGTTCGTGCCCCACCGCCCCCTGTACGACAAGTTCGTCGACCTGCTTCGCGAATACATCGAGGAGCAGAAGGCTGCCGGCAAGGTGGAAGGCTATAACCCTGACATCCTCGACAAATACGACGGCACCCGCCAGATAGAGTTCAACCGCCTGAACCTGACCTATACCGTCATGTCGAAGCGTAAACTGAAGGCGCTGGTCGACGAGCAGCTGGTCAACGGCTGGGACGACCCCCGCATGCCTACCGTCTGCGGTATGCGCCGTCGCGGCTACTCAGCACAGAGCATCCGCAACTTCATCGACTCCATAGGCTACACCAAGTTCGACGCCCTCAACGACTATGCCCTGCTGGAGGCCAGCGTCCGCGACGACCTGAACAAGAAGGCCTGCCGTGTGTCAGCAGTGCTCGACCCCGTCAAGCTCGTCATCACCAACTATCCCGAAGGACAGTTCGAGGACATGCAGGCCGTCAACAACCCCGAGAACGAGGCCGACGGCACACACACCATCACCTTTGGCCGCGAGCTGTGGATTGAGCGCAGCGACTTCCAGGAGGTGGCCGAGAAGAAGTTCCAGCGCCTGGCTCCCGGCAAGGAGGTGCGCCTGAAGAACGCCTATATCATCAAGTGCGACGAGGAGCACCCCTGCGACAAGGATGCCGACGGCAACGTCACCACCATCTACGCCACCTACGATCCCGACACTCGTAGCGGACTGCCCGGTGCCGACCGTAAGATCAAGGGCAAGACGCTCCACTGGCTCTGCTGCCAGCATGCCGTGCCTGCCGAGGTACGCCTGTACGACCGCCTGTTCTCCGTCGAGAACCCCGGTGCCGACGAGCGCGACTTCCGCGAGCTGCTCAACCCCACCTCGCTGACAGTACTCAAGAACTGCTACGTCGAGGAGTACCTGAAGCAGAAGAAGGCTGGCGACTTCCTGCAGTTCCAGCGCATAGGCTACTTCACACTCGACCTCGACACCACAGCCGACCATCTGGTCTTCAACAAGACCGTCGGACTGAAGAGTTAGCAGTTAGCCAATGAACATAGACGAGGAATATTTCAAGAGCGACGAGTTCCAACAGCTCTTCAGCAGCTACGAAACGTCATTAGCGTCGGGGGAAGCCATTTTCCTCGACGCTGACGACCTTGTCGACATTGCCGACTACTACAACCTGCAGGGACAGCACGAACAGGCTACCGCCGTCGTCGAACAAGGACTCGCGCTCTATCCCGACAACGTGCTGCTCAACGTCTTCATGGCCCGCAAGGCCCTGGACAACGACGACATCGACGAGGCCCTGCGCATTGCCGAAGGCATCACCGACAAGGACGCCCCCGACTACCACTACCTGCAGGCCGAGATACTGATAGCCCAAGACCGCATCGACGAGGCCGACCACTACCTGCGCGACTACGGCAAGAGCGTCGATCCCGACGAGTACAACGACTTCGTCATGGACGTCGCCAACCTCTACATCGACTATGCCGTCAACCAGAAAGCCCTCGAGTGGATGATGCGCATCAAGGCCGCCGACAGCGACGACTACAAAGAGCTCATGGGCCGCGCACTCTTCGGACTGGGCAAATACAAGGACTCCCAACGCATCTTCAACGAGCTCATCGACCACAACCCCTTCTCCAAGCACTATTGGACCGCCCTGGCCACGGCACAGTATATGGACGAAGACTACAACGGCGCCGTCACCAGTTCCGAGTACGCCATCGCCATCGACCCCACCGACCCCGACAGCCTGCTGGCCAAGGCCAACGGACTCATGAAGCTCACCAACTACGACGAGGCCCTGGAGTACTTCAAGCGCTTCACCGCCGTATGCCCCGACGACCCCATAGGTCCCCTGCATCAGGCCGCCTGTCTGGTCAACCTCGGACGCAACGGCGAGGCCATACCCCTGCTCCAGCATGCCATGACGCTGAACGACCTCGACGACGACATCATGGTGCAGATCTATCAGGAGCTGGCCTTTGCCTATAGCGCCGAAGGCGAGCTGGACCGCGCCCTCGACACCCTCGACCGCACGGAGAGCCTCGACTGCGACCATGCCGACATCCTCGTCATCCGCGGACACCTGCTGCTCAACCACAAGCACATCGACGAGGCCGAGGAAGCCTTCAAGCAAGCCATGCTGCGCAGCAAGAGCGACCCTAACATCATCCTGCGCATCATCGTCTCACTCTACGACAACCGCTACGTCAAGGCAGCCTACGAGATGCTGAAGCGCTTCTACGAGCTCATCGTCAACGACGACTTCCCCAACGGCTACGCCTACCTGGCCCTCTGCTGCTGGGAGCTGCACTATGACAAGGAGTTCCTCAGCTACCTCAAGATGGCCGTCGAGCGCAACCCCCAGGAAACGCGCATCGTGATGGGCTACATGTTCCCCCAAGACATGCCTCCCGAGCAGTATTACGATTACATGAAAGAGCATATCAACAAATGAACTTCATCACCTCCCTACTCTCCAACCTCAACTACGGCACCATCTTCTTCCTGATGATGCTCGAGAGCACCGTCGTCCCCGTACCCTCCGAGTTTGTCGTCACACCCGCCGCCTACCACGCCGCCAGCGGACAACTCGACGTGTGGCTCGTCATCCTGGCAGCCACCATCGGAGCAGACCTCGGAGCTACCATCAACTACGTCGTGGCACTCTACGTCGGCCGACCCGTCATCTACCGCTTCGCCAACAGCCGTTGGGGCAAGATGTGCCTGCTCAGCCAGGAGAAAGTCGAGAAGTCAGAGCGCTACTTCGACGAGCACGGCATTGCGGCCACCCTGACAGGACGCCTCATCCCCGGCATACGCCACCTCATCTCCATCCCTGCCGGACTGGCCCGCATGAACTACTGGAAGTTCCTGCTCTACACCACCATCGGTGCCGGCGCATGGCACGCCATCCTCGCCGCCCTGGGCTGGTATCTGCATGCCATCGTCCCCGAGGAGCAGCTCAACGACAAGATTGCCGAGTATGCCGAGTACATCAAGCTCGTCATCCTCGCCCTCCTCATTGCCGCCATCGTCTGGTTCGTCATCACAAGATACGTCAAAAAGCGCAAATAGCACCCCCTCAAATGAGCGTCATCTCAATGGTTGTAGCTATGATGGCAAACCGGACAAGCGTTCATCCTTCATTTATGACCTTGTATCTGCGCTGGAGCGCAACCAGCACACTACGCTCTGCCAAGGGGTTAAGCCCGCGAAACGTTGTATGCCCCTTTGAAAT
>JAFPEE010000141.1 GCA_017389705.1 Prevotella sp.
AGTCGCCAGGTATGAAGACTTACTCGATGCGCATCTGGCTGAAGCCCGACGTAATGAAACAGTACGGCCTGATGCCTTCCGATATCAGCGGTGTGCTGGCAGAGCAGAACATCGAGGCTGCACCTGGTACCTTTGGCGAACAGTCGGACGTGGCCTATGAGTATGCCATGCGCTATACAGGCCGTCTGAAGAGTGAGGAAGAGTTTGGTAATATCATCATTCAGAGTAATGCTGACGGTACGACGTTGAAACTCAAGGATGTGGCAAAGATCGAATTGGGCGGTCAGATGTATTCTGTGTCTATGAGAAACAATAATCTGCCTTCTGTGCTGGGTATGGTACAGCAGATTGCCGGTTCTAACGCCAACGAGATTGCCAAACAGGTGAAGGCCGAACTCGAGGAGCAGGCCAAACTGTTCCCACCGGGCATGACCTATAAGATCAACTACGACGTGACAGAGTTCCTCTATGCCTCAATCGAGGAGGTGGTGTTCACACTGTTCTTCACGTTGTTCCTCGTGTTTATCGTGATCTACATCTTCTTACAGGACTGGCGCTCTACGCTCATCCCGCTGATTGCTGTGCCGGTATCACTGGTGGGTACGTTCTTCTTCCTGAGCGTGTTCGGATTCTCCATCAACCTGCTGACGTTGTCAGCCTTGCTGCTGGCCATCGCCATCGTGGTGGACGATGCTATTGTGGTGGTCGAGGCCGTGCATGCCAAGTTGGATCAGGGCTATAAGTCACCGCTGACGGCTTCTATCGATGCCATGAACGAGATCTCGGGTGCTATCATCTCCATCACGCTGGTGATGTCAGCAGTGTTTATCCCAGTATCGTTCATAGGTGGAACTTCTGGTACGTTCTATCGTGAGTTTGGTGTGACGATGGCTGTGTCTATCGTTATCTCGGCTATGAACGCCCTGACACTGTCGCCGGCTCTCTGTGCCATCTTCCTGAAACCTCACGACAAGGAGGGACACGAAAAGAAGATGTCGCGTATCGATCGTTTCCATCAGTCGTTCAATACGGCCTTTGATGCGACGTTGGGTAAATATAAGGGCATCATTGAGAAGCTGGTCCGCAAACCAGTGGCTATCATTCTGACGGTGGTTATCGGTCTGGCAGTGTTGGGTACGACCATGTTCACGGCCAAGTCGGGTCTGGTGCCTTCCGAGGATACGGGTACGCTCTTCTGTACTATCACGATGCCTCCTGCTACGTCTGTCGCCCGTACCCGTCAGGTCATTGACGAGGTGGACAAGATTCTGGCTGCCGATCCCGCTATCCAAAGTCGTGAGCAGATTCAGGGATACAACTTTATCGCAGGCTCGGGCTCTGACCAGGCTACGTTCATCATCAAGCTGAAGCCATTCTCAGAGCGCCAGAAGAGTCTTTGGTGGAAGATCAGCGGTCTGTGGCAGGGGGACGGTATCTACCGTTTCTTCATCGATCCCTTCGATGCTACGGGTGTCATCGCCCAGATCTTCATCAAGACGGCTCACATCAAGGATGCCTCCATCCTGGCTTTCCAGCCACCTATGATTCCCGGCTTCTCGGCTAACAGTGGCGTGTCCATCGTGATGCAGGACCGTACGGGTGGTGACTTGACGAAATTCTATGGTATCGTCAAGGATTATATCGCAGAGCTTAACAAACTTCCGGAGTTCCAGATGGCGCAGACCTCTTACAACCCCAACTATCCCCAGTACATGATTCATGTCGATGTGGCCAAGTGCAAACAGACTGGCATCTCGCCTTCTACGGTTCTGTCTACGCTGCAGGGTTACTATGGCGGTCTCTATGCCTCTAACTTCAATGCCTACGGAAAACTCTACCGTGTGATGATACAGGGTTCGCCCGAGACACGCATGACCAAAGAGTCGCTTAATAATATATATGTACGCACGCCTGCGGGAATGGCTCCCGTCAAGGAGTTCTGCAATCTGGAGCGTGTCTATGGTCCTACGAACATCAGCCGCTTCAACTTGTTCACTTCTATTAATGTGACGGCTACGGTGGCAGATGGCTATTCCACCGGTGAGGCTATCGCGGCTGCTGAGAAGGTGGCTGCCGACATGTTGCCGACAGGTTACTCTTACGAATATCAGGGTCTTACCCGTGAGGAGGCTAAGGCTTCCAACACCACAGGCCTGATCTTCGTGCTCTGTTTCATCTTCATCTATCTGATTCTGTCAGCCCAGTACGAGTCCTATATCCTGCCGCTGTCTGTGGTGCTCTCTGTGCCGTTCGGCTTGGCTGGCTGCTATCTGTTTACCATGATGTTCGGCCATGCCAACGATATCTACATGCAGATCTCGCTGATTATGCTGATCGGACTGTTGGCCAAGAACGCCATCCTGATTGTGCAGTTCGCCTTGGAGCGTCGTCAGACGGGTATGGCCATCTCGTGGTCGGCCATTCTGGGTGCCGCAGCCCGTCTGCGTCCTATCCTGATGACCTCTCTGGCTATGGTCATCGGTCTGCTGCCTATGATGTTTGCCAGCGGTGTGGGTAAGAATGGTAACCAGACGCTGGGTGCTGCCGCCGTTGGTGGTATGCTTATCGGTACACTCATGCAACTCTTCGTCGTGCCTACGCTGTTCGTTATCTTCCAGTCCTTACAGGAGAAGATCAGCCCGCTGAAGTTCGAGGATGAAGAGAACGAGGCTGTTGCAGCCGAACTGGCTCAGTATGCACATGCAAAACCTGTGGACTACGAATTAGAGAAATAATTAAAAAATTAAAGAATTATAAAATTGAAAAGGAATGAGTATGAAGAATATAATTTTTAAGTCTTTTAATTTTTTAATTGCTGTATCGCTGCTGTCAGGGTGCGGACTCTATAACAAATACGAGCGTCCTGAGGTGGATACGAAGGGACTGGTGCGCGACACGGTGTCGATTACCGACACCCTCGCCGTGGCTGATACTACAACGTTTGGTAACCTGCCCTGGCGCAGCGTCTTCACAGACCCTCAGCTGCAGGCACTCATCCAGCAGGGACTCGACAACAATCCAGACCTGCTCAATGCAGCCCTTAATGTCCACATGGTGAATGAGGGCCTGAAGGTTGCCAAACTGGCCTTCCTGCCCTCTGTCGCCTTGAGTCCTCAGGGGACGCTCCAGTCGTTTGATGGTGCCGCCGCCACCAAGGCGTACACGCTGCCCGTCTCGGCCTCGTGGAACGTAGACCTCTTCGGCAATCTGCTCTCTGTGAAGCGCGGTGCCCAGATGCAGCTCATCGCCACCAAGGACTATCAGACGGTTGTGAAGTGTAACATCATCTCTTCCATTGCCAA
>JAFPEE010000142.1 GCA_017389705.1 Prevotella sp.
CCATCGAGCTCATGAAGTCTGAAGTGGCTCGCCATACCAATGGAGCTGAGCAGAGCGACGACCTGACCATGCTCTGTCTGAAGATAGGCTGACATCAAAAAGACCGTTTCAATTCTCTTCCTGAAACGCTTATATGCAACTTTTTGAACATAAATATTTTACAAATTTAATTCAACCAACGGGTCTTAATAATATCTAAATAATTTCGCTTTTTTACAGATAAATAGTATAAACGTTTTGAAAACAAGAGGATTTTTTGTAATTTTACACGCAAAATTTCAGTTAAACCCTAAAACCTATGGCAGATAAACAGGCTAAATTTTTGGTAAACAAATTTGATGCAGAACTTCCTATTGGCACACAGAAGAGCATTTTACAATTTTTCAACTACCTATATATCAGTGGTTTACATATTTAAAAAGTGTTGACCAGAAAAACACGTTTTCTCAAGAGAAACAAAAATGCAAGTGCTTGATAATAAAGCACTTGCATTTTTAAGTATCTCAAAAATATGAAAATTATTCACATTCCAGAGCGCCCTGCGCGGCAGCTAATATTTGGGGACTTCTTCTGATTATCAGTTACTTACATAAGGACTGGTCAACATTTTGGCTGAATTTTTCGTGCATTCTGCACATTTTGCACGTTGCTGACTCGTATTCTTCTGCAAGAATAATCGCTTAAGTAATAAAAACTGTCTTCATCTAATCTAATCTTAATCTTTATGATTACTATTCCATTTGGTCAACAATTTGATCGACATTTTGGTCAACATTTTGTCAGACCATTTTCATGATAGTCGCATCACAAACTCTGGATGGGAAATAATCCCATAAAGCACATTCAGCAAACTGTTTGCAAATTTAATGATTTCTTCTGACTAAGCTTTTTCTTCAGACGTCGCAACTTATTTCGCCACTTTCTTGCCGCCTACGACGTAAATGCCATGGCGAAGGCTGCGGAGCGCCGGTGCACCCTGTCCCAGCCTTCGTCCGCTGAGGTCGTGTATGGCAAAGTCTTCGCGCCTCAGCGCCTCAGTGTCCTCAACGCCCTCAACGCCCGTCGGCACGTCGTCGTTGTTGGCCTCGCCGTAGACGTTGGTCTGGTAGAACCTGACGCGGTAGGGCCACTGCTCCTCGGTGTTGTCTATCCATCCCGTGAAGTTGTGTGTCCAATAGGTCGAGGGTGCTCCGCTGATGACGAGCCACACGTGGCTGCAGCCTGCAGGGCAGTCGAAGGCGATGAGTTGGTCGGCGTCGTTGTAGCCGGCGCGGTGCATGTCGCCATAGACGCGCGTGCCGTCGCTCTTGAAGGCTACGAATCCGATGCGCCATCCCGCGCGCGTGATGTTTTTAGCGGTGTAGCCGTCGGCACCGGCCTTGCCCTCGAACTCCACGTAGAGCGTCTTGGCCTTGGAGGGAGCGTTGAGGCGGATGGCATTGTTGCCGTAGTTCTCGATGCAGTCTTTCTTCTCGGGCCACCAGTAGCCGTCGTCGTCCTTGGTGAGTGCTGTCTGGCTGCGCCAGCTGGCCTTGCCGTCGCCGATGGAGCGTATGGGGTCGAGGTCGAAGGTGGTCATGCGTGCTCCCCACTCCCAGAGTTCGTCGCCGAGCTGGCTGACCTTCTGGCTGGTGGTACCCGTCATGCGGGTGCGCATGTAGGTCTCGAAGGGGTCTTCGGGGTCGCGGCAGTCGTTCCACAGCCGTCCCACGGCGTCCCAGCCGTGCTTGTGCACGAAGAGGTCCTGGATGAAGAAGTTCTCGTAGCGGAGGTAACCGGCGAGGGGGTGGCGGTGCATCCCGTTGAGGGAGTTCCAGAGCCACTCGTTGTCGTTGAGGAGCTTGCCGGGGTAATAGACGTAAGCCATCCACTGGGCGCACATCTCCCAGAAGGGGTTCACCGTGGATTCGTGCCAGTTGTACATCCATCCGTTCCAGTCGCCGTTGTCGCAGTGTACCTGGTACTGGAAGCAGTGGCCGATTTCGTGGGCCACGGTCTGTCCGCCGCGCGAGGTGTAGGCCCAGCGCGAGAGCGAGAGCATACCGATCTGGTTGTCAATGCCGCTGCCCTCGGCTTTCCATTCGCTGGTCGAGTAGAGGCGGATGATCATCTTGTAGGTGTCGCTCTTGGACTTGCCCTGGTTGATGGTGATGAAACCGAGCTTGTCGGCATACACCTCGAAGATTTTGTCGGCCGTCTCCAGTATGCCCGGGACGGCACTTGGCACTTCGTCGCCATATTCCTTCTCCCAGAAGAGCACCCAGTGCTTCGACTGGTAGGAGCGCTTGTAGCTCCACTGGTTGTTGTTGTCCTGCAGCTTCGCATCGCTGCCGCAGGCGCTTCCGCTGCAGTAAATCTTCTTGTCGACAGCCTTGATGCGTGTGTTCAGGCTGTTGGTGGCCGCTGCCAGCTGGTCGTCGGTCAGGGTGCAGTCCTTCACTTGCTCCTTGGCCGTGGCTACGGTCTGGTCAAGGACGCCCCACGCCGTGGCTTTGCGGGGCATGTCCTTCCACCACGCCAGCACCTTGTCGGCATAGGTGATGCGCTCCTGCAGCGATGTGTAGCGCGCCACCGACTCCTTGGCCGCCGTCATGGCTGCCGTCAGCGCGGCGTACGCTTCGTTCAGTGCGTTCTCGTCGTAGATGGGCTTGTTGTCTTCGCCGGTGCCTGTGCCGGCCAGTGCCTGGCGTGCTTCGTCGATGGCTTGGTTGAGACCGTCTGCTGCCGTCTGCTGCATCACGTTGGAAGCATCATCCTCAGCCTGCGTCACGAGGCTCTGCAGTTCCTTGACGATGTCCGACGTGCCGACCTCGCCGATGTACTGCAACTGGAAGTTGTCCACGCAGAGATAGTTCCCCGTGGGGTCCTCGGTCTGCACGCCGACTTCAATCTCCCCCTGTTCCTCCACGACGGAGAAGTCGACATGGTAGGTTTTCATGGCTGTGACGAGCGTCTTCGTGAGCCCGGCATAGAGGTATGCACCCTTCTGTGCGGCGCCTGTATTGGTGACACTGCCCTGTCCCGACTGCTGGATGTGCAGGGCGTTGGCCAAGAGGCGGTAGTTGCCCTTGGGCAGCCCTTTCAGCACCTGCGAGAGGCTGGCGTCAGAAATTTTGCTTCCCCGGCTGACCCATGCCTCCATATAGTAGGTGCCGTCCTTCTTGGTGAAATAGCTGTTGGTCTGTGAGCTCATGCCCAGGACTGTCCATCCCGCCGTTCCGTCCACCTCGAACGAGGGGTTCTGGAGGTAGCGGTCGGTGCAGTCGAAGGGTGTGCTTGGCGAGGCGTTCCACCATCGGTAGGTCTCTATAGCCTCTTTCAGAGCCTCGTCGGCAGCCAGCACTTCAGAGAGCGGAGTCTCGCTGCCGTCGTAGGCAGCCTGTGCGCGGTCGATGGCCGTCTTCAGGTCGTCGGCTCCCCGTCCGCTGCCGTCGGCATAGAGGGTGTTGGCTTTCTGGAGGGTCTTGTTCAGTCCGGCCTTGCTGTCGTCCATGCTCTGTACCAGAATCTGCACGTAGTCGATGAGCAGGTTGGCCGAACTGCCGGAACCTGTGTTCTCCGCTGCCGTATAGCCAATCTGTATCTTGCCTCGGGTGCTCTCGGTCAGCGTGAAGGATATCTGGTCCAGCGACCACGTCTTCGAGGGATAGCCGTTGAGCGTGGAGATGACGGCAGTGCCGTTCTGCGGAATCCACGCCAGCTGCGACCTGCCTTTCGTGGCGCTCTTGCCGTTGTAGGTGGGAACGTTGATGGTATAGGTGCCGGCGGGCAGGGTGACGTTCTGGCTGTAGGTCATCGCCACGCCCCAACCCGTCGACAACGCCAGCGCGCCACCCTCGCTGTTCTGGTAGCCCTTGGACGGTACTTCGCCGCCGTTGAAGGTGCCGGCGAAGCCATATTCATAGATGCCGGTGATGGTGTAATCAACGGTGAACCCGGCTGTCCATCCCGTGATGGTCTTGATTTCCTGTTTCACCTCGGTGGTGGCTCCGGCCTTGTGGTGGAAGCCGCTGTCGAAATCGTAATGGGTCAGGTAGTCGGCCGTGACGTCGGTCTGTGCCGAGGCCGTCAATGCTGCTCCGCAGAGCAGGAGCATGATGTTTCTTTTCATGAGGGTTGATTTTATGGTTGTTGACTGTTTTCTGCCGAGAGGATAAAGGCGAAGTGGTGGGGCAGGTTGCCGTCGATGGTGTATTTCGGCAGGGTGCGCTTGCCCCAGGTGTCGGTGCCGCCCACACCATGGACGTTGAGGTCGATGTTGACACAGACGAATCGTCCTCGCGGCACCTCATGCGGGTGAAGCAGTCCGAGGTCCTCGTCGCCGTAGTCCCAGGCGCTGACGCAGAGCGGCTGAAGGCCTTCGATGCGGACGGTGCGTCCGGGCTGTGAGAATTCTATCCACCGCACGTCGCAGCGGTAGCCGTTGTCCTGCGGGTGGATGTACTCGGTCTGGAAGTCGCCGAGCGGCATCACGTACTCGCCGAGGAAGGCCGACCGTTTGCGGTCGGGATAGTTCTCCCACGGGCCGCGGCCATAGTAACGAACCTGCGTGAAGTTGGCAGGCAGGCGCATCTGCATACCAAATCTGGGCATCACGGGGCGGTCGTGGGACGTGGGACGGTAGTCCATCTCTACGAGGATGCTGTGGTCGTCGAGTGCGGTGTAGCGCACCTCCACGTCCCTCACCTCCTTCCACATCGCCGTGCGGCGAGCAAAGCCGGCGGCACTCTGGTTGTCGTTCTCAGGTTTCCAGAAACAGGGTTCGAGAGGAGCCTGGAGCAGCTCGCGCCCGCCGACGATCCACGAGGTGAGGGCATTGCCGCAGACGGTGAAGCCCTTCGCCTTGCCCTCCGCCCTCGCACACTTCGTGATGTCGGTCTTGGCGGGGAAGGTGTATGGCTCCAGCACAAACTGCTCGCGGGCCACGGCAAAGCCCTTGTCTGCCCACGGCATGTCGCACCGCAGGCGGGCATAGACGTTCAGCACGGTCTCACTGCCGTAGCGCAACGTGTCGTAGGTGTAGTCGTATTCGCTGAGGTCGGTGAAGCAGTCGCGGTTGATGACCTTCACGTTGCCATTGCCCTCTCGCTCAAACTGCACAGGAGCATAGACGTGCTGCACCTCATAGTATGCCGGATGAGGCGTGCGGTCGGGGCCTACAATGCCGTTGATGAGGAATCGTCCGTCATTGGGCTGGTCGCCGAAGTCGCCGCCGTAGGCCCAGAACTCGTCGGACTGCAAGGACAGATCGGCGGAGAAACGCAGGGGGCCACCGTCGATAGGCTTGGCCAGCCCTTGATCCGCCCAATCCCAAATGGCAGCTCCAAGAATGCTGGAATCAGCGTAGATAATATCCCAGTATTCCTGCATATTGCCAGTGGAGTTACCCATTGAATGAACATACTCTCGCATCATGAACGGACGGTCGCTGACTCGTTCTGCCACCTGTCGCATTTCTTCGGGGTAGAGGTAGCTGTCGTCGTAGATGGCAGAGTAGCGACGGTCGCTGTCGTAGAAAGGTGGACGTGTTGGATCCAAGGCAACAATGGTATCGCGCATGGCTTTTGCGTTTGCTCCAGCTCCTGCCTCGTTGCCCAGACTCCAAAGAATGATGCTAGGATGGTTGCGGTCACGCAGTACCAACGAGGAAGCACGATCTACATGTGCCTTTAGCCACGTAGGATTGTCGCCCATATCCTTGTTTCCGATGCCGAAGCCGTGGCTCTCATTGCAAGCTTCGTCCATGACGTAGAGACCATAACGGTCTGCCAACTCATAAATGAGCGCTGTGTGGGGATAGACCGTGGTACGCAGGAAATTGATATTGGCCTGCTTCATCAGTCTGATGTCCAGTTCGCAAGTGGCATCATCGACGTAGCGGCCCATGCGAGGATGGTGGTCATGACGGTTGACGCCACGCAGTTTCACGTTCTGTCCATTGATTTTGAAGACCTCACCCACGATGTCTATACGTTTTACACCGATGTGATAGTCAAAATGTTCTATGGTCGTCCCCTTGCTGTCACGCAGTTCAACAGCAAAGGGATAGAGGTGTGGTTTCTCTGCCGACCAGAGACGCGGATGCCGAAGCTCACAACGAAGTTGCACGTGCATCGTGTCTTTGGCCGCAAGGCGATGCACGCTACCCTTGATTTCCTTCCCTTCAATGAGGAAGGCCACGTTCAGGTCCTTCACGCTTTTGCGGCTGGTGTTGCACAGTTCCACATCGGCCTTGACCTCTGCGATGCTGAAATCTGTGTTGGGGATAGCCGTAACATAGTAATCGCTGATATGCACGGGCGGCCTCACCCAGAGCTGCACAGGGCGGAAGATGCCACTCAGACGCCACATGTCGATGTCCTCCAAATAGGCTCCATCACTCCAGCGATACACTTCCACTGCAAGGCGGTTCTGTCCTTCTCGGGCGTAGCGTGTGATGTCGAACTCAGCGGGCGACATGGAGTTCTGACTGTAACCCACCTGTTGTCCGTTTACCCACACATAGAAGGCCGATTTCACGCCGCCGAAGTGGAGAATGATATTCTGTGTCAGCTCCTTGCGCGAAAGATTAAAAAAGGTGACGTAGGAACCCACGGGATTGCGGTGGTTGTATGCATACCACTCTTTGGGCGGTTCGCTGGTCACGCTGGGAGGATTCGGTTGAAAGGGAAACTTAAAGTTGGTATAGATGGGCTTACCGAAGTTCTGCATCTGCCAGTTTCCCGGCACGATGATGTGATTCCACTGGCTGACATCGAAATCAGTTCGATAGAAGTCTGCGGGCCGCTCGTCCGGATTAGCGGACCAATAGAAGCGCCACTGCCCATTGAGTGAGATGATTTCCTTGCATTCAGATTCGCGAGAAGGCAGCTGCAACGTCGCATGATAGGGCAGCTTGTTGATTCCCACCACCTGTGGGTTCTCCCAATCACGGACGGTGGCCTGAGACAAAGCCGAAGAGGTACATGCCAGACAGACGAGGGCACCAATGAGAATGTTTTTCAGCGTATCCATTTCTTATGATTGATGATGAAGATTCCTTTTTGGGTGGGATGAGAAATGCGGCGACCGCTGAGGTCAAACCATTCACCCTTTGCCGCTTGACTCTCCTCATTCTGTAAGAAGTCAATGCCAGTGGTCACGCTCTCGAAGATTTCGTCAATCTCGTTGGCGGTCAGGCAGAGCGCGTAGAGGCGGAAGTTGTCGAGGGTGCCGACGTAGTCGCCGTTGTCGTTTCTCGCCGCAAAGATACGAATAACTATTCAAACTCCGATAAAATGCAGTATTATTTTTGTTGAATTCCGATAAGATACACAATATTATCATGGTTTATTCCGATATGAACACTGCTTTTAGTAGAAACTTGGAGATACAAAAAGGGACCTGCCCAAGCGGACAGGTCCCTTTCATTATTGTGAGAGTGATGATTACTCCTTTACGGCTGCCTGTGCGGCGGCTAACGGATGCTGATAATCAGTTACTTACTGGTTTAGTGTAAAGTACTGGCACCTTAAATTCGACACATTCTGCGCGATTTAACACGTTCATGACAACTATAGATGGCTTGATGGAAGATGATTCTTTTTTTCAATTTTTCTCAATGGTGA
>JAFPEE010000143.1 GCA_017389705.1 Prevotella sp.
AAAGGGAAAATTTAAAAACAATAAAAATAATATGACTATGGCAACAATGAAGAATCTGGTTAAGACGATGCTCATGAGCATCCTGACCGTAGGAACAATAATGAGTTTCACCGCTTGCTCAAGCGACGACGAGGTGCTGGACGAAGTGAACAACAGCTTGCAGTTGAGGACAAGCCGGAATGCCACTGCGGAGCGCACCGTGCTGGTGTATCTGGCTGGCAAGAACAATCTGTCGGAATCGCTGCAGACGAACCTGGAGCAGATGAAGGAAGGATCGAGACGCATCGGCAACAACACGCTGCTGGTATTCGTGCGTCGCGACATGCAGGGAGAGATGCCTTGGCTGGCACGCGTCCGTAACGGTGAGCTGACAGACTCGCTGTCGCTCGAGGACATGGGCATCAGCACCAGCAACATGCAGGCTTCCAACCCGGAGCTGATGGAGCAGGTGCTGAGGTATGCCTACAGCCACTATCCCGCCAGGGAATACGGACTCGTGCTGGGTGGACACTCCACAGGCTGGCTCATCGAACAGGAGCCCGGCGAGACTCGTGCCTTCGGTGTGGACAATGGCGACGGCTACGCCTATAGCAGTAAGAACAGAAGATGGATCAACGTGCCGACGATCGCAAGGGTGCTGGAGCAGGTGCCTCACCTGAAGTTCATCTTCGCCGACTGCTGCAACTTCATGTGCCTGGAGACGATGTACGAGCTGCGCAACGCGACCGACTACATCATCGGTTCACCGGCAGAGATTCCCGGCGAGGGTGCACCCTACGAAGAGATCGTGCCTGCACTGTTTGAGAAGAACACATTCTGCACATCCATCATCGACCTCTATTACAGCGTCCAGAACGGCAACCTGCCCCTCTCGGCAGTGAAGACCAGCGCCATGGACCAGCTGGCCAGTGCCACCCGCTATGCCCTCGACAAGGTGCAGGCCATGACCGGCAACGGCTATGCCGACACGCAGGGACTGATACACTACGGCTACAGCGCCTCGAGCATACAGTTCCATCAGGAGTACAACCTCTTCTATGATGCCGGCGACTTCTTCCGCTCACAGCTGTCGGAGAGCGACTACCAGCAGTGGAAGCGGGCCTTGGATCAGGCTGTCGTGGAGAAGCGCTTTGCTGAGCAGTGGCGTACCTGCATGACGTGGCGCTACATCTACAGCGATTTCGAGATGACCGAAGAGAAATACCACGGGGTGAGCATGTATATACCGCAGGATCCCAATACGGAATACGGAAAATACTATGCCCGCAACAATGAGGACATCAAACAGCTGAAATGGTACCAATCCGTAGGCTGGTAAGACGAGATGACCAGCAAAAGCGAGCCCCAAGGCCCGCTTTTTTTTTGTGCATAACGCAAAAAAAAAGACCTGAAATTTGCTGTTTCGGATAATTATGCCTATATTTGCAGCAGATATTAAACTATAAGTGATATGAAGACTGAATTCAGAGAAGATGGCCAGAACTACGTGATGACCTTCGAAGGTCGGCTTGATACGCCATCGTCACTCCAGGTAGGGCGCGACATGCAGGTGCTCTACGACTGCGAGGGTCATGACATCATCCTCGACTGCACTAATCTGGAATACATCACCAGCAGCGGTATGCGGCTCTTCCTCGACCTGCTGAAGGTGGCCAAGAGCAAGGGTAGCAAATGTACGCTCACAGGACTCAACGACGAGATCTACGAAGTGTTCGACGAGGTGGGATTCATTAATCTTTTTGATATCATCAAAGCGCCATGACGGAAAAGGAAATCAAACAGATGCAGGCCGAGATAGAACGGCTGAGAGCCGACAATGCCCGGTTGCAGTCGGAGATGATACGACTGGTGAGCCGTAACCTCGACCTCAGCGAGCGGATGGAGGACGATGTGGAGCTGCGCCGACGTTTCGAAGTGGCACGGACCTTGATGAAGGAGAATATCGAGCGGCAGCGCAATGCCGACCTGCAGGACGACGGACAGCTGATGGCCTTGATTGACTTGCGGCTCGAAGAGAAACGCTCGCACCTGGACCCCAACTTCGACGCCAAGCAGCTGGCCGAACTCCTCGGCGTCAGTCAGGAGCGTCTCGTCAAACTCTTCCGCAACAAGTCGATCTACCGCACGCCCGAGGCCTATATCGACAACCTGCGCACAATCAACGCCATGCGACTGCTGCGCACGCAACCCAACTATAGCATTGCTGCCATTGCCGAGGAGTCGGGCTTCAACCATGTGCGCACCCTGCAGCGCCGCATCATGGACGTCACCGGCATGTCGCCGGCAGACTACAGGGCCCTCTTCACAAGGGATATGTAAACGGGATATCATTCGCTACAGTTCATCAAGATGAAATCCATCTCCAAACGACTCACGCTACGCATCATGATGGTGGTACTGACCATGATGGCCGTCATTGCCGGGGTGGTGTATTTCACCGTGAGCGAGTACATGGATGACGAGGCCGAGAAGCGCTTTCAGATTGTGGTGACAAGGGCCTACAGGGAAGTGCAGCGCCGACTGTCGGAGGTGTTTGTGGCAAACATCAACAACGTGCATGAGATAGAGCGCGACATCGACGATCCAGACAGGTTGTACGACCATCTGGAGCGTATCGTCAGGCAGAACCCCTACATCGTCAGCTGCGGACTGTTGTTCGTTCCCGACTATTATCCGGAGAAAGGCCGCTACTTCGTGCCATTCGCTACCGCCGATACGGCCGACGTGGTCA
>JAFPEE010000144.1 GCA_017389705.1 Prevotella sp.
GATGGTTCGTTCCACCCCGTTGACTCTGACCAGCTCTCGTTCGAGATTGCTGCCCAAATGGCTTACAAGGCAGTATGCGCTCAGGCTAAGCCCGTACTGATGGAGCCCATTATGAAACTCGAGGTTGTTACTCCCGAGGAGAACATGGGTGACGTCATCGGCGACCTGAACAAGCGTCGTGGACAGGTAGAGGGTATGGAAGAGGCTCGCAGCGGTGCCCGTGTCGTCAAGGCTCAGGTCCCCCTGTCAGAGATGTTCGGTTATGTAACCGCTCTGCGTACTATCACCTCTGGACGTGCTACCAGCTCTATGGAGTACGATCACCACGCTCCTCTGTCTTCAGCACTGGCTAAGGCTGTGCTCGAGGAGGTTAAGGGCCGTGCAGACCTGGTATAAAGCAAAAGTGTGTGGAGCGGTTCTACCGCTTCACCGTTAACGCTGCCACTGGGCAAATAACTCTATGGCGGCAGTCAAATAGTAACTACCCAGTCATGTACCCATGACTGGGTAGTTGCTTGTTATGTGCCCAGTTCTTAATAATGTTTAAATAATCAGTACTTGTTTTGTATGTTTAAGAAATAAACCATATATTTGCAACTGAAAGTTTAAGAATTAAACCTAACGAATAATGAGGACCGCTGAGGAACTGGACATCATCACTCGTATGCGTGGCGAGGTTATGCACCGCAGAGACCTGACGGGCGAGAACCTCTTTCTGGCTTGGGGCTATCCTACAGTTATAGTCCTGCTGGTGGAGTTTGTAGCGCTGCTCCTCTGGGACGAAGACTGGTACGAGTGGCTATGGACAGGCATCCCCCTGATAGGTACACCCCTGATGATTTACTTCCTCAATGAGGACTATGAGCGAACACGTCGCCGCACACTTGACGAGAATGTCATCTTGATGATGTGGGTATTCATTGGCTTCGCTTCTTGTGTCGGTGGTGCTGCTATGGGCTTTGCCGGTGTGTTCCAACAGGCTTTCTTCGCCTATCTCAGTCTGCTTTGCGGCCTGGGTTGTTTCATGACGGGCATCATCCTGCATTTCCGTCCCAAGATTATTTGCGGCATCATTGCCTCCCTGTTTTCTGCCGTTCCCCTCTTCTTACAGGGCAATCTCTGGCCGTGGCAACTGCTTGTTACTGCTGCTACCATCGCCATTGCCCTCATTATTCCGGGACATTTATTTAAGAAATACGTAAAAAACTATTATGAGTCCATTTAAGTTTGCTGTTATTAATCCGCTGCTCCACAATGAGCTGCGGCTGAAAATCATGGTGGCCCTCGACTCTTTGGAGAGTGCTGACTTCATGTACCTGTGTCAGATTACTGACTCTACGCGGGGTAACCTTAGTGTACAGATTACCACTCTCAAGGAAGCAGGTTACCTCGATGTATCAAAGACGGGTATCGGCCGCTTCTCGCGCACCACCTGCAGCATCACCCGTAAAGGTGCTGAAGCACTGCGGGCCTATGAGGACGGGCTGCGCCGCATGTTCACCGAGCGCGTTCCCGAGAATGACACAGATAAACAGAAGATAAGGTAGAATGGGGCAAGTAAAAGTATTGATTGTAGGTGCAGGGCCGGCAGGAACTGTATGTGGGCTGCTGCTAAGGAAACAGGGCGTCGACTGCATGTTGGCAGACCGTGCCCAGTTCCCTCGTGACAAAATTTGTGGCGGTGGACTGACACCACGTTCCTATCGCCTGCTGAGCAGTATGCTGCCCACATTCAGCTACGACTACAATAGCGTGACACAACTGAAACTGATGCTCGAAGGAGAACAAATCTTCGACCTCCACATGGACAGGGAACTACGCATCGTGAAGCGCCGTGAGTTCGATGACAGCCTGCTCAACGAATACTGCAGGAATGGCGGGCAGTTCGTGAACGAGGCACTGACAGACATCGAGGAACGCGACGGAAAGGTGATTGTGACGCTGAAGTCAGGCCGTCAGGTGATTTGCGATTATCTGGTGGGGGCCGACGGTGCCAACAGCCGTGTGAGGAGATACCTCGCTCCGCATTCTGACCATTGCGCGTTGTGGATGGAGCAGTATGGCACAAAGTCATCCTCAAATGCCATCGTCATCAACTTGTCTAACCAATTTGATCAGGGGTATTACTACGTATTTCCAAACGAATCATACGACGTGCAGGGATTTGGCGACCATAGCACCACACCTCAGAAATTTCGTAAAGTGCTCATAGACATGGGCTGTCCCAACTTGAAAGCCAAAGGAGCCTATATCCCCAACAGTATCGACTATCCGCTCCATGACCGTATCATCCTTATCGGTGATGCAGGCGGCTTCCCTAACCGTCTGACGTATGAGGGCCTCTACTATGCCTTTCTTACGGCAAAGCATGCAGCAGAGGCCATCCTCACAGGACGTCCGTTCAAGGAGATTACAAAGTGTTTGCAAACAAGAAAAAAGAGGAACGCGCAGCTCGTTTCTTCTACAGTCGCTACGGTCTTACCCTCCTGAGACTGCTTTGCAGGCACTTCCCGCAGGTGATACAGTGGTGCTTTAACAGAGCAACAATCCGATAACTATTAATTATATTAAAAGGTATGAAAAAGAATCTGAATCAACTTGTGAGGACAGCGATGATGTTGTTGCTTGCCTTGCTCTGCTCCGCTGCGGCGTGGGCACAAAGCAGTGTAGTTAGTGTGGGAGGTTACAACAGGGCAAGTGGTTTCCTGCCCAGCTACCCAAACAACACGTACTCTTTGAGTCAACAGATCTACACGAAGGATGAGATTGGTAAGAAAGGCAAGATTACCAGCATCGCCTTCTACAACTATGAAGCAGGAAGTTCCCGCAGCTACGACATCTACCTGTCGCACACCAGCAAGAGCACTTTTGACAGTGCTACCGACTGGGTGAAGGTTGCTGCCGCCGACAAGGTGTTCAGCGGTACGGTGTGGCTGGCGCAGAGTGTGTGGACTGTCATCGACTTCGATACACCGTTCGAATATGACGGTACGCGGAATCTCATCCTTACCGTAGATGACAATACGGGTAAGGATACAGGTAGCAACTACAGCATCGGTGCATACGACGCATCAGGCAATCAGGCATTGTACTACTACAAGATGTTTGGCACGCCTGTCAATCTGGATCCCACGCAATCTGTCACAGAAGAAGGTTCCGTCTATTCCCGAAAGAACGGTATCATGCTCTACTTCGAGACCTATCCCAAGCCCTACCAACTGATGGCTCCAGAGATTGGCAACGTCAGTGCACAGATACAGTGCTCGCTGCGCGGTGGTGCTACTGCCTGGAACCTGCGCTACCGCAAGGTGGGAGACTCCAGCTGGTCAACCCTCGAGAACCTGACCGATCGTTCGAAGGTTATCGAGGGGCTGACCGCCACCAAGAAGTACGAGGCACAGGTGCAGGCCGTCTTTGCTGGGAACAACCTCAGTGACTGGACAGAGCCGCTGGTCTTCACCACCAACTGTTGCCCTGTTGAGGAACAGTCTGAAATCACGTATATCCTCCGCCATGACAATTACGCAGGATGGTATAACTATGCCGTACAGGTCATGGATATCACCGACGCCAACAATCCGGTGGAAGCTGCCTATCTGCGCGCTCCAAGCTACCAGACGTACAAAGGCACTATAACACTCTGCAGCGACCACAAGTACCAGGTGAACTGGATCTACGATGCAGAGCATGAGACATACAACGACCACTACTCGTTCACACTGTTGTATGACAACGGTGACGAACTCTATACGATGGGCTACTACGAGGCCCCGGAGAAGACGGCAACGCTTATGACATTCGTCATGGACGGCAGCGACTTCGACTATGTGATGCCCACTCAGCTGACAGCCGACGAGAGCTATCAGGATGCGACGCTGGGCTGGACACAGGCCGACGGTGCCACACAGTGGCTGGTCACCTATTCAAAAGACCCTGACTTCAACCCCGACGAGCCCGAGGAAGACTGCATTTTGCTTGCAGAGGAGAATCCATTCGAATTGACAGGATTGGAAGAGAACGCCACCTACTACTATGCGGTGCGTGCCGTGGAGCTGGAGGATGTGGCGGAAGGCTCTGCCCCCCGCTATAGCGACCGAAGGGCTGCGGAGAAAGTGAAAATCCTGAAAAACGGAAAGATAAAGGTAAAGGTCGGAGACACATGGGTGACTAAGAGCATCAAGAAGCTCAGCCGTAGTAAAATCAAGAAGATACTACAGAGCTGCGACAGTAAGTCACGCCCCAAAGTGGTAAGATGCATACGGAAGTGGACTGATGATAAGAAACTGAAGATGGACATGGAACTGCCCAAGGCTCGCGGTAATGAGGTCAGGTACGTTGTCAAGTACAAAGTAGTGGGTGACGAGGGCACCGACGTACCTTTGGCCGACCTCAAGTCGAGGGTGCTGAAAGGTAATCCCGAAGGTATCAAGAAGCATACTGTGAGCATAACGTCGGAAACCACCCCGCGCGGCTTTGACAATGTTATCTTCATCGCTGCCAAGAAAGGCTCTGAGGTGGCGTTTGTCATGAGTCAGGGCAAGACGGGAGCCACCCACGAGCCCTATGCTGTGGGATGGATATCCAACAATAAGTTAGGCATCAGCATGGTAGAGGAAATCGAGGACAAAACGAAGGTGTCGGACGAAAAACTGACAAAGCTGCTCGACGAGAACCAGCGCTACGAGGTGAAGCAGCCTACCGAAAAGAAAATGACGAAGAAAGTTGTAGAGGCCAACGACGACACCGAGGGCGCTGATGGACGACCGATGAAGCCCACAGAGGGTACAGGCGAGGATGGTGTGCTGTTCATTCGTCACAACACCTCCGGCGGTGGCTACCTCAGAGTGCAGGAAGTGAAGGTGGTTGCTCCGAACGAAGTGAAGGAGTGGACGTCTGTCAGTCTGCCTGAAGGCCAGAGGAAGCATACTTTTGAGGACGTGCCTGCAGGAAAAACCGTTCTCGTGAAGTCGGAGCCTGTGTATAAGGACGGCGTCAAGGGCCTCAACAGTCCTGTCGCTACTGTCATAACACCAAGCGAAGAGGTGGCGCCGCTGCCAGGTAAGTTCTCCGTAGCTGCCGACAGGCAGGTTTACTTCTCGAAGGGCAACCTGAATGGCTGGCGCTGGGAAGACGACTGGTCGCTGGCCGGCAGGCAGTACACCATGAAAGGCAATGCCAACATGGGGGACTCTGGATATCCTGCCGATGAAGTAGACCTGTACGCCTGGAGCACGCAGGATAACTACTTTGGCACCTACTATGGCTATGGTGAAACCGACGAGAACACTATTGCCCGCTTCCAGGGTCCGTTCGCGGAGTGGGGAGAGAGCGAGGGAGTCACCCTGCTGATGGGTTCTGGCTGGCGGACGCCGAGTGCTGCCGAGTGGCGCTATGTGCTCAATGAGCGTCCTAACGCAGCAAGCCTCAAGGCTACGGCCACCGTTGCCGGTGTGAAGGGGCTTATTCTGTTGCCCGACGAATGGACGGCACCCTCGGGCATCACAGTTGCCGACGGTGGAACATATGCCGACGAGCAGTTGACTGCGCTGGAAAAGGCCGGTGCCGTGTTCCTGCCCGCAGCAGGCAAGATGAACGACGGTCTGAGTCTTGACGGGGTTGGTACTGTCGGTTACTACTGGAGCAGCACGCCCAGCGATGAGAAGAAGGCTGGCAGTGAGAACGAAGCCTACGCAATGGTCTTCTCTACCGGTGCACCGACAGTCAGTATCAATAGCCGCCGCATCGGAGGTGCTGTCCGACTGATCATGCCAGCCGAAGAGGGTAGCCCGTCAGCCATTCAGGAGACAACTGCCACCCCGGCGAGACACACCGACAACAACTGGTACAACCTCAGCGGACGCAAGCTCACCGGCAAGCCAAGCCAAAAAGGCCTCTACATCAACAATGGCAAGGTGTATGTAATCAAATAAAAAGTGATCATGGGTGATTACGGGCCCGATTGATGACGGGACTCCGAACAGCGCATCGACCAGAGTGTGCGCCGCATCCTGAAACTGAAAAGGCAAATAGGCAGATATTAAAAAACCTTAAATATCCATGCTTTTACCTTGTCGGGATGTTGGGATTTCGTGAGAAATGTGTACCTTTGCAGCCCAAAAGAACTGTCCGTTGAGCAAATGACTCTTTAGCGGCAGTATGATATTAACATTTTAAACAAAAAAAGAGAGACAATGAGTCAGAAAATTCGTATCAAGCTGAAGAGCTACGACCACAAACTCGTGGACAAGTCAGCAGAGAAGATTGTGAAGGCTGTCAAGGCTACCGGTGCCATCATCAGCGGTCCTATCCCCCTTCCCACACACAAGCGTATCTACACCGTCAACCGCTCTACCTTCGTTAACAAGAAGGCCCGCGAGCAGTTCCAGCTGTCAGACTACAAGCGTCTGATTGACATCTACAGCTCAACAGCTAAGACTGTTGACGCTCTGATGAAGCTTGAGCTCCCCAGCGGCGTTGAGGTAGAGATTAAGGTATAGTAACAGTTTTCTGTTAAATACAAGAAAAGGAACTCCACATCGTGTGCGAGTTCCTTTTGTGTCAACGAGATGACTACGGTAACCGAGGGTGATGCTATATGGTATGACCTCAGGGGACTTCGCGTCACCCAGCCAGCCAAGGGCTTGTATATTGTTAACGGCAAGAAAGTGCTCGTGAAATAACTACCATATCATATTTGTGACTCAAGAAGAAACGAACTGATAAGAATAGAAATACAGTCATGTCTTAGGCTGCTCAAGGTATAAAAAATATTAAATAATGTTATAAAGAGGGTTGTTCGGCTTGTTGTTTTCATATAAAATATGTACCTTTGCACC
>JAFPEE010000015.1 GCA_017389705.1 Prevotella sp.
TACTTTTATTTAGTTGCAAAATACATGGTGCAAATGCCAAACGTGAGTCGTTGGAATGATGACTCTGCGAAGCCTGCCTTGTGCAGGATTTCTTTCATGCGCTCGCCTTGCGGGAAGGCCTCGATGGTCTTGGTGAGGTAGGTATAGGCTGAGGCGTCTTTCGATATGAGGCGTCCGTAGAGTGGCAGTACGCTGTGGCTATAGATGCGGAACAACTGCTTCATGGGGAACGTGACGGGTGTCGTCAGCTCAATGATGCAAAGGTGTCCGTTCTTCTTCAGCACGCGGCACATCTCGGAGAGCCCTTTGTCGAGATCGGCGAAATTGCGGATGCCGAAGGCTGCCGTGACGGCATCGAAGGTGTCGGCAGGGTAGGAGAGGCTGGTGCAGTCCTCGCGTTGGAAGCTGATGCGGTCGGCCATTCCCAGTTGCTGCACTTTCTTGCGTCCTACATCCATCATGCCCTGACTGATGTCGATGCCTGTGATGCTGACATTGTGGAGCATCTGGCAGGCTTGGATGGCAAAGTCGCCGGTGCCTGTAGCCACGTCGAGTATTGTCTGTGGCTTGTAGGGCTGCAACTGCTTGATGGCCCTACGTCGCCAATAGCGGTCTATGTCCCACGAGAGACGATGGTTCAAGGTGTCGTAGGTGGGGGCGATGTTGTCGAACATCTGCTCCACCTGCTGTGCCTTGCCACCCTCATGATAGGGCTTTATCGTCTCTTGCCGGTACATGACTTATTTTCTGGTTTTAAGATAGTTGCTGACGTTCTGCTCTATGCGCTGGGCTATGTCGTCGCTATCGCCGGCCTTTTCGAACTTCTCGCCTGTGATGTGCTCAAAGAGCTCGATGTAGCGTTCTGAGACGCTCTCGGCATATTCGTCGGTAATTTCGGGCATCGTCTGTCCGGGCTCATTCATGAAGTCGTGCTCGATGAGCCACTGGCGGACGAACTCCTTTGAGAGCTGGCGCTGAGGCTTGCCCTCCTGGAGATTGCGCTCGTAGCCCTCAGCGTAGAAGTAGCGTGAGGAGTCGGGAGTGTGAATCTCGTCAATGAGGTAAACCTTGCCGTCGCGCTTGCCGAACTCGTATTTGGTGTCGACGAGTATGAGGCCTTGCTTCTCGGCTATCATCTGTCCGCGTGCAAAGAGTTTGCGGGTGTAGTCCTCCATCACGTTGTAGTCTTCCTCTGAAACGATGCCCTGGGCAATGATTTCCTCGCGCGAGATGTTCATGTCGTGACCTTCGTCGGCCTTGGTGGTAGGAGTGATGATGGGTTCTGGGAAACGCTCGTTTTCCTTCATGCCGTCGGGCAGTTTCACGCCGCAGAGCTCACGGCAACCGTTCTTGTACTCTCTCCAAGCCGAACCTGTAAGGATGGAGCGGATAATCATCTCCACGCGGAAACCCTCGCACTTCAGTCCTACGGTCACCATGGGGTCTGGTGTAGCCAGCTTCCAGTTGGGGCAGATGTCGCTGGTGGCGTCGAGGAACTTGGCGGCAATCTGGTTCAGCACCTGTCCCTTAAAGGGGATTCCCTTAGGCAGGATGACGTCGAAGGCTGATATGCGGTCGGTAGCCACCATCACCATCAGGTCATCGTTGATGTTGTACACGTCGCGTACCTTTCCGTGGTACACACTCTTTTGTCCTTCAAAGTTGAAGTCAGTTCTTGTTAATGCTTTCATTGCTGTTATTGTTTTTATCGAATTTCTCGTATGCGTTGACAATGCGTGTCACCAGTTTATGGCGGACAATGTCTTTTCGGTTCAGCTCCACAATGCCGATGCCTTCCACGTCGCCCAGTATCTCAAGGGCCTCTACGAGTCCGGACTTCTGCGAGCGGGGCAGGTCTATCTGGGTCATGTCGCCCGTAATGATCATCTTCGTGTTCCATCCCATGCGGGTCAGAAACATCCTTATCTGCTGCGGCGTGGTGTTCTGGGCCTCGTCCAGGATGACCACGGCGTCGCTTAGTGTGCGCCCGCGCATAAAAGCCAGCGGTGCTATCTGTATCGTGTGGCGCTCCATCATCTCTTGCAGCTTCACCTGTGGCAGCATATCCTCCAGGGCATCGTACAGCGGCTGCAGGTATGGATCTATCTTATCCTTCATGTCGCCAGGCAGGAATCCGAGCTTCTCGCCAGCTTCAACGGCTGGACGCGAGAGAATGATCTTCTTCGCCGTCTTGTCCTTCAAGGCGCGTACAGCCAGGGCTATGGAGAGGTAGGTCTTGCCCGTTCCGGCTGGTCCTACAGCGAACACCATGTCGTTCTCTTCGTAGGCGTCGATGAGTCGTTGCTGGTTCTCCGAGCGGGCCTTGATGGCACGTCCCGACATGGAGTAGCATACTACGCCCTCTGGTACCTCGTCCCTGGTACGGTGCCCTTTGACGATGTCCAGGATGTCCTCCTCTTTCAACGAATTGAATCGGAGCACGTGCTGGCGCATCTTCTCTGCCGACTCCTCGAAGGCTGCCATCTGTTCCTCGTCGCCGAGGATGCGTATCACGTTGTCGCGCGCCACTATGCGCAGTTTCGGATATAAAGCCCGCAGCATCTGGAGGTGCTGGTTTCCTATTCCGTAGAACACCACAGGGTCGATGTCCTCTAGTACGATATGCTTCTCTATCACCTGTCTAGCTTCTCTCTTTTCTTAAATACGAACGTTTTCTTTTTTAATATGGTGCAAAGGTACAAAATAAAACTGAGACCACCAAATCTGAGGGACTGTTTTTCTCACTTTTTGCTCACTCGCTATGCAGAGCCCCTTCACTCGTAATACGAAGCCCCTTCAGTCGTAATACGAAGGCTGCTCAGTCGTAATACGATTTCCAGTCACAGCGAATCTCAGCTTTTGGTACAAATGGCAGTTACAAAACTGCCCCGTGCCAAAAACTAACAGCCATCTGCCATCGTCATACACATTCCCATGCTTGAGTTGGGGTACGCTGCATTCCCGATGTCCATTATGTATCAAATAATTACCGTAAAATTTGCAGGTCTCATTTTTTTCTTGTATCTTTGCACTTGTTATGAGATATAATACGAACGCACAAGGCGAATACGAACATCTGGAGGTTAAGCAAGAACAGCCGCTTCTCGAATTCCTGCTGGAGAACGTCCATCAGACGCGCACCAAGATAAAACAGACCTTGCAGGGGCAGGGAATCCGTGTGAACGGCAAGACGGTGACGCAGTTTGACTACGCGCTAAAGCCAGGCATGAAGGTGGCGGTAAGCAAGACCAAGCGTAACCAACAGCCTTTCCGTAGCCGGTACGTGAAGATTGTTTACGAGGACCGCTGGCTTATCGTGGTCGAAAAGCAGGTGGGCATACTCTCTATGGCTGCAGGACACTCGACGCTGAATGTCAAGTCGGTGCTGGACGACTACTTCAAAAAGACACGCCAGAACTGCACGGCACACGTGGTGCATAGGCTGGATCGCGACACATCGGGGCTGATGGTCTATGCGAAGGATATGGATGTGGAGCAGACGCTGGAGCGCAACTGGCACCAGATAGTCTACGACCGACGCTATGTGGCCGTGCTCAGCGGAGAGATGGAACAAGACGAAGGAACCATCGAGAACTGGCTCAAGGACAATAAGGCCTACGTGACCTATTCATCGCCAGTCGATAATGGAGGCAAGCTGGCCATCACGCACTTCCATGTCATGGCGCGTACCACGGAGCACTCGCTGGTGGAGTTTAAGCTGGAGACGGGACGTAAGAACCAGATTCGCGTGCATGCGGCCGACATGGGACATCCCGTCTGTGGCGATACTAAGTACGGCAATGGCGACGACCCGCTACACCGACTCTGTCTGCATGCCTGGCTGTTGTGTTTCTATCATCCCGTAACGCAGCAACCCATGGAGTTTGAGACGCCCCTGCCGGCGACGTTCAGACACCTGTTTAAGTAGAACGAAAAAACTGAAGAATAGAGAAATATGGAGAACTTAACCTACTATCTGGCGCTGCTGGCCCTCATCATCATCGGTTTCATCGTAGTGAAGAAGGTGGCCTCATGCATGATAAAAAGCGTAGTCACCATTGTGCTCATGATAGCCGCAGCAGCCATCTACTGGCTCTACCTTAGATGAGCAGCACCCCCAAGGCTATCGCTAGACCATAGACGAACATGTTGCGGGCTGTCTCGCCCAGACACTCGTTCAGCTGGCGTCCGAAGTTCATGCGGCGCATCTTGAGCCATGTGAAGATGTGTAGCAGCAGGTAGACAAAGGGCAGCACGAAAGCCAGCACATGACCGTTGAACCAGAACACCAACCCCATTAGGCAAGCCACTATGCCCAGCGCCAGATAGAGCCATTCCGTCAGGTCGCTGCCTATTCGCACCACTAACGTCTTCTTGCCGTCGCGTTGGTCGTTATAACGGTCGCGGTAGTTATTCACTATCAGCAGTCCGTCAATCACCAGCCCACAAGCCAGCGAGGCTACAAACACCTGCCACGTTACCGTATGCAGCTGAATATAATAGGTGCAGCACACGGGCACGATGCCGAAGAACACCAGTACCAGCACGTCGCCCAGCCCGAGATACGACAGATGGGTGGTATATAGGAAGCAGAACACCACGCAGAGCAGTCCCACAAGCACCATCTCCAACCCTCCGTAATAGACTAGCGGCAAACCTACTAGACATGCAGCGACGGTGGTGGAGGCTATGGCACGCTTCATGGCATCAATGCTCACCCAGCCTTGTGTGCAGGCCCGAAGAGGACCCAGACGCGACGCTGTGTCGTCGTTGCCGCGGGTATAGTCAAAGAAGTCATTCACGAAATTAGCGTCTATCTGCATAATGAAGGCAAACACGAGGCATAGCACGGCAGCCATCCAGCTGAAAATGTCGTCGCCATACGCCCGGGCATCGGTGAAGGCTAGCGCCAAGCCTATCATGACAGGTACGGCAGCACCGCTGAGCGTCTTCGGGCGTGCTGCCAGAAGCCAGGCCTTCAGCGAATCTTGCTCTACATGTTCTTCGTTTAACATGTTAACTCTCTTTGTCTTATATAACTTTACTTGTACTCTTCCTTGAAAACACGATCGAACACGGAACGCATCTCGCCGGGATTGGTAATCAGCCTGCGCAGCTCGTTCAGTTTCTGTTCGTTCTCAGAACCCTGTATCCAAAGGCGGATGTAGCCGTTGACGGAGTATTTCTCGTTCATGTGTTCCATGAAACGCTTCCAATGGCCCTCGGCATCCATTTCCGGATAGTTGGAAAGTCCGAACTGGATAGTGCGACGGATGACGGTTTCTGGGTCAATGTCGCGGTCGGCCTCAGCAACAATCTTGCCGTAGATGCTGCGCGGAGCCCTTGATGCTGAGGCGCGATGGTCCTCGACGGCCTCTTTCATCATGCGCAGTTGCTCGGGCGAGAACCAACGCTTCAGACGGGCGTCTTGCATCAGTATCTTTCCGCTAGTGATATGGTGAATGGCTCGTGGCCCCGTGAGTCCCAAATCGTGATAGGCGGCAATGGTGTATGCCATATCCAGGTCGGCTCCTATCTTTCGCGACAAATCCAGCGAACGACGGATGACACGAGTGACGTGTTCCATGTTGTGCGCCTTGTCGAACTGCGCATATTGAGGCAGAATCTGAGTCTCAACGAACTCTACAAGGTCTAACGAGGGATTCTGTTGCATAGTCTAATTGAAGAAGTTCCACGATACGCCCAGATGCAAGGTGCGGTTGTTGGTGGGGTAGTGCGGGGTCAGGAATTGCATTTTCGTGCCAGAGCCTGCATTGACGTGCGTCATAGCCACAAAGAAACGGGCACGCTTCAGGTGGAAGTTGGCATAAACGTCGACCCAGGGATAGCCTCCCAGCTCCACACGGCTCTCCTCTCTCATCTGAATGGCAAACTGGTTCAGTTGTGGCAGATAGTCGGGAGCGGTGTACTTGGTGAAGTAGGTGAGGGAGGCACCGAGCTCGGTATCCAGCACGCGGGCTATCTTGAACTTCAGATAGAGGTTCGAGAAGAGGTTCAGCTTGGGCAGAGGCAGCACTTCCTGGTTGCTGCTGCTCTGGTATGTCACCACGTTGTCCCAATGGAGTATGCCCAAGCGCAGGTTCTGCATCAGCTGGGCGGTCATGAGGTGGATGTTGCCATCCTCTTGATAGACACCTGCTGTCAGACCCTGACGGCTGTAATCCGAAGCAACGTCATATGCCATTCCGAAGAAGGTGTAGTTCTGAATCTCTGTGATGGCCAGGCGCAGCTGTGTGTTCGTCTTGCGGTACCTGAAGATGCCCTCCACGTGGGTTCGTGTCTCCTTATCCAGCGACTCGTCCCACCAAAGGTGTTTTGAGTGGTAGTTGGTCATGAAAGCACTGGGCACCAGCCTGTGGAAATATGCCTTTCCAGCCAGCGTCAGCGTGTCGCCAAAGAGTTTGAAGTTGAGGTCGGTATTGAAGTCGATCTTGATGCCGCCTGAGTTCATTCCTGTCACACCCAGCTCGGCAGCGAGGTTGAAATGGAAGACGTCGCCTTGTGTTCGTGACAGCTGTCCGCCTACGTTCAGACAATGTCCTGTCCGTTTGCCAAGCACATAGCCTGTCGAGTCGGCATTGTACTCGGGCATCTGGTACTTGCGTGTCTCGTAGCTGACGAAACCCTTCAAGCCAGCCTTCATGTACTTGTTGAAGCCTTCCAGCAGGGCTACGGCAAAGGTGTTCTTTACAGAGAGGTATTTGTTCTTGTCGTAGATGGAGTCGGAGCTGTAGGTCCCTTCGTCGTTCAGCTGATAGAATATTTCCTCATAATAGCCGCTCGGACTATCGTATGCCTGATAGATGCGGTCATGGTTGTTCACCTCCAGCGTATGGATGAAGCTTGTAACGGGTACGAACTCGCGCTTCATGGTGGATTCTATGGAGTCCTCAATCTCCTTGGCTCGCTTCAGGCTGTCAAGCTCTGCCTGCGACTCAACCTTGATGCGTGTGCTGTCAGCAATCTGGGGCTTGCCCTTGACGGGCTCGTCGCCCATTATCTGTGCATTGTCAGGACGGCCCGAGGGCTGGTTACCGGCTATCTTCTCGTTGGCACCACGACCGGCTGTCTTTGAAGCGTTTCGGTCTTTCCTGCTCTCGCGCTCCTCTCTTTCCTTTGCAGATTTCTGTGCGAACTGACGTGCCTTGATTTCCTCGTCGGTCATCTTTACCTTCCTGTAGAAACCTAGGTTGTATCGGTGAGAGAAGAATATCTGTTGTGAGTTGTTGCGGTTCCAGTTGGTCGACAGTACGGTAGGTATTTCCTCTTCGGTGAACGTAGACTCCTGGGCCTCAGGGTGCGTGATGTACTCATCGTTTATAATACCTCCGTTCTCTGACGCCTTGCGATGATAGAACGAGGTAATCATGTGGGCCTGATACTGGTCGCCAATATACGAGCCGAAGAGTGCCGCACGGAAGTGCGAGTTGTTTTGGTTGTCGAAGTAACCTGTGGCATAGTGGTAGTCAAGGTCGAAGCCAAAGCCAAACTTTTTGTTGACGTTGGTGGCGAACTTGGCGTCAATATGGTCTTCACCGTTCTGCTTGTCGCCGCAGCTCTCGTAACTGACGTGAGCATAGGGCGAGAGGGTGTTGACAAATAGGAACTCGTCGGGCTCCTTTGTGGTGAAGCTGTAGGGTTGGGTAAAGAAAAACTCGTTGGTTTCGGGCCTGTCAATGAAGATACGGTTCTGACGCGCTGTAAAGTTGTTGCCCAGCGTGTTGAACTCTCCATAGCGGCCTGTGGCGTAGATGCTGTTCTGGTACAGGTGGGGCATGGTATCTGGCTCGGCAGGGATCACGTCACCAAAGCGACGGTCAATCTTCCATACCCGCACTCCGATGGGAATCTCGACATTGCCCTTGACAGAGTCGCGCTTGTTGGGATTGAAGTTGCTGTTGATACCGTATTCGTTGCGTTGACTGATATTGCCGTCAGGAGTCATCTCGTTATAAGTCTGAGCATGCATGACAAGAGCCGTGCAGACCAGTAGTGAGAGCAGAGAGAGTGTTCTTTTTATCATACCTTAAACATGCGCAGCGCTGCTTCTGCGAACTTGATAGCCATCGATACCAGGATGATATAGATACCCGTCTCCTTCTGATGATTGAAGTAGAAGACGAGCCCCACAATTGCTCCCAGCATAAAGATGATGTTCAGCCAGTTGCGAATAACGTTTGTATTCATTTTAACAGCGACTCTAATTTATTGAACAAGAAGTCTTTACGGTCAATAGTCTTGCGGCGGAACTTGCCTGTAATGGGATAGAGCTTGGTGTTCTTTTTGTTGACAGCATCAGCGTCAGTAATCCAACCTTCTGCTTTCAGACGCTGAGGGTCGCGATTTTCCTCATAAAGGTAACGGATATGACTCAGCGTCACCTCAGCCTTGCCGTCTTGGCATTGGGCATCCAGCACATACATAAAACGGGTCTGGTCTAGTGTGATGGCGGTCTTTTTGAAGATGAGCCATTCCTCATAGCGGCCTCCCACATAATGTGAGGTGCTGTCGTCTACCAGCAGCGCACTGTTCAGCTGATTCTTCTCGCGAAGCATTTTCTTCATGTAGCCTTTGATGATGTTGAAAATCTGGTCTGCACTCTTGCCGGGAACCTCGATGGTCGTGCTGAAAACAACCTTCCCGTCAACCTCGGGCACAGCGCCACGCAGGTACTTTGCATTGGGATTAACCTTTTCCTTCTTGACTTCTTCCTGTTCCTGTTCTTCTTCGGGACGCTCCCAACTATTGTCCTGAGCCCACATTGAAAGGGGGAGCAGACCCAACACCATGATAAAAATCTGTTTCATAATCAGCTGTCTGTTTTTTATTTTTCGTGCAAAAGTACGAATAAAAATCGTCAACGCAGGCATGATGCCTGCATTTTTAATCTAAAACCTTTAAATTTTAAATTTATTTAAGTTCCAGCTCCTTCTGCAATCTTGTGATTTCGTCACGATACTGTGCTGCTTGCAGGAAATCGAGCTTTTTGGCGGCATCCTTCATCAGACGGGTTGTTTCTTGGATGCTCTTCTCCAGCTGGGGACGGGTCATGCGCTCAATAATCGGGTCGGCGGCAAAGGCTGATTCTGGTGGGCCGACGTATGCTGATTGGATGTGGGGCAGATCGTTGGTTGTATCGCCGGTTTCCTGACGCAAATTGCTCTGCTTCAGCGCTTTCTGTATTTGTGTGGGGGTAATCCCGTGCTCTTCGTTGTAGCGTAACTGCTTGCTGCGACGACGCAATGTTTCATCAATGGTGAGCTGCATGGAGGCAGTAATGGTGTCGCCATACATGATGACCTTGCCGTTTACGTTTCGGGCAGCACGACCTGCTGTCTGGGTCAGGCTGCGGTGTGAACGAAGAAATCCCTCCTTATCAGCATCGAGGATGGCTACTAGCGAAACCTCTGGCAGGTCAAGACCCTCTCTGAGCAGGTTGACACCAACTAAGACGTCATAAGTGCCGTTGCGCAGGTTTTCTAGTATCTTCACTCTGTCAAGGGTGGTTACCTCGCTGTGAATATAGGCCGTCTGAATGTCGTGATTCAGAAGGAACTCAGATAATTCCTCTGCCATTCGTTTGGTAAGCGTGGTGACCAACACACGTTCCTTGCGGGCTATGCGTTGCTGTATCTCTTCCATCAGGTCGTCAATCTGATTCTCTGTCGGGCGCACCTCTATCTCTGGGTCGAGTAGTCCGGTAGGGCGTATCACCTGCTCAACCACCACGCCTTCTGCCTCGTTGAGCTCATAGTCGGCAGGAGTGGCTGAAACGTAGATTACCTGATGGGTCATCTGCTTGAATTCTTCGAAGGTCAGCGGACGGTTATCGAAGGCTGCTGGCAGACGGAAACCGTATTCCACTAGGTTGGTCTTTCGGGCCCTGTCGCCACCATACATGGCTCCAATCTGGGGCACGCTGACGTGGCTTTCGTCAATAATCGTCAGGTAGTCGTCGGGGAAGAAGTCGAGCAGGCAATAGGGACGCTCACCAGCCTGACGGCCGTCAAAGTAGCGAGAGTAGTTCTCGATGCCAGAACAATGCCCCAGCTCCTTAATCATCTCCATGTCGTACTCCACACGTTCCTTGATGCGCTGAGCCTTGATGGCGTCGTCCTGCTCCTCAAAGAAAGCTACCTGCTTGACCAGATCGTCCTGAATGTTACGGATGGCGATGTTGGTCTGCTCTTGTGTTGTCATGAAAAGGTTGGCAGGGTAGAGCTTGTACTCCTCGAAGGTTGCCATTCGCTGCATGGTGACAGCATCCAACTCCTCTAAGGCGTCAATCTCGTCGTCCCAGAAGGTGATGCGCAACACGACCTCCGAGTAGGCCATCGCAATGTCTATCGTGTCACCTTTGACGCGGAAGTTGCCACGTTTCAGTTCAATGTCGTTACGGACGTATAATGCGTTGACCAGTTTTCTTAACAATGCGTTGCGGTCGATAATCTGGCCTCGATGAATCTCAATGATGTTCTCGTTCAGCGCTACGGGGCTTCCCATACCGTAAATGCATGAAATAGAAGATACAACGATGACGTCTTTTCGGCCTGACATCAAACTGCTTACGGCTCTGAGCCTTAAGCGGTCAATTTCCTCATTGATAGCCAAATCTTTCTCAATATAGGTATCTGACGTAGGCAGATAGGCTTCCGGCTGGTAGTAGTCATAATAGCTGACATAATACTCAACGGCATTCTCAGGGAAGAAACCTCGCATCTCCTCATATAATTGTGCTGCCAAAGTCTTGTTGTGCGACAGGATGAGGGTGGGGCGGTTGACGTTGGCAATGACGTTGGCAACGGTGAAGGTTTTACCGGAGCCCGTCACGCCCAACAGCACCTGGGCATGGTCACCACGATTCAGACCGTCAGTCAGCTCACGGATGGCCTCGGGTTGGTCGCCTGTCGGCTTGTATTTGGATGTTAAATGGAAGTTCATAGAGCGCAAAGGTACGAAATAAATCATAATTTAGCCCCCGATTCCCTAAATTTTATCAAAAAACCTTTGGTTTTATAAGGAAAATGCGTACTTTTGCACGTCAAAAATGTAATGCGATGAACAAAAACATCATCATAACCCTATGTATGACGGCTCTTATGTCAGGCTGTGCTCAAGAGTTCAACAAGGTCTACAAGTCTGCTGACAATACTTATA
>JAFPEE010000145.1 GCA_017389705.1 Prevotella sp.
CGCATTGAAAGCAGTTTATAGCAGAATGTGGAATTGAGCGCTCGGCTTTGCCGCTTGCTACCAACGGGACGCAAGAACGGTTGCCAATTCGTAACCCCATTTTTCCTCAATCCCCCAGACAGCCTTTATACAAAGAAAAGCTGAGAATTCTTAAAAATTACGAAAAAAAAGTGTAACTTTGCAGCCGCAAACCATTATTTAACAGTTTTATGCAAGAGACAAGACAGAACAAGATAGCCCGCCTGCTGCAGAAGGAGCTGAGCATGATCTTCCAGGAGCAGACCCGCGCCATGCACGGCACGATGGTCAGCGTCACCCGTGTAAAAGTGTCGCCCGACCTGAGCATCTGCACGGCGCCTCTTAAGTTAACGATAACAACTTTAACACTACTATAATAATAAAAAAAAACGCATGAAAAGGTTAATTACATTCATCGCCCTCGTGCTGCCTTCGCTGGCCTTTGCCCAGTGGCGCGTGGGTGTCAACGGTGGAGCTACCTACAACCACTCCACCATCAGCAAACACTACATGACTGACTATCAGTGGAAGGACCGCTGGGGAGTCACCCTCGGCGTCATGGGTCAGTATGACGTCAACGACTGGCTGGGCGTGCGCGCCGAGCTGGACTGGACTCAGAAGAACTACCGGCTGACGCGCCAGATCCTCAGCAATTTAGACTACAAGTATGTCAACAACTACCTGCAGCTGCCGGTGATGGCCTCGTTCAGCTTTGGCGGCAAGCAGCTGCGCGGTTTCTGCAACGCTGGTGTCTACGGCGGCTACTGGCTCACCAGCGGGCGCGAAGGCACGGATTTCAACAACTCCAGCGAGAAAGTCTACGAGTTCAGCGAAGACATTAAATTCAACAGCGAGCGCGACCAGCGCTTCGACTTCGGCTTCGTGGGCGGCATCGGTCTGGAGTACCGTTTCTGCCAGCGCTGGGCCGCACAGGTCGAGATGCGCTACTACTACAGCACCGTGAGCACGCAGAAAGACTACATGCGCCTGAGCGACCCCCGCTACAACTCCACGCTGGGCGTGCTGGCCGGCCTGTGGTACAGCTTCTAAACAAGGTAAACAGGAATAACATAGGAATAACATAAAAATCGTAACACAACAATGAGAAACAAGATATTTATCTTAGGCGCTCTGCTGCTGACGCTGGCTTTCAGCGGCTGCCGCGATGAGGCCGACTTGCAATACAACTACTCTGTCAACGACAACACGCTGTTTGCAGAGGCTCAAAACAGCTTCGCCGGCAAGTACCGCGTGTTCTGGAACGCCATGAACAGCAACTACGGCCTGTGGGACTATGAGAAGGAGTTCGGTCTCGACTGGGACGAGCATTACGAGCAGTTCCTGCCCAAGTTTGAAGCCCTCGACGCATCCACCGAGGCCGTCACCGACTCCATGCTTCAGGCGCTGATGAACGAGATGGTAGCCCCGCTCCACGACGGCCACTTCGCCGTTACCTTCATCAACCATCAGACTCAGAAACCCGTCATGGCCATCCCGTCGGCACTCCGCAACGCCACCCGCGACGACATCACAATCAGCGAGCGCTACAAGCCCAACCTCACCCGCTTCTATTACAATGGCGAGCTGAAGGAATACAAGGAGGCCGACACCCGCTTTGCCACCCTGTTAGCCGAGATGACCAAAGTCAAAGGCCGCGGACTGATGTGGGCTGAGGACCGTTACAACACCCTGACGCAGAAAGAAATGCCCACCCAGGCCGAGGCTATGGAGATGAAAGGCCTGAAAGAGTTTATCGACGCCATGGAGAATTTTCTCGACAAGGGGGGCTCAGCCTCTGATTTCAACGAAATCGCCCAAAAGTACTCCTACCTCAACATCCCCTTCCTGGAGCCCATCAACGTCGGCTTCGCAAAAGACGGCATCAGCGTGAAGTATGGCCTGTTCAACGACAACATCGCCTATTTCTACCTCAGCGACTTCAACCTCATCGGCCACATGGACGAGAGGGCTATAAAACAGTCCTTCCCGGGTGCTACTGACTTTACCTATGAGCGCATAGCCCGCGTCGTCGACGTGTGGAAAAGCTGGTTCTCCACCATACAGGCATTCCACAAGGCCGGACAGCTCAAGGGCATCATCCTCGACCTGCGCGGCAACGGCGGCGGAGCGCTCACTGACGAGCAGTATCTGCTGGGCGGCATGCTGCCGGCCGGCGGTTTCCAGATTGGCTGGACGCGATTGAAGCGCGGCGTAGGGCGATACGACTTCTCCCCCATGATGCCCGAGTCTGTTCCCACGATGGAAGCCGACCACGAGATTATCACCGACGTGCCCATTGTCGTGCTGGTCAACAGCGGCTCTGTCAGCATGTCGGAGATTACCGCCCTGACGGCTAAGAACATGCCCAACGCCCGCGTCATAGGCAAGCGCACCCACGGTGGCCTGTGCGGACTCACCGGCAACGAATTTTACACAGAAAACTACGCCGGCCACATTGGCGTCGAAGGAGCCACACCCGTCTTCTGCTACTTGCCCAACCAGATCCTCTTCGACAACAACAAGCGCCCCCTGGAGAGCATTGGCATCACCCCCGACTTCGAGGTTGACTTAGACACCATTGCCTTCAAGCGTGACTTTACCGACACGCAGCTTAACCGTGCGCTACAGTATGTCAGAACAGGAAATTAATCATCTACAAATTAAACAACAATAGCTCAAAATGAGACACATGAATATATTACATTTGCTGGCAGGCGTGGCCCTTACGGGAGCACTCTTTACCAGCTGTACCAAGGACGACAGTCTGACCGAGATTATTCCCACACCGGAGCCTACTACCGCTACCACCAATAAGGTGATAGAAGCCCTGAAGACAGTGCCCATCGTCAGCGGCGTGGAAGTGAAATACAACGAAGACCACACCGACAGTGTGTATTTCATCGCCTTCACCCAGCCCATCGACCACTTCCACCCCGAGCTAGGCTCCTTCGAACAGCTCGCAGCCCTGAGATTCAAGGGCTGGGACAAGAACGTCGTCATCATCACCCACGGCTACGAAATGCTTCAAGAGGCCGACAAGATTCTCCCAACCGACCTGGCCGCTCATCTCGACGCCAACCAGCTCAACATCGAGCACCGCTATTTCGGACAGTCGCAGCCCGAGCCCTACGACGAGATGAAGTTCACCTATTTCAACGCCGAGCAGGAGTCATACGACCTGCACGCCATCGTCACGGCACTGAAGAGCACCCTCTTCAAAACCGGCAAGTGGGCCAGCACCGGCACCAGCAAGGACGGCATCACCACCGCCCTCTATGCCTACTACAGCGACCAGGAGGGGTGGAAAGACATCGATGTCTTCGTGCCCTTCTGCGCACCGTTTATGGTGGGCACCACCGACAGCTACGGCAATTACTCGTGCAGTAACTACCTGACGAGCGATTATCTCGACCAGGTCTGCGGTACGGGCTATGCCGCCGGCTCCACAGAGGCCATCGCCCGCGAACGCCTCAACCAGATGCCCTACTACGTATGCACCACGCCCGAGCTGCGCCGTGCCTGTATCGCCAAGATGGCCGCCACTGAACCTGACATCTACAGCAAAGTGGCCCAGCAGTATAACAACAAGGACCTGGCCAGCACCGGCGACCTGGAGAAAGACCTGACAGCCCTATTCCTGTGGGAGTACTACAACATGCTCTTCTCCAAGTTCTCCTACGTGCAGTTCATCAAGTGGAGCTACATGGTGCCCGACCCCGCCAAGGTGGCCGCCAAACTCGATGCAGAAGAGATGGACGAGTTTGCCGAGTTCCTGCTCATGGACAGGGACAGCCTATTGGCGCGTATCACAGCAGCTGAGGCCGAGAGCCGCACCACTCGCGCCACCACCGACGAGACTCTGTGGCAACTGCTCACCGACCTACGCAGAGAAAAAAGCACCCCCTACGAGGTACAGTCGTTTACGGAGCTGGGCTTTGCTGACAACACTTATAATCAGGTCAACAACAGCTATCTCACGCCAGCAGAGGTTACCAATGTGATGCGTTTCCTTGGCCGTCAAACCAAGTTCGAGGGTATCTACAAGCAGGATGGCGGTGCACTGATGAAGGCTTTCCGCGAGTGGTGCTACACCGAGCGGTCGCAGCCTATTATCTTCGTCTACGGCAAGAACGACCCGTGGACGGGTGCCGCTCCCGACGCTGCCGCCATCGAGCAGAACGATATGCTCGAGATGGTCGTCGACCCGAAGGCCACCCATCAGGACTTTTTCCTCCACAGTGCGCAATATGAACTGTCGTCGCGCCAGGCCATCATCGCCGCCCTCGACAAATTCCTGAAATAAGCCTACTACCGCGAGTAGACTTCACATTTATCCGCCTACCCTACACCCGATTCTCATCATCAGTAGGATAGGCGGATTTTTACGTGCGCCTGTCGGACGGGCTGTTAGCCGAGTGTAATCTTCTCTACGTCGACGGGTTCGTGTAGGAATATCTGTGCCTGCTCCTTGAATTTGTCGGGATTCTCCGTAGTCAGATAACGGACGGTGTGCCCCTTGGAGCATTTCCGCTCAAAGGCGGTGTTACGCACGAAATAGTCCTTCAGGCTCTCAGCCACATATTCGCCCTGAGGCACCACACGGACGCCAGCCGGCAGGTACTTCAGAATCTTGGGCATCAGTAGGGGATAGTGTGTGCAGCCCAGGATGATGCAGTCGATCAATGGGTCGAGGTGCATAATCTGGTCGAGGCGTTTTTTCACAAAGTAGTCGGCGCCGGGTGAGTCGACCTCGTTATACTCCACCAGTGGCACCCAGAAGGGGCAGGCCACACCGCTGACGGTGATGTCGGGCCAGAGTTTCTGAATCTCCAGCGTGTAGCTCTCGGTATTGATGGTACCCTCGGTAGCGAGCACACCCACGTGGCGCGAGGTGGTGAGTGTGCCGATAACCTCGGCCTCAGCCTTCTCTAACTCGCGACGGCTCTCGTTTTTGAAGGCGATGTTACGTTCCAAGAGTTCCTTCAGCTCCGTCTGGCGCTTGCGCAGGATGGTCTCTGGGAACTCACGCTGGCCCTCCAGGAACTCCTCGTACTTCGTATTAAAATCCTGCTCCACCCGCTGCAGCTCCGCATTGTATTGCGCTCTCAGGTCGCTGAGCTTCTGCTGCGCCACAGCATAGTCAGGCATCGCCACTTCAGCGCACCACAAGCTATTGCAACCACTGAAACGCCTGCGCACTATACGCCGACGCTCTTGTTGCAATTTGGCTCTTTTGTCCGAGGTGGTGATTGGAAGTGTAGAGCCTACTATGTCTTTTGCTCCGAAGAACAATTGCAAAGGTACAAAAATTTATTCGATTACTTTATCTTTTATTCAAAAAAGTTAGATGTTATTGCACATTTGTTTCTTTTTGTGCCGAAATTTGCAAAATCTGCTGTCTTTTATTCATTTTATTTAACCTAATATATTTCGATAAAAAGCGCAATATAATAATGTATGCGACTATTGTAGTAATCATTGGATAATAGCAACCTTCTTCACCCTTGTTTGGTTATTCCCTCATATGATGATTCAATCAATTATGTGAGAAAAGACCAAAAGAAAAGTGACAATTGGTTTGGAGGATTCAAAAGAAATGATTACCTTTGCACCCGATGATGAGTCATAAATGGTTGCAGGCTCAACATCGGGTGTTCATTGAAAGCAATTCATAGCAGAATGTGGAATTGAGAACGGTTGCCAATTCGTAACCCAGTTTTTCCTCAATCCCCCAGACTGCCTTTATACAAAGAAAAGCTGAGAATTCTTGCAAAGTTACGAAAAGTCGAGCACAAAACAAAGAAACTCGTTTCTTTTTTTGTCGAGACGGAGTAACTTCGCGCTCGAACGAGCGCAAAGTTACGAAATTATTCTGAAACGACAAAATCTCTCCCGCACAATCTCTATGCAGGAGAGAAGAAAACATTTTATCTATGTGAAACGGTTATCTGTTAGCAGTAGCCTCTTCCATCAGTCGCTCAGCCGTGTTTCTGATGGTCAGGTTCAGCGTCTGCTCATACTTCTGGTACTGCTTCTCGTCGAGAACCTTCTTCATCGTCGACTTGTGGGCTGCCAGAATCCTCTCCCAAGCCTGAGCGGCCTTCGGCGTTTCCTTCACTTGATTGTACGCCTCCATCGAAGCGGTGAACTGTGCCATTGCCGTCTTAACCTGTTCAACCTGGTCGACACGCAGATCCAGATAGCTGCTCAACTTGTCGAACGACAGCTTGCTGTCATTAACACTCTGTGCATTAGCACTCATTGTCATCACGAACATTGCCACGAGGGCGATCATCATCTTTTTCATACCTTTTCTTTTTTTTATTGTTAATACTCTGTTCTTGTCTTTTTGACTTCGTTTGTGTCTTTTGACAGTGCAAAGGTATGAAAAAACAGCGCCACCATCCAAACCGCCTTCGACGTTTGCCCCCACGTGTTTCGACAAATCAGCCTGCGGCCTTGACAAGGCCTGCGGATGCATTCCATAACCACCAAAGAATTACGGAACAATTTTCACCTTGGACAGTGAAACGGGTATTACCGTCCGAGCCAACTTTCAGGATTGAGCTTAGCCGTTTCGCGACGGAGTTGGAACTGGAGGATGTTGTCTTGACCAACGCGGCCAAGAGCCTGACGGGTGGAGACTTTCTGACCACGATGGACGTTGACGCTGGCCAGATTGCAATAGACGGAGATATAGCTGCCGTGACGGACCATGACGACCATCGTGCCACCAAAGCTGAAGACGGCACTGACCTCGCCGTCGAAGATGCTGCGAGCCTGGGCGCCAGCCTCGCCGCGGATGTTGATGCCCTTGTTGTCGAGGGTGACATGGCTCAGGCCTTCGACGTTATACTGTCCGAAATGACTGACAATGCGATAGGGACCGGTGATAGGCATGGGCAGACGGCCGCGGTTGCTCTCGAAATGTCCGCTGATGCGCATATCCTCGGTGGGCATGCGCAAGGCATCGTCGGCCTCCTTTCGGGCACTGGCTACGGCCTTGGCGTGTTCGCGCTCCTCGGCTTCGGCCTTGCGTTCAGCGGCCAAGCGGTTTTGCTCAGCCTCACGGGCACGGCGCTCAGCAGCCTCACGTTCTTTCTTGTCTCGTGCAGCAGCAGCCTCAGCCCTGGCACGACGCTCCTTTTCCTTGGCCTCAGCAATACGACGGGCATTCTCACGGGCAGCAGCTTCGGCAGCAGCCTTCTTGCGAGCCAGCTCGGCAGCACGCTTCTTGGCAGCCTCGGCTTCGGCACGCTTCTTGGCCTCAGCAGCAGCACGGGCTTTCTGACGAGCCACCTCCTCGGCTATCAATCGGTCGATTTGGGCGTTGAGTGCTGCATCCTTTTTCTTCTGCTGGGCAATGATGCCCTGAATCTGTTTCTGTTCCTTCTTCAGGGTGTTCACCACGTTCTGCTGTTCTGCCTGCTTGCCCTCTAACGAGCGACGTTCCTGTTCTCCCTTGTTCAGCAGCTTTCGCTTGTTGGACTGGGCGACGTTCATCTCCTGGAACTTCAGGTTGAC
>JAFPEE010000146.1 GCA_017389705.1 Prevotella sp.
ACATCGAGCGGCACCTACCGTATAGGGCGAGGCAGAAGTGTCAGCAGGCTCACGCCGAATGCCACAACAGCGCTGCTGGTGGAGGGCGACAAGGTGTATGCTGCAGAGGCCGACGCTGTATGGCTGTATCAAGGAGATTTCACGCGTCGGACGAAGGTTGCCGACATGCCACTGGTGACAGATATCCGCAGCGACGGTCATGGACACCTGTGGCTCCAGAACGTTTACGGCGATACATCAGGCAACGACCCGGGAAAGCCTCGCGAGCCATTAGAGGAACTGCCTGAACATCTGCTCAAGCCGTTGAGCGACATCGAGGTGAAAACCCAATTCCGCTACGGAGAACAATATTGGATAGGAGGCGACGAGGTGGTGGCAGTGATAGACACCGGGAAGCAACAGCTGGCCAAGTTGACAGAGGGAAGCCTGGTGCGCTTCACGAGTATTGTCCTTGGCAACGACAGCGTGCATTGGGGCGGCTACGGCGAGATGCCCGAACAGCTGAAAAAGATAGATAGTGACAACCGTCACCTGCATTTCTACTATGCACTCTCATACGCTCAGTTATCGGGCAAGACACTGTATCGCTACAGACTCAACACGGACAACTGGAGCGCATGGACGGAGAAGCAGGACATAGAATTCCTGAACATGCCATACGGCTCCTACACGTTGAGCGTACAGGCCCAGCAGGCCAGCGGCGAACTCTCGGAAATAGCGACAGTAAGCTTCAGCATTGCCTACCCGCTTCTGATGCGCTGGTATATGGTGGCGGTCTACTTCATGCTGGCAGGCTATCTGGTATGGCTGCTGTTCCGCTATCGCTTGAAGCGTCTGCAAAAAGACAAGATAAAACTGGAGCGTATCGTCGAGCAGCGCACCTCGGAGGTTGTCAAGCAGAAGGATGAAATCGTCAGGCAAAAAGACGAAATCGAGGAAAAATCAAAAAGCCTTGAGAAAGCCCTCGATGACCTGAGCAGTGCCCAGCATGAGTTGATACGCCAGGAGAAGATGGCCACGGTGGGTAAACTGACCGAGGGGCTCATTGACCGTATCCTGAACCCAATGAACTTTATCATCAATTTCTCGAAGATGAGCAGCGACCTGCTCTCCGACATCAAGACAAACATCGACAGCAACAAGGAGCGTATCAACGCCGACGACTATGACGACACGCTCGACATGCTTGGCATGCTGACGGAAAACCTACAACATGTGGAGCAAAACGGCCAGTCAACCACCCACATGCTGAAAGCTATGAGAGAAATACTGAAAGACCGCACAGGCGGCTATGTGGATATGGACCTCCTGCCCGTGCTTCAGCGGAATGAGGAAATGTTCAACAACTCCTTCGCCAAGGAGAAGGAGCAGCACCACATCAGTTTCTCGGTCCGACTGCCGGCAGAGGCGATGCCCCTTCATGGCAATCCTGACATGCTCAGCAAGACTGTCATGAGCCTGCTGGGCAACGCCGTCCATGCCATAGTAAAAAAGGCGCAGCATATATCATACGCCCCCGAGGTATCGCTCACTGCCACTGCCACAGGCCATCACTACACCCTCAGAATCCGTGACAACGGCATCGGAATCGAAGAGAAAATCCTCCCCAAGATCTTCGACCCCTTCTTCACTACCAAGACCACTCAGGAGGCTGCGGGCGTAGGACTCTACCTGAGCCGTGAAATCATACAAAACCACGGTGGCGACATTACCGTCGAGTCTGCCTTAGACCAATACACAGAGTTTACCGTCACACTGCCTAAACTGAAAAGATGAAATATGAAAAAACAGTTATTATATATCATACTTCTGTTACTTAGCGTAGTTCCATGCCCAGCGCAGACGGATGTCAGCATACGCCAGATTTACACGCAGGCAGAAAACGACTACACGATAGGACGGATAGAACAGGCACGCGACTCTCTGCTCAGTCACTTGGATGCTTTCCGAGGACAACAGCGCCAAAACGCGCTCCGACTCATCGCCCTCACCTACCTGGCACGCTTCGATACCGACCAGACGGAGCTCTATGCCTCAATGCTGCTGCAGGAGAACCCCTATTACACGCCTTCTGCCCGTGACCCAGAAACCTTTATCGACATAATTGATAAGGTGAAAAGTGGAGCGACCGTCACTGTCACCACAGCCTCCAGCATCAAGGAGACTGCGGTGGAGGCACCCGCCCCCGTCATCATCATCACTGCCGATATGATAGAGAACCTGGGATACAACAAGCACCTCGGACAGATATTGGCCACATACGTGCCCGGCATGAGCGAAGTCTTTATGAACACGACACGCAACATGTCGATGCACGGCGCGTACGGCACCACACAGGAACTCATCCTGGTCATGGAGAACGGACACCGGCTGAACAGTCGCTTCAACAACAGCTACGCGATGGACTATGACATCAGCACCGACAAGATAGACCATATCGAAGTGTTGCGCGGCCCGGCCTCATCGCTCTATGGAGACGTGGCCCTGTCGGCAGTGGTCAACATCATCACCAAGAGCGGCGGCGAACTGGACGGCGTGAGACTGAAATACGGCCATGGTGCATTCAGCACCCACAAGGCCGATGTCAGCATAGGTACTCGCTTCATGGGTGCCGACATCTTCGTCTGGGGTGGATTCTACCAGAGTGACGGACAGCATCGTCCGGCTCGCGACGCGGCAGAATATGAAGAAAAATTCAATGACTCCATGCCCAATGGCTACTACGCATACGTTGACGGCTATCGCGACACGCCAACCTACGACCTCGGCATGACACTACAATACAAGGGCATAGAACTGCTGATAGCCACTAAGAACATCAAGAAACTGTCGCAATATGGAGTGTACGGCTATTACGACTACGACAAATACCGCTCTATCAACGGTATCCGTCCCGGATGGCTGACACAGACGAGTTATGTTCAACTGAGTTACACCAGGCAGATGGGGCCGGCCACACTGAAAGGCTCGATCTATGGCGACTGGCATAATACGGAAGAATTCATGACATTCACATCTGAAAATGCAGACACGACAAATTCCTGGGTTCCAAAGGGTGAGTATACCTATATCAAATGGACTGACAGGACGCTGGGCGGCAGCATCCAGGCCGGCGCAGACTACAAGACGGGCAGCATGAAGGGAAACCTGCTGGCGGGCGTACAGTTCCAGCACTTCTCTCTTACTGACCATAATAGCGGCTATGGTCAAGGCTATACCGGCATGATGCAACCAGGCATAGACTATGATTATTTCAACAAATTGGAGCACGAAAACAGCTGGTCGTTCTATGCCCAGTGCAAGCACTACTTCATGCCGCAGCTCATTATCAATGCCGGCCTACGCTACGACCTGCGCAGCCGCTTCAGACAAAATACAGCCAAAAACCTCTCACCCCGACTGGCACTCATCTATACACCACGCGAAACGTTCAACATCAAGTTGTCCTATTCCAAAGCATACGTCGAAAAGTCCTACAATCAGCGGATACAGGAAATGGACTTGCAGTTTGCAGCCGAACCACAGTATCTCACGGCTGTCCAACTCACGTTCATGGGCAGAATAACTCCACTTCACCTCTCCTACGACTTCAACCTGTTCTATAACAAGTACGAGAACCTCCTGAGCTTCAGTGATTTGTTTTTTACTGATAAAAACACAAACGACGGAGAATACAAGTGTATCGGGCTTGAAGCCAGTCTGGCGTATAGCCACCGCCGCCTTACGGCCAACGCCAATTTCTACTGGCAGAAAGTTGTCAAGGCAGATAACTACTTCTACAGCGAAAATAAGAACGCTGTGCTGGCGGTGCCTAACATGACGGCCAACTTGAACATCGCCTATAAACTGTTGGACAAGAAGAAACATGAACTGAAAATCTACGGCAATGCCAAATACACTGGCACCAAGACGCTGACAAAGGACGTTACCAACATATTAAGAACATCATTGGAAATGACAAGGGAAGTAGAGGAATTTGACCTCAGCAGCGCCCTCGTCGTCGATGCAGGAATCAAGTACACCTTCAACCACCGCCTCTCGCTGTCGCTAGACTGCGAGAACCTGATGGATACAGACCACTTCTTGGCGAGGCCCGAATTCACGATGTTTCCCTATTATGAGAGAGGCCGCAACCTGATAATTGCAGCGTCATACCAGTTCTGACAGGATTCTGATTCATTATATAAGAATAATACAAGATGAATACAAAAGAGAAAAAAGAGTTTAACATCCAGTTCTGGAGGTTCTTGTGGGCATCAATCCT
>JAFPEE010000147.1 GCA_017389705.1 Prevotella sp.
AAATTTTAGCAAATTCATAGGAGTAATTATATTAATATTATATATAGTATAATATATATAATATTAAAATTCATATTTCAAGAAATCTGAAAATATAGATGTCAAAAGTGGGAAAGTGGGAAAGTGGGAAACCTATGGTTTCCTGCCTGAAATTCGTATTACGATTGAGCAGCCTTCGTATTACGACTGAAGGGCCTTCGTATTACGACTGAGCAGGCGCCAGCTGGTGGCAGCACAATCTGCCTCCAAATCGCCTTCGACGTTTGCCACCACGTGTTTCGACGTTTTTCTTTCCGCAAGGCTTGCGGAGATTTGGAGGAGTGAGAAAAGTTTGCTACCTTTGTCGGCAAGTTAAGGAAAGCAGAAGATTATGGGTGAGAATTTGATAGATTTTGTTCCTGTTCAAGACAGGATGCAGGGCATCATCAAGGTGATAGGCGTAGGCGGTGGCGGGTGCAATGCCGTCAGGAACATGTTCGACGAGGAGATTACGGGTGTGACGCTGGCTGTATGTAATACGGATAGTAAGTCGCTGGCTCCCTCGCCGGTGCCTACCAAGATATTGCTGGGTGAGGGTCTTGGCGCCGGTGGCAAGCCTGAGATTGGGCGCTCGGAGGCTGAGAAGAACGTCGCTGACATAGAGAAACTGCTGAGTGACGGCACGAAGATGGTGTTTGTCACAGCCAGCATGGGTGGCGGTACAGGTACGGGCTCTGCTCCTGTGGTGGCCAGCGTAGCCAAGAGGATGGGTATGCTTACCATTGGCATTGTGACGATTCCGTTCTTTTTTGAGAAGAAGCAGAAGATTATCCGCGCCCTGAGGGGTGTTGACGAGATGAGGAAGAATGTGGACGCGCTGCTGATTATTAATAATGAACGCCTGTGCGACGTCTATGCCGACACGCCTATCTCGGTGAAGGACTCGTTTGCCAGGGCTGACAATATTCTGAAGGATGCCGTGGTGGGCATCTCGGAGCTGATAACGGTGAACAGCAATGGTGGCATAGATCTTGACTTCCGCGACGTGGAGACGACGATGCGTGACGGTGGCGGTGCCATCATGGCTATGGGCAGGGCCAACGGTGAGAAGCGTGTGGAGAGGGCCATACAGAACGCCCTGCACTCGCCGCTGCTATATGGTAACGACATCACCCACGCCAAGCGTATCCTGTTTAACATCTACTCCAGCGAGGAGGCGCCTATCATGGTGCCTGAGATGCAGGAGATAGACGACTTCTTTGACAGTCTGAATCCGAACATCGAGGTCATCTGGGGTATCTCTTCCGACAATACGATAGGCGAGGACGCCAAGGTGACCATCCTTGCTACGGGGATGGAGGAGACCTCTGAGGTTGATGAGGAGGAGCGGGACGATGCTTACTATGAGAGTCTGATACCCCAACTCTACCGGCCTATGGCAAAGCCTGTCGAGGAACCTGAGAAAGAGCCTGACTTCGTCGTTGAGCCGGCACCAGAGCCGGAGCCTCCTGTCGAGGTGGAAAAGCCCAAGGTTAAGCCTACCACCGCAGAGCGCTTAGGACAATGGCTGCGAAGTCTTATCCAGGAGGAAGAAGAGTGATGGCATCAGGAAGGACTCCGGAGGTAATCGCTGACGAGGTGGCCAGACTGGTCAAGGAGCTGGTGGCAGCGGGACGCAACGATCTGTTGTTGCGGGCTATTGGTGTACACGTCCTGGAGGAGCTTCGCAAGGAGGCTGCCAGGAGGCGCCTGTGCAGGCTGCTGATTACCAGGGACTATCGTTTCTTCCTGTTGGGTGAACAGCGCAGGGAGGTGGAGCTGAATCCTGTCCATAAGGCGGTCTACTTGTTGTTCCTGGCTCACCCTGAGGGTATTGAGTTCAAGAGGCTCAGCGACTTTCGCGAGGAGTTGCTGGGCTATTATATGGCCACAGCGCGGCTGATGGACAAGGAGGCCATCAGGGAGAGTGTGGACATGCTGGTAGACCCGCTGAACAACTCCATCAACGAGAAATGCTCACGTATCAAGAAGGTCTTTCTGGAGCTGATGGACGAGTACACCGCCAGCTACTACATCATCTCAGGGCATACTCAGAAGCGCATAGCGGGTTCTGACCGCATCTGGTATGAGCGTCTGAAGGTCATCACCCTGCCCAGGGAACTGGTGGTCAGGGATGAGGAAATGTAACAAAAACAAGCTTTTCTTTTGGTTTTTCTCTCGTTTTTTCGTAACTTCGCAGCAGTTTTAACGAGAACGATTATGCAACAAAGAGAGTGGAAAGAGATTCGTAAGTTTGAAGAGATTATCTTCGAGGAGTTTGAGGGCATTGCCAAGATTACCATCAACAGGGCAAGGTACAGGAATGCCTTTACGCCCAGGACGACGCTGGAGCTGAGTCAGGCCTTTGCCATGTGTCGCGAGCTGCAGCGCATCCGTGTGGTGCTGCTGACGGGTGCGATGAGTGAGGTGCCTGAGGGCTGTCGGCTGGAGGACGTGAAACATGCCTTCTGCTCGGGTGGCGACATGCATGTGAAGGGTCGTGGCGGCTACATAGACGACGATGGTGTGCCCCGTCTGAGCGTGCTCGACGTGCAGATGCAGATACGCAGGCTGCCCAAGCCAGTCATAGCGATGGTAAACGGCTACGCCATAGGTGGTGGTCATGTGCTCCACCTGGTGTGTGACATGACGATAGCGTCGGAGAATGCCATCTTCGGTCAGACAGGACCTAAGGTGGGCTCGTTTGACGCAGGCTTCGGGTCGTCGTACCTGGCGCGTATCGTGGGCCAGAAGAAGGCGCGTGAGATATGGTTCATGTGCCGGCAGTACACGGCAAAGGAGGCTGAGGAGATGGGTATGGTCAACAAGGTGGTGCCCCTGTCGGAGCTGGAGGACGAGTGTGTGCGCTGGTCGAAGCAGATGATGCTGCACTCACCCATTGCGCTGCGCATGATCAAGGCTGGCCTGAATGCCGAGCTGGACGGTCAGGCCGGCATACAGCAGTTGGCTGGTGACGCTACGATGCTCTACTACTTCCTGGACGAGGCTCAGGAGGGCGGCAAGGCGTTTCTGGAGAAGCGGAAGCCTGACTTTGACAAATACCCACAGATACCTTGAGAAGTGAAAAGTGATGAGGATTGATATGGAGGAGCGGGTGCTCCATTTTAAGCAGCCTGCGGGGACGAGCCGCGGGGTATATACGGAAAGGAAGATATGGCTGGTGTATGCCAAGGATGGCGACGCTACGGGTGTGGGCGAGTGTGCTCCTCTGCCCAAGCTGTCGTGTGACGATGTTCCTGACTATGGCGACGTGCTAAGGACGAAGTGCGAGGAGCTGACAGCTGTTGCCGGACAGGGTGAGGAGGCTGTAGCGGACTTTTTCGAGACGCTGCGTGACTATCCGTCGATGCTCTTCGGACTGGAGACGGCGCTGGCCGACCTGCGTGGCAAGCAGGAGGGGAGGAGCGTGCTCTTCGATACACCCTTTGCCCGCGGAGAGCAGGGCATCCCCATCAACGGACTCGTATGGATGGGTAGCTACGACGAGATGCGCCAGCGCATAGAGCAGAAGCTGCAGCAGGGCTTTCGCTGCATCAAGCTGAAGATTGGTGCCATAGACTTCGACGCGGAGTTGGAGCTGCTGAAGCAGATTCGCCGGCAGTTCGGACCGCGCGAGGTGGAGCTGCGGGTAGATGCCAATGGAGCCTTCCCCTTCAGCGAGGCGCTGTATAAGCTGGAGCTGTTGTCGCAGTACGCCCTGCACAGCATAGAGCAACCCATCAGGGCAGGCCAGTGGAGCTACATGGCGGAGCTGTGCCGTGAGTCGCCCCTGCCCATTGCCCTGGACGAGGAGCTGATAGGTGTGAACGACCCTGACCAGAAACGCCAGCTGCTGAACATCATCCGTCCGCGCTACATCATCCTGAAACCCTCGCTGCATGGGGGCATGATGGGTTGCAGGGAGTGGATAGACATAGCCCGCGACATGCAGATAGGTACGTGGATGACCTCTGCCCTGGAGAGCAACGTAGGACTGAATGCCGTTGCCCAGCTGGCCAGCGCGGTATACGGTGACAATATCAGCATGCCGCAGGGGCTGGGAACGGGACAGCTGTTTACGGACAACATTCCCATGCCGTTGGAAATCAGAAAGGACAGCCTGTGGATCTGCAAGCGTTTATAGCCGAGTGGCGTAGTGACAGTCCGACGGTGCTGGTGCATACCAGCGGCTCGACGGGGAAGCCCAAGGCGATGCTGGTGGAGAAACGGCGTATGGAGGCCTCGGCCCGCATCACGTGCCGGTTCCTGGGACTGCAGGAGGGCGACACAGCCCTGCTGTGCATGCCCCTGGACTATATAGCAGGCAAGATGATGGTGGTGAGGGCGGAGACCTGTGGGTTGCGACTCATCAGCATCACTCCCGGCAGTCATCCCCTGGCAGCGGTGCCTGACCACCTGGACTTTGCCGCTATGGTGCCTCTACAGGTGTGGAACTCGCTGCAGGTGGCTGAGGAGTGTGAGCGTCTGCGGCAGATTCGTCACCTGATCATCGGCGGCGGGGCCATCGACGAGGCAATGGCGCAGGCCCTGGCAGACTTCCCCCATGCTGTGTGGAGCACCTATGGCATGACGGAGACGCTGTCGCATATAGCCCTGCGCAGACTCAACGGTCCTGAGGCTACTGACTGGTATACGCCCTTCGAGGGTGTGCAGGTGGCGCTGGATGCTGAGGGATGCCTGCTCATCGATGCCCCTGCCGTGCATGAGGGCAGGCTGAAGACCAACGACATGGCTGAGCTGAGAGCTGACGGCAGGTTCCGCATACTGGGCAGGAAGGACAACGTCATCTGCTCAGGAGGCATCAAGATACAGATAGAAGAGGTGGAGCGTCTGCTGCGTCCCTATTTGGAGGCTCCCTTCATGATTACCAAAGCCCCAGACAGCAGACTCGGCGAGCAAGTGGTACTGCTCACCGAGTCGTCAGATGTTGACGGCGTGCTGGCCCATTGTCGCCGGCAGCTGCCAAGGTATTGGGTACCACGAAGGGTGCTTACCGTTGAGCACCTGCCCCTGACAGAGACGGGAAAGCCTGCCCGTCACGAGGCGGAGCTGATGGCTCACGATTCGCGGTAGAAGTCGAGGGCTTCTTTGATTTCCTCTTCCGTAGCGGTCTGGTTGATGCGGATGTCGCCAATGGCACCCAGCAACGTGAAGTTGATGTCGCTTCCTGTATTCTTCTTGTCGTGGTGCATCAGCTCCAGCAGGCGAGGGTAGTCGTCGCAGGTGATGGCCATGCGTCCGTAGTTCTCCAGAATGAAAGACACTGTCTGGCGCATGCGCTCCTGTGGGAATCCGGTCTTGACGCAGGCCAGCCACAGCTCGACTATCAAACCCCAGGCCACGGCATAGCCATGCAGGACGGGCTTACGCTCCAGGGCCAGCGACTCGAAGGCGTGGCCTGCCGTATGTCCCAGGTTCAGGGCCTTGCGTATGCCATGCTCCGTAGGGTCTTCCAGGACGATACGCTGCTTGACGGCTACGCTCTTGGCTACCAGTTGTCCAAGGCCTTTCAGGTCGTCGAGGTCGAAGCGCAGCAGCTCTGCCCACATGTCCTCATTGCTGATGAGACCGTGCTTCAGCATCTCGGCATAGCCCGAAAGGATGTTCTCGTGGTCCATGGTCTGGAGGAAGGTGGTGTCGAGGATGACATAGCGTGCATTGTTGAAGACGCCCACCTCGTTCTTCAGTCCTCCAAAGTTGATGCCCGTCTTGCCGCCTACACTGGCGTCAACCATGGACAGCAGGGTAGTGGGGATGTTGATATAGGACAAGCCTCGCTTGAAGGTCGAGGCAGCAAAGCCGCCCAGGTCGGTTACCATGCCACCGCCCAGGTTCACCATGAGTGAATGGCGTGTGGCGCCACCCTGGCCGAGGGCGCTCCATACATGCGACAGCGACTCCAGCGTCTTGTGCTGGTCGCCAGCGGGAATGGTGATGAGCTGTGCGCACTTCATGCTGTCGAAGTCAGCCACCACGGGCAGGCATAGCTGCCGGGTGGTCTCGTCGCAGAGTACAAACAAGCGGTCGTGGGGACAATCGGCAATAGCCTGACTGAGCGACTGCCGTAAATCTTCGGATATGATTAGTTTCTGTGCTTCCATCAGGATGCAAAATTAATATAAAAAAGTGTAACTCGTATCGAAAAAGGGCGATAATTGTAGATTTAACGTTAATTTTTCATCTGAACAGTTAAACTTTTACCCATAGGAAGCGTCATATTTGCGTTAAAAAGGAATAAGCAAAGCTATGAAACGACTTTTACTCCTCGTGTTGATGCCCCTCATGGCTGTGGTAGCCATGGCACAACGAAACATAACAGGAACGGTAGTGGAAAACGAGACAGGCGACGCCCTGCCCCAGACGACGGTACGTCTGCTGCGTACCGACAGTACGCTGGTGAAGGGTGCGCTGACAAAACTCGACGGACAGTTCAGCCTGAAGGCTCCGTCGGCAGGCAAGTATATCCTGCAGGTGACGTGTGTCGGATTCAAGCCCTACACCAAGCACGTCACCGTCAGTGGCGACAAGGATGTAGCTCTGGGCAAGGTAGCCCTGAAGACGGATGCCGTCATGCTGAAAGGTGCTACGGTGACGGGACAGGCTGCCAAGGTGACGCTGAAGGCTGACACCTTTGTCTATAATGCCTCTGCCTACCGTACCCCGGAGGGCTCGGTAGTCGAGGAGCTGGTGAAGCGACTGCCTGGTGCACAGGTGGACGACGACGGCAAGATTACCATCAACGGCAAGGAGGTCAAGAAAATCATGGTGGACGGTAAGGAGTTCATGACTGGCGATACGAAGACGGCCATGAAGAACCTGCCTACCTCTATTATAGAGCGCGTGAAGGCCTACGACCAGAAGAGCGATATGGCTCGCGTCAGCGGTATTGACGACGGTGAGGAGGAGACGGTGCTGGACTTCGGCATCAAGCAAGGCATGAACAAGGGTCTGATGCTGAATGCCGACCTGGCAGCAGGTACGCAGAAGCGTTATAGCGGCCGTATCTTTGGAGGATGGATGAAGGACAACATGAAGATATTCCTCATGTCGAGTGCCAACAACGTCAACGACATGGGCTTCGGCATGGGAGGCGGAGGACGCTTCGGTGGTGGACGCCAGGGACTGACAGCTACGAAGATGACGGGTGTCAACCTGAACTACGAGCAGAAGGACAAGCTGAAGCTGGACGGTAGCATCCGCTGGAACCATAGTGACGGCGATGCCTTGGTGCGGCGCTCTACGGAGGACTTCATGTCCAGCACGTCGTCGACCTTCGGCAACAGCCTGAACAGCAACCTGACGCGCAGGAACAGCTGGGATGTCCGAATGCGTCTGGAGTGGACACCTGACTCGATGACCAACATCATGTTCCGTCCCCAGTTCCAGTATAACTCGAGTGACGGCAATAATAGCGGCACCAGCGCCACCTTCAACTCTGACCCCTATGCCATCCGTAGCATCACTAACCCGCTGGAGCAGCTGGACGAGCTGGTGAACGAGGGGGTGGTGAAGAACAGCAACCTGAGCAACTCCATCAGCTATAGCGACTCCAAGTCGGTAGGTGGCTGGGGACAGCTGAACCGCAAGCTGAGCACCAATGGACGGAACATCACCCTGCGTGTGGGAGGAAACTACAGCGAGGGCATCAGTAAGTCGTTCTCCAACGACTCGGTCAACTACTACCAGTTTGACCACGACTCCGTCTATCAGGCTAACCGTTATGCCGTGACGCCTACCAAGAACTGGGACTACAACATTCGCGCCACCTATAGCGAGCCTATCTTCAACCGCGTATACCTGCAGTTCTCGTACCGCTATCAGTATAAGTACACCAAGAGCGACCGCGGCACCTACGACTTCAGCAAGCTGGGACTGCCTTTCTTCAGCGTTATTCCTGAGTATCGTGGATGGGACAACTACCTGGCCCTGCTGGGTGGCAAACCGCTGGACAACTACTTGGACAACAACCTGAGCCGTTTCTCGGAATACAAGAACTATATCCACACCGCAGAGATTGCCCTGCGTGTGACACGTAAGGACTATAACTTCAATGTGGGCTTCCAGGTGATGCCCCAGAAATCGCACTTCCTGCAGGACTATCAGGGGGTACATGCCGACACCACCAGAACGGTGACCAACTTCTCGCCAACGGCAGACTTCCGCTGGAAGATATCGAAGGTGAGCCAGCTGCGCTTTACCTATCGTGGCACCAGCAGCCAGCCGTCGATGAGTGACTTGCTTGACATCACTGACGACTCGAACCCGCTGAATGTCCGCAAGGGTAATCCCGGACTGAAGCCCTCGTTTACGCAGAACTTCCGACTGTTCTACAACAACTATATCCAGAATCACCAGCGTAGCATCATGGCACACGTCAACTTCTCGACGACACGAAACAGCATCTCTAACATGGTGACCTACGACGAGAAGACGGGTGGACGCACCACACGCCCAGAGAACATCAACGGCAACTGGAACGCCTTTGGTATGTTTATGTTCAATACCGCTATCGACTCGACGGGCTACTTCAACGTGAACACCTTTACCACCCTGCGCTATGCCAATGCCGTGGGCTATGTCAGCGTAGACCGCAACTCAAACTCGCAGAAGTCTACCACCCGCACCGCAACGTTTGGTGAACGTCTGTCAGGCAGCTATCGTAACGACTGGCTGGAGTTTGAGCTGAATGGGTCGCTGGAGTATATGCATGCCCGCAGCGTGTTGCAGGAGAACAATAACCTGGACACCTGGACCTTCTCGTATGGTGCCAGCCTGATGCTGACGGCACCCTGGGGGACGCAGCTGTCTACAGGTATGAACATGAACTCGCGCCGTGGCTATAACGACGAGGCGATGAATACCAATGAACTCATCTGGAATGCCCAGCTCTCGCAGTCGTTCCTGCGTGGCAATGCGCTGACGCTCTCGCTGCAGTTCTATGATCTGCTGCACCAACAGTCAACCTACAGCCGTGCCATCACCGCCATGCAGCGCAGCGATACGGAGTACAACGCCATTACCAGCTATGCCATGCTGCACGTCATCTACAAGCTGAACATCTTCGGAGGCTTGTCGAATATGCGTGGCCCTGGTGGTCCTGGAGGTCGTGAGGGACGTCGCGGAGGCTTTGGCGGAGGTCGTCCAGGAGGTGGCGGCTTCGGCGGTCCTGGTGGTGGTGGCCGAAGATTCTAAAACGAAGTAGTGCGTGAGTAACTTTTGCGCAGTCATTAAAAAGCATGTCGAGCATGAACGAACAAGCGTGTGTAGAACTGTTGGAGCACCATGGGGTGAAGCCTACTGCCAACCGCATCGTCGTGGTGAAGGCGCTGGTTGCTGCCGAGCGTCCCATGTCGCTGACGGAGTTGGAGTATCAGATTCTGACCATTGACAAGTCGGGTGTCTTCCGGGCCCTGACACTCTTTCGCGAACACCATCTGGTACACGTCATTGAGGATGGAGGCGACGGGGTGCGCTATGAGCTATGCCGAAGTCACCATGGACACAAGGACGACGACCTGCACGTACACTTCTACTGCGAGCACTGCCGACGTACCTTCTGCTTGGAAGACATCGCAGTGCCCGAAGTACAATTGCCCGAGGGCTTTGAAATGACATCGGTGAATTTCATGGTCAAGGGCATCTGCCCTCATTGCAGGTAGACGCCTATTCCTTTTCCTGACGGTCGTCAATATTGTCGCCCTCAGTAGGTGCCAGCTCCTCCTCGAAGTCGGTGATGCCTGCCTTTACAAGAATGTCATACCACTGAATCAGCTTTTTAATATGGCTGTTCTGCACGCGTTCCTGATCCCAGTCGGGAAGTACCTTCGTGAAGTAGTCGTGCAACTCCTTGGGAGAAGCCTTGCGGAAGTCTACGCTGGAAGCCTTGCCCTTCTCCAGGTCGCGCATCGAGGCCAGCACCTTCATCAGGGGCACGTCGTCTGTCTCAGTAAACATGGCAATGTCTGCCAGTGATGTGATGCGGTCGGTGCCAAAGGCTGGAATGCGCTTATGGGTGTCGTCCAATGCCTCTACGATGAGGCTGTTCTTGGCACGTGATACGAGCTTGTAAAGTCCGGGTTTGCCAGAGATGGCCAAAATGGTCTGTTTCATATTCCTTTTTTTTTGTTTGATGAGTTTTGTGGCGCAAAGGTACAAAAAAGTTTTAATTTTGGCGTCATTATTCGGATTTATTTACTATCTTTGCATGACTAAAGACTAAAACGATGAGACGAAAGACCTTAAGATTCCTTTATGTGGCTTTGTGCGCAGCGCTGTTGAGCAGTTGCGAGAAGACACTGTTGGATGGCGATGACGACGCGTCAATACCCTCCGATGCCAATGTCGTGCTGAAGATGTCGCTCTATGAAGATTTGCCCTTCGACACACGTAGTTCCAAACCCATCAGCCAGATGGCATCTCGCATCAGCGTGGCTTTCTTCCAGGGTGCCACAAAAGCCAAGGCGATATGGCAGAAGGCTGACGATGACCATTTTGGGACGGTGGCGACAGCATTGGCTGAAGGGTCTTACGAGGTGGTAGCCATAGCGCATAACTGCGATGGAACAGCTACCATCACCTCTCCTGAGAAGGTCACTTTCCCGAGTAATAAGGTCAGTGATACCTTTTATTATTATGGAACGCTGAACGTATCTTCCACACAGTCCACCTTCAATTTGGATATGAGGCGTAACGTGGCAATGTTTCGTCTGATGCAGACCTCTCCCTTGCCTGAGGCGGCAAAATATATTTGGTTCAGGTATACGGGTGGGTCGTCAACCTATAGCCCTGTATTGGGCTTTGGCAGCGTTAAATCGACTCAGACTGTGGAAATGGATATTGCTGAGGGCCAGGACGTCTTTGAGATCTATACCTTCCCTCATGAAGAGGAGGACTTGCTGAATATAACAATACGGCTACTTGATAGCAAGAAAGACGCCATCAAGGAGCTGACGTTGGAGAATGTCCCCGTCAAGCTCAACAGAATTACTCAGTATACGGGTGATTTGATGAATGCCAGTACCGTCTCGGGTAATACCTTCAACATGACAGGCGATGATGAATGGAACGGTACTGAAAACTATACGTTCTGATGTAGCAGGAGTAATAGACGTTCTATCTGTGCATCGATGTCTGCAGTACCGTCGTTGACAATCTCATAGTCTGCCAGCTCGCGTACTTTCTCCTGAGGCCATTGGCGCTGCAGCCATTGACAGGCTTTCTCGTGAGTGATGCCATCGCGCTTCATGATGCGCTCGATGCGTATTTCCTCAGGGGCAGTCACCACCACCACCTTGTCCATCAGCTTATAAGCTCCTGACTCGTACATGATGGCACTCTCCATCCACTCCATACCACTCTGCAGGAAGTCGTCGAAGACGGCAGGGTGCACAATGCGGTCTATAGCGTGGGCATTCTCCTCGCTAGCCAGCAGGAAACGGCTCATGGCAGCCTTGTCCAGCGAGCCTATGAGGTTGATGAGTTGTTGTTGTAGGGTAGGGGACGTGCGGATAAGTCGCTTGGCAGCAGCGTCGCAGTCGTAGACCTCAATGCCTCGACAGGCCAGACGCCGGCACACGTAGCTCTTGCCTGAGCCGATGCCTCCTGCAATACCTATCTTCATTCCTCTATATCCTCTATCAGGTAGTCTATCTGCTTGGTGCTGAGTGTGGCACGACTGATGCCCTGGGGAACGTTGCGCAGATAGATGTTACAACGCTCCGAAGGATTCTGTTCAATCTCCAGATAGTCGGCTACGACGCTGAAGTCTTCCTCGCGCAGGCTCTTGAACTGTCCTACACCAGCCACAAAATTCACCCGTACCTTTGTCGGAAAGGTACGCAGCAGCTTGCCTGGAGGCAGGTTGAGGCACTTGACGGTAACATTGATGCTCTCCTCTGTCAGCACATCCGTATGGAAGGTAATCTTGATGTGGTCAGGCACCACCTTGACATCAGAGGCATGCATCAGTTTGCAGCTGATTTCCAGCGTGTCGCGGAATCCCACGCAGTTTAGCGGCTCTGTCTCCACGAAACGGATGCTGTCCAGCTTTTCGTGCGAGGCATAGACATCGATGCTGTCGTCAGAGTATACCGTATTTGAGATGAAATACAGCTGCTCGGGCATCACACGTCCTGTCCAGCGAACAGGCACACGCTTGTATTCGCCGTTGTTGTAGAAGAACTCCAATCTCTCGGGTTTGATGGACGTCACCTTCGTCGACGACTCCATCTTCTGCTCAACAAAACGCTTCAGTTCTGACTGGCTTACAAAGCCACCGCCATTACCACGGTCATAGTTTTTGTAGTTGATAGTCAGGGCAGGGCGTTTTTCGCCATATAGGTACGATATCAGCACCCAGCCCTTGTCGCGTACTGTGGCACGAACAGTGTCTACCGCTGCCGAAGTCAGGACGACATTCTTCGGAATGTTGACAATGTGCACCGGCACCTTCACTTCCTTCTCGTACGTCTCATTCAGCGTCAGTATCAGCCAGAAGACAGCTGAGAGCAACACGAAGAACAAAAAGATAAAGAACTGCTTGTTCATGTTGCTGAACAAGAAGCTCTTGATGGCTTTCGTGATGCTGCTCATATGCGTGTCTACTGCAAAGTACTGTTCTTCAGTTGGCTACTTCTGAACAGGAGTGCTCGACGTGTCCTTGAAGACGTAGCTCTTGTCTACCTTGATGACAACGCCATCGGCAATCTTCACCTCGATGATGCCCGTAGCCAGGTCAATCTTTTTCACCGTGCCGTAGATGCCACCACCGGTGACTACCTCAGCACCCTCCGCCAGCGAGTTCTGGAAATTCTGAATCTCCTTCTGGCGCTTCTGCTGCGGACGAATCATAAAGAAATACATAATGGCGAAGATGGCCACCATCATAATGATGAAACTCATGCCACCACCGCCTTGTGCGGCTTGGGCTGCTAAAAAAATCTGTGTCATATTCTTTAATGCTTAATTGTTGAATGCTTAATATTTATGAGTTCTCCCGTACTTGCTTCAGCAGGCGACCTGACTCCACCAGGTGGCGAGCTATGGCATCCAGCATACCATTGATGTAGCCTCCGCTGCGTGGCGTAGAGTACAGCTTGCTGATTTCCACATACTCGTTGATGGTTACGTTGATGGGGATGCTGGGGAACGTCATCATCTCTGCAATGGCAATCTGCATAATGACGATGTCCATGTATGCCAGGCGTGAGAAATCCCAGTTACGTGATGCCTCACTCATGTAGTGCTGATACTCGTCAGCGTTCATGATGGTGGCACGGAACAGCTTGCGGGCGTAGTCCTTGTCTTCCTCTGAGTCGTACTCAGGCAGCAACTCCTGGATGGAGCTGTTCTTCTCGTCGAAACGCTTGATAGTCTTCAACACAAACGAGTCTACCACTGCCTTGTCGTCGTTCCAGTACAGACTCTGCTCCTCCAGTAACGAGTCCAGGTCGTCGTTGTTCTCTATCAGCGTGCGATACAGCTTGCGCCACAACTCGCGGTCAGCCTGATAGTTGTCCTCCTCCGACTCCATATACTCTTTGTAAACCTCACTCTCGGTAATCTGTGTATAAATCTTCTTCAGAAACTCGGGTTCGTCGTTCCACGTCTTTTTCTGTGTTTCCGTGAACTCTAACAACATCTTGTTCTCCTCCAACTGCAAGGCAAAGCGGTTGTCTGCAAACTTTCGCGACGGCATGGGAGTACCTTCGCGCTTAGCCCTCGACTCTGCCACCTCCAGATGGCGTCGCGACTCGTGGGTGATTCCCACGATTAGGGCCAACATATAATTATAAAGGTCATAGGCTTTTGACAGGCTGAAGAAGAGCTCCTTCTCTGCCGTGTCTATGTTTTTACTCCCGTTCTGATAGTACGCATAGGTCAACTGGACTATCTTTGTTCTAATCAATTCTCTATTAATCATAGCTTCTAACTTTCTCTTTGATACTCTTATCAGTCTGCAAAGGTACGAATAAGTGCGCAAAGTGCAAAATTTAATCCTAATTTATTTTCACTTTTGGACAAAACACGAAGAAAAATGAGTTTTCCTTTGGTATTTTGCTCACTTCTTTGTACCTTTGCACCCGCTTTTCGCATCGTGTGATGGTGGATTAAGCAAAATAACTTAATTTTAGAGTAACACATTATTTAATTATGAAAGAGATTAACGTAAGCGGTCAGAAGCGCACCGACGTAGGCAAGAAGGCCTCAAAGCTGCTTCGCAAGGAGGGCATGGTTCCCTGCAATCTGTATGGTGAGAAGAAGGGTGAGAACGGTCTGCCTGAGGCTATGGCATTCACAGCATCTGCTGCTGAGCTGCGCAAGGCAGTGTACACTCCTCATGTATATGTTGTCAATCTGAATATCGACGGTAAGGAGCACAAGGCTATCATCAAGGAGCTTCAGTTCCATCCCACAACGGATGCTCTGTTGCACGCTGACTTCTTTGAGATCAACGAGACCAAGGCTATCACAGTTGGTATCCCCGTGAACCTGACAGGTCATGCTCAGGGTGTGCGCGATGGTGGTCGTCTGAACCTCTCTATCCGCAAGATTGACGTGACAGCTCCTTATAAGAATATTCCTGAGAAGCTGGACATCGACGTTACCGAGCTGCAGTTGGGTAAGGCTATCAAGGTTGGCCAGCTGAGCTTCGAGGGCCTGGAGATTGCTACTCCGAAGGAGGTTATCGTATGCTCTGTTAAGGCTACTCGTGCTTCTCGTTCGGCTGCTGCTGAGGCTGCTGCCGCACAGTAATATGGCAGCTGGCTGTTAGCGGTTAGCTCATTTGCCAACAGCTGATAGCCAAGAGCTAATAGCTAAGAGAGAATGGACAAGTACTTAATTGTTGGACTGGGTAATCCTGGCGATGAGTACGCCGAGACCCGCCACAACACTGGATTTATGGTATTGGACGCTTTTGCTAAGGCGTCCAATATCGTTTTTGAGGATAAACGCTATGGTTTCGTGGCAGAGATGTCGCTCAAGGGGCGTAAGGTGTTCTTGCTGAAACCTACCACGTTTATGAACCTCAGTGGCAATGCTGTGCGCTACTGGCTGAACAAGGAGAACATAGAGCAGAGCCGTCTGCTGGTCATCAGCGACGATGTGGCATTACCGCTGGGCGCTTTCCGCCTGAAGGCCAATGGCTCGAATGGCGGGCACAACGGCTTGGGACATATCCAGCAGTTGATAGGTCAGCAGTATGCCCGTCTGCGCATGGGTATTGGCAACGACTATCCCATAGGCATGCAGATAGACCATGTGCTGGGACGCTTCTCTGCCGAGGAACGTGAGCACCTGCAGCCTTCTGTCGACATGGCTGTGGACATCATCAAGAGCTTCGTTCTGGCAGGCATTGACGTGACGATGAATCAGTATAACAAGTTTGGAAAGACTCCACTATGGCAGAAACAACAAAAGCCCGAGGCATTGGACCAGAAGGTCTGAGTGTGGCACGCATTGACAAATGGCTGTGGGCTGCGCGCATCTTCAAGACACGCAGCATTGCCGCTGATGCCATCAAGAACGGGCGTGTGACGATACAGGGCGTTAACGTGAAGCCCTCTCGTATGGTGAAGGCTGGCGAGGTGGTTAGCGTGCGCAAGCCGCCGGTGACCTACTCTTTTAAGATTCTGAAGACGATAGAGCAAAGGGTGGGGGCGAAGCTCATACCGGAGATCTACGAGAATGTGACGACTGCTGACCAGTACGAGCTGTTGGAGATGAACCGCATCAGTGGCTTTGTCAATCGTCAGCGTGGAACAGGACGTCCCACCAAGAAGGAACGTCGTGCGCTGGATGAGTTTGTTGGCCCCTCACTGGAGGGTGATTTCTTTGACGACTTTGATTTTGATGACGATGATAACTGATATTTTATTTATAGTAATAGGAGTAGCGATGGTACTGTTTGGTGCTGACCGTCTGACGGAAGGTGCCTCAGCACTGGCACGACGCATGAACGTGCCTGAGATTATTATCGGCCTGACCATTGTAGCTGCAGGTACGTCTGCTCCAGAGCTGTTCGTCAGTCTGGTGTCGGCTCTGAAGGGTACCCCGGATCTGGCAGTAGGTAACGTTGTCGGTTCGAACACCATGAATGCCATGCTTATCGTAGGCTGTGCTGCGATGGTGGCTCCGATGACTATCAGCCGTCCGACAGTGAAGAAGGACATCCCCTTCTCCGTAGGGGCTTCGGTACTACTCATCCTGTTGGCATTAGACCAATTTTTGGGGCGTATCGATGGCATCATCCTGCTGGTAGGCTTTGCAGCCTTCATGACCTATACGCTGATGCAGGCCAAGAAAGGCCAAGTGGAGGCTGTTATGGATGGTAAACAGCTGACCCCATGGTTGAGTGTGCTCTACCTTGTTGTTGGTTTGGCCATGCTGGTGGCAGGCAGTAACCTGTTTGTAGACTCAGCCTCCAGTGTGGCCTATGCGCTGGGCATCAGCGAGGGTGTCGTGGGTCTGACGGTGGTGGCAGGTGGTACCAGTCTGCCTGAGCTGGCGACTAGTGTCGTAGCTGCACGCAAAGGGCAATCTGCCATTGCTATTGGCAACGTCATTGGCTCCAATGTGTTTAATATCCTGATGATTCTTGGACTGACGGCAACCATCAGTCCACTGCAAATACAAGGCATCACCACTCTCGACATGGCAGTGATGCTCCTGTCAGTTGCCCTCGTATGGCTCTTCTCCTTCACTCGTTTCACGGTGGAGCGTTGGGAGGGTGCCTTACTTGTCGGGGGCTATGGCGTCTATCTATGGTGGCTCATCAGTAACCTGTAATAAATAAAGGCTGTCCGAAAAGGGACAGCCTTTATTCGTTATTTGATGGTTACTACTGCTTTCTTCAAGTCTTTATCAGCGCTCGACGAACCAACCATCAGTTCGTACTTCCCTGGCACGACACGTATGGCGTTGGCCTTGGCGTCCCAACCCTCGAAGCGCTCTCGTGGCAAGTCAATGTCTACGGTCTTGCTCTCGCCCGCCTTTAGGGCAACACGCTGGTAGGCGCGCAGGGTTTTCAGCGGGCCTTCGGTGTCTGCCGTGTTGCGAATATAGACCTGTACTACCTCAGTACCGTCTACGGTGCCAGTATTCTTTACCGTTACGCGTACCTTATTATTTTTATAGACAGGCTTGCTGATGTCGAATGTCGTGTAGCTCAGACCATAGCCAAAGGGATAGAGCACCTGGCCCTGGAAGTAGCGGTAGGTGCGGCTCTTCATGGTGTAGTCGAGGAAGTCGGGCAGATCGTTGACGCTGCGGTAGAACGTGATAGGCAGCTTGCCACTGGGGTTGTACTGTCCTGTCAGCACCTCTGCCACAGCCTGGCCACCACGCTCGCCACCGTACCATGCCTGTAGGATGGCATCACAGGTCTCCTCCTGCTCAGGTATCATGGCCATGGCACCACCGGAGCAGTTGACGAACACCACCTTCTTGCCTGCCTCGTGGAGCATCTTCAGCAGTTCGCGCTGAACAGCAGGAAGCTCTATGTCGGTGCGGTCTCCACCCTTGAAGCCGGGGTCGCTGACCTTCATCTCCTCGCCTTCTACACGTGGTGAGATGCCACCAACGAAGACTACCGTCTCTGCATTGCCTATCTGGCTGAGCAGCTGTTCGCGAGTGGGGCTCAGCTTCTTGCAGACGTCAAACTGCATGGCTGCCATGCCACCTTCCTGCACGTAGTCTATCTGGATGCGATAGCTGTCACCCTTCTTGACCTTCAGCTCGGGGGTAGCCTCCTGAATGCGTTGGCGTACTTTCCAGATGTTGACTATGGTGTCGCCATTGACAATGACTCGCACCCTGTCGTCAGCACCTACTCGCAGATAGAGCGTCTCGTCCTCAGTGGGAATAAACGTGCCGTCGTAGCGGGCTGAGAAATTCTCGAGGTTGACGCCAGGGGCAAAGACGGTGTTGCCGCCATTGCTCAGGTTGATGGGGCTGGCCAGATGGACGGTAGTGACAGGTGCGCCTTTCATCTCGGTATTGTTCCAATAAGCAGCCTGCATACCTTGCTGGCCCAGCGGTGCACGTATCTTGTCGAAGCGACTCTCGAAGACTTCGTTGCGTGTCAGCCCACAGCCTTGTATGTAAGGCACGTTGCCCAGCAGCTGGCGCAGACCTTCCAGTACGGTGACGGTCTTGGTGGCATAGCCGCTGTAGTT
>JAFPEE010000148.1 GCA_017389705.1 Prevotella sp.
ACAGCTGGGTGCTTCTACACATACTACAACAAAAAAGAATCGCATTGTACCCGTAATGGGAACAATGCGATTTCCTTTGTTATTAAGAGAATCTGAAATGGTTCAATTGTTTACGCTACCGCCAACAATATCGAGCAGCTCGCTGGTGATGGCTTGCTGACGACCCTTGTTGTACTGCAGGTTCAACAGACGCAACAGCTCATCGGCATTGTCAGTAGCTGTCTGCATGGCCACCATACGTGCAGCATGCTCTGATGCTACGCTGTCCAGCAAGGCCGTGTAGAGCATCAGGTGAGCCATCTTGGGGATGAGCTGTGAGAGCACGGTATCCATGTCTGGCTCCACGATGAAGTTGTCGTTCAGCGGCACCACTTCCTTGCCTTCGGCATCCACCTTCTTCTTTGTACGACGGTTCTTCTTCAGGTACTCCTGACTCTCCTTCGTGGCTGCAATCGACGTCAGGTCGCGCTCATGGTCACGTTCCAGCTCTGACTCGATGTCAATTGGCAGAAAGGTCTTGTTGGTAAGTATCTGAGAGCCTGCCGACTTAAAGTGGTGGTAGATGAGCTCTACGCGGTCTATCTTGCCCTCATAGAATTTCTCACCCAGCTCCATGGCAATGTCGATACACTCGCGAACGTTGGGATGGTCGACAAGAGCGGCATAGTCGCCCTTGACGTCGTAGCCCAGCTTGCGAGCCTTCTCGGCCACCTTGCGACCTATGGGATAGACCTCGACACTACCCTGCCCTAACTCGTTCTGATAGGCCTCCACGGTACGCATCATCATCTTGATGATGTTGGCATTGAAGCCACCGCAAAGCGACGAGTTGGAGGAGAACACCACCAGCGCCACACGCTTGACAGGGCGCTCCTGGTCGAAGACGGTCTGTGCCTCGGCCTCGGCTGCCAGGAACGATTTGAGGATATGCTCGAGCAAGGTCTCGTAGGGCAGCATGTTCTGGATAGCCACCTGCGCATGGTGCAGCTTGGAGCTGGCCACCATCTTCATGGCAGAGGTAATCTTTCGCGTGCTGTTGACCGAGGCAATGCGGCCTTTAATTTCTTTCAGGCTTGGCATAGGCTCTTAGTTTTTATACGTTCCGGCAATATCAGCCATGATGGCCTCAATCTTCTGGGTCGTAGCGTCGTCAATCTTTCCGGCTGCCAGCGTCTCGATAACTTCAGGAGCCGACATACGCAGCTTGTCGAGGAACTGTCCCTGACACTCACGTACCTTGTCGATAGGTACCTCGCGCATCAGTCCGTGGACACCACAATACAGGATAGCTACCTGCTCGCCTACGGGCATGGGGCTGTACTGGGGCTGAATGAGCAACTGGTTGTTCTTACGTCCGCGGTCCAGCGTCATAGCCGTCACAGCATCCATATCTGAGGAGAACTTCGAGAAGGCCTCCAACTCACGATACTGAGCCTGGTCAATCTTCAGGGTACCAGCCACCTTCTTCATAGACTTAATCTGTGCCGAGCCACCTACACGGGATACGGAAATACCTACGTTGATGGCCGGACGGAAACCCTGGTTGAAGAGGTCGGATTCAAGGAAAATCTGTCCGTCGGTAATAGAAATCACGTTCGTCGGGATGTAAGCCGATACGTCGCCAGCCTGAGTCTCGATGATAGGCAGAGCTGTCAGCGAACCGCCACCCTTCACATGGCCCTTCATACACTCGGGCAGGTCATTCATCTGCTCGGCAACCTCCTGCTGCTCGTTCATCTTGGCAGCACGCTCCAACAGACGAGAGTGCAAGTAGAAGACGTCACCGGGATAAGCCTCACGTCCTGAAGGACGGCGCAGAATCAGCGATACCTCACGGTAGGCCACAGCCTGCTTAGACAGGTCGTCGTATACTACCAGCGCGGGCAGACCACGATCGCGGAAATACTCGCCAATGGCAGCACCTGCAAAAGGTGCATAGTACTGCATAGCTGCAGGGTCAGCTGCTGTAGCAGCCACCACAATGGTGTATGGCATAGCGCCATGCTCCTTGAGGGTCTGTACGAGGGTTGCCACAGTAGAGGCCTTCTGGCCAATGGCTACATAGATACAATAGACGGGCTTGCCAGCCTCATAGAAACTTTTCTGATTGATGATGGTGTCGACAGCAATAGCGGTCTTACCTGTCTGGCGGTCACCAATGATAAGCTCACGCTGTCCACGACCTATGGGAATCATGGAGTCGATGGCCTTCAGACCAGTCTGCAGCGGCTCCTTCACGGGCTGACGGTAGATAACGCCTGGTGCCTTGCGGTCCAACGGCATTTCGAAAGCTCCCGTGAGGTCGATGTCACCCTTGCCGTCGACAGCCTGTCCCAGCGGATTGATGACACGGCCCAGCATGTTGTCGTTGACGCGGATAGAGGCAATGCGCTTGGTGCGCTTCACCACCATACCCTCCTTGATGCCTGACGTGGTGCCAAGGAGCACACAACCGACGTTGTCTTCCTCCAAGTTCATCACGATGGCCATCGTGCCGTTCTCAAACTCGAGCAGCTCGTTAGCCTCGGCATTGCGGAGTCCATAGATGCGAGCCACACCGTCACTGACGGTAAGCACCGTTCCTACCTCGTCGAACTGCTCAGGATTCTGAATACCTTTCAGCTGTTCAAGCAGCACCTGGGATACTTCGCTTGGTTTAATTTTATCTGACATAGTTTACTCTTTTACTTTTTTACCTTTTTACTTTTTCAAGGTGTTGAGAATGTTGTTGAGCTTCGACTTGACACTCGCATCCATACGATAGGTGTCATATTCGAGAATGAAGCCACCGATAATGTCGGGGTTCACCTCGGTCTCAAACTCGACAGTACCATTAGTCTTGCTCTCCACCATCTGGCGCATCTTCTGCTCGATCTGAACAGACACGCGGGCGGCAGTAGTGAGCTTGCCACGGATGACGTTCTTCTGCTTGCGGTAAAGCGTCACATACGAGTTGGCCATAAACTGTATCATGTTCTCGCGGTCTTCCTTCAGCACCAGGGCGATGAAGGCCTTGGACAGCTCACATGGCTTCTCGCCACAGGCTGCCAGGAGTAGCGACTCCTTTTTGTCCTTTGAGAGCATGGGATTGTCTATCGTCTGGCGCAATGCGGGAACGTCGACATAGCTCTTGGCCAACGTCATCATGTCCTGATAGACGATGTCCTCGAACTTGGCATCTGTTGCACTCTTCAAGAGCGCCCTCGCATATCTGACCGATATTACTCCAATATCCATACGCAACTCATGATTTTATTTTGCAGAGACTTCATCCAGCATACGGTCAATCAAATCCATCTGCGATTTGTCGTCCTTGAGTTTTTCCCTGAGGACTTTCTCGGCGATTTCAACGCTCAGCGTAGCAACCTGCTGACGGATGTCGGCAATGGCAGCCTTTTTCTCCTGTTCGATAGCGGCTTTCGCCTCGTCCAGCAGTCGGGCGCCTTCGCTGCGAGCTTTGTCCTGCGCCTTCTCTACGATGGCGTCGCGTGTCTCTGCAGCCTCTTTGAGTATCTGAGCCTGCTTTTCGCGCGCCTCCTGCAAAATGGATTCGCCTTCTTTCTGAATATTGGCCAGACGCTCGTTGGCCTCATGGGCCTTCTTCAGCGATGCGTCGATATAGTCCTTACGATCGAGCTCCATCTTGACGATAACGGGGAATCCCCATTTCCACAAGATGAAGAGCACGATGATAAACACCAGCGCCATCCAGAACAGTAATCCAAAATCAGGCGTTATTAATGACATAAGCTGTAAATGAAATTACTAACTTCTTTGAAAATTTATACTTTGCCGGCTTATACGAAGAGAGCCAACAGGGCTATAATGATAGCGAAGAAAGCCACACCTTCAATCAGGGCAGCTGCCACAATCATGTTCGAACGCAGGTCGTTGATCTTCTCGGGCTGGCGAGCCATAGCATCCATAGCCTGACCACCAATCTTACCGATACCGATACCAGCACCAATAACTGCTAAACCACCGCCGATAGCGGCACCCAAATTTGCGAATGCAATTTGTGATAATAATAATGAAATCATAATCTTAAAATTTTTAGTTGTTAATATTTAATTGCTTATTGATTCTTATGCACTTTTTGCTTCGTGCTCATGCACGTGAGCGAGAGAGATGAATACTGCCGATAGCATGGTGAACACCATAGCCTGGATGAAGCACACCAGCACCTCGAGCAGCATCATAAAGATACTCATAGCAACGCTGACGGGTACCATGGCCACACCAGCTGCTGCGTGGATGCCATACATGACGAAAATCAGACACGTCAGCGAGATGGCTATGGCATGTCCTGCCATCATGTTGGCAAAGAGACGGATCATCAGGGCCAAGGGCTTGGTAAAGATACCAAACAGCTCGATGAATGGCATCAGAGGGACAGGAGCCTTCAGCCATGTGGGCACATCGGGCCAGAAGATTTCCTTCCAGTACTCCTTGGTTCCCGTCACGTTGGTAACAATGAACGTACAGAACGCCAGGAACAGCGTGCAGGCGATATTTCCTGTTAGGTTACCACCACCAGGAGGGAAAGGCATCACACCCATCACGTTGGCCACGAAGATAAAGAAGAAACACGTCAGCAGGTAAGGGGCATACTTGGGGGCCTCTTTGCCGAGAATGCTTTCGATAATGTCGTGGTAGACGTACATGATGAACATGTGCATGAATCCCGTGAATCCCGTAGGAGCAGGATCGTCGATCTTATGCTTCTTGCACCAGCGTGCCGGTATCAGCACACAAAGCAGCAGCAAGATGGCATCGATGAAGAGCACCATCACCGTCTTCGTTATCGAGATGTCGATGGGACGCACTTCCTGTCCGCCAATCATCTCCACAATCTTGTCCTTGTTGGCCTCGCTGCCTGATATATAGAGTCCGTAGGGACCAGGACGGTTGCCCTGGGCATCAGCATGATGCTCAAACTGCGACGAGCAGAACACATGCCACCCTGTAGAACTCTTCACGATGACAGGAAGATGGATGATAACAGGCTTTCCGCCGATATCAGTAACGTGCCACTCATAGGAGTCCTGGATATGTCCAAACAAGATACCCTGCAGGTCTATCCCCTCCTTTTTCTCCTCGGCAGCTTGGGCCGGAAGAAGGGCAAAGAGCATCAAGGCGATGCAGAGAAGTGGTTTGAAATATTTCATTATCTAACTTTGTATTGTTTTACTTTTTTTCTGTGAACGGATGAAGAACACCACGTCGAATATCAGCATCAGCAGATAGCAGATTGAGAAGGTGACAACGAAAGTCATACGCCACTGGCGGTCTTTGACGATGAAGAGGAATATAATCACCACCAACGCTGCCGAGAGCATTCTCAGTACCATCGCCACCAAAGCATAGAGCGTCAGCGCCCGTTCTGAGTTGCGTATGGTTCGATAGCCAGCCACGAAAACCAGCGTGGCAAATAGCGCGTAGGCAACGCTAATGGCTATGCTTGTTGCTATCACTGTTTCAAAGAACTAATGCTACCTAGTCGACTTCTACGCAGAGACTTACCTCGTTCTGCTGTACCTCTACAAATCCGCCAAGGATGTCCAGCTGTACCTTCTCACCCTTAGGCAGTCCGTATTCTACCACACCCTTGCCCAGTGTTGAGATGATAGGAGCATGGCCCGTGAGAATCTCAAACTGGCCCATCGAGCCAGGCACGAGCACGCTGCTGACTTCTCCGTCGTAGGCGATTCTTTCCGGTGTGACAATCTTGAGCTTCAACATATTTGCTATAATATAAGTTATATGTTTTACCCCTTAGCAGCTTCCAGCAGTTTCTTAGCCTTTGCCTTGGCGTCATCAATCGTACCTACATTGAGGAATGCCTGCTCAGGCAGATCGTCAACCTCACCATCCAGAATGGCATTGAAGCCCTTAATGGTCTCGTCGATAGGCACCATTACACCAGGCAGACCGGTAAACTGTTCAGCCACAGAGAACGGCTGGCTGAGGAATCGCTGCACACGACGTGCACGGTTCACAGTCTGCTTGTCCTCGTCAGACAGCTCATCCATACCCAGAATGGCGATGATGTCCTGCAACTCCTTGTAGCGCTGTAGAATCTGCTTCACTCGCTGAGCGCAATCGTAGTGTTCCTTGCCTACTACCAACGGGTCGAGGATACGCGAGGTAGACCCCAGCGGGTCCACAGCAGGATAGATACCCAACTCGGCAATCTTACGGTCAAGCACGGTGGTAGCATCCAGATGGGTAAACGTGGTAGCAGGAGCAGGGTCGGTCAAGTCGTCGGCAGGCACATACACAGCCTGTACCGAAGTGATAGAACCCGACTTGGTAGAGGTGATGCGCTCCTGCATCGTACCCATCTCCGAGGCCAGCGTGGGCTGGTAACCTACAGCCGACGGCATACGACCCAGCAGAGCCGACACCTCAGAACCGGCCTGAGTAAAACGGAAGATGTTGTCGATGAAGAACAGAATATCGGCAGCACCGCCATCCTTACCACCACCATCGCGGAAGCCCTCAGCCACCGTCAGACCTGACAGGGCCACAGAGGCACGTGCTCCAGGGGGCTCGTTCATCTGACCATACACCAGCGTAGCCTGACTCTTCTTCAACTCCTCAGGATCAACCAGCGAGAGGTCCCACTTACCTTGGGCCATGGCTTCCTTAAACTTCTCACCATAGCGGATAACACCCGACTCTATCATCTCACGGATCAGGTCGTTACCCTCACGGGTACGCTCACCTACGCCAGCGAAGACAGAGAATCCGTTGTGTCCCTTGGCAATGTTGTTAATCAGCTCCATGATGAGCACCGTCTTACCTACACCGGCACCACCGAAAAGACCAATCTTACCACCCTTCAGGTAGGGTTCCAGCAGGTCAATGACCTTGATACCCGTAGAGAGCACCTCCTTCGTCGTCGACAGCTCCTCGAACTTTGGAGCCTCACGGTGAATGGGATAAGCACCCTTCATGTCGAGCTGTTTCATACCGTCGATAGGCTGACCAATCACGTTCAGCATACGACCCTTAATCTGTTCGCCGGCAGGCATCTGAATCGGTGAGCCCAGCGGCTTCGCCTCCAATCCACGCTGCAAACCGTCGGTATTGTCCATAGCAACGCAGCGTACAGTATCCTCACCGATGTGCTGTTGCACCTCGACAATCAACTGCGATCCGTTGGGACGATCAATCGACAATGCCTCGTGAATCTTTGGGAGCACCTTTTCCGCATCCTGACCCTTCGTATCGAAGAATACGTCGATGACAGGGCCGATAATCTGCGAAATGTGTCCGTTAATCTGTGACATAAGCAGTTGTTTAATATTGAAGTTATATTTATTGTTTTAGTCAATAATGTGGGCAAAGATACAAAAAAAATCCCTTTCTACGAAAAAAATTCCCACTTTTTTTCGAAAATGACAAAAAACAGGCTAAAAAAGACATTTCATTTCTGCTAAGGCATTGTGACATTAAAATCAAGCCCAAATTGCCGGTTTTACAACACCCCTAAAGCGCAGAACTAAGATTTGAACGGAGCAGAACCCTTCTCCAAACGGAGCAAACTACATGTCTGCACGGTTCAGAGAAGGGTTCTGGACGGCTCCCCAAAAATCTCAGGTTTAGATGCTCAACTCGTCGAGGACTCTGATAAGTTTCTTGTTAAAGGGCTTGTCGGTACGAATACACTCGCTAAAAGGCACATAAACCACTTCATTATTACGTACACCCACCATCACATTGCGCTGTCCCTGCAGGATAGCTTCAATGGCTCCCACGCCCGTTCGGCTGGCCAGGATACGGTCGTGAGCAGAGGGTGAACCACCTCGTTGCAGATGGCCTAGGATGGAGACGCGCACATCAAACTCGGGGAATTCCTTCTTCACACGGTCAGCATAATAAAGGGCACCACACTTGGGACTCTCCGACACGATGACAATACATGACTTCTTTGACTTACGGATGCCGCGACCCATGAAGGCGGCCAACTGGTCTTCCTCCATCATCTCCTCAGGGATGATGGCAGCCTCTGCACCACAGGCAATAGCTGAGTTCTGAGCAAGGAAGCCGGCATCACGGCCCATAACCTCAACGAAGAATATACGCTCGTGAGAGTTTGCCGTGTCGCGGATGCGGTCCACACACTCCATGATGGTATTCATGGTGGTGTCGTAGCCGATGGTAGAGTCGGTTCCGTAGAGGTCGTTATCGATGGTGCCAGGTAGTCCGATGACGGGGAAGTTAAACTCCATGCCGAAGTTACGGGCACCCGTCAGCGAGCCATTGCCACCGATGACCACCAGAGCATCGATTTCTTCCTTCTGGCAGGTCTCATAGGCCTTCTGCATGCCCTCCGGTGTCATGAACTCCTTGGAACGGGCGGTCTTCAGGATGGTACCACCCTTGGTGATGATACCTGACACATTCTCGGTGGTGAAGGGCTTCACCTCACCCTTGATGAGTCCGTCGTAGCCACGATAGATGCCCTTAATGTTAAACTGGTTGTAAATACCTGCGCGGGTGACGGCACGGATGGCCGCGTTCATGCCAGGAGCATCGCCTCCCGACGTGAGAATACCGATAGTCTTAATCTTGCTCATAGTATGTTAGTTTTTAGACATTAAACATTAAGCTTAAAATTCAATCTTTAAATATTAATGAAATAGAGTTCGAGCCAGAGGGCTATATAGCCGAGAATCCAGCCAAGAAGAACCTTAGGGGTAAGGTGCTTGACGTACCAGCCCAGGTGGACATGTTCCATCTTCATGAGGGCTATGCCGCTGATGCTGCCCACAGAGAGCAGACAACCACCTACTGCCGTAGAATAGGCAATGATACTCCAGTAAGCACCGTTGACAGAAACATCACCCACGCCCACCTGATAGAGTGAAATATTGGATATGGCTATGGTGAAGGAGTCGACGACAGCACTCAGCAGACCTGCACCAATGCCCATAAGCCATACGTCGTGGATATAAGTATCGAACCAGTCGGCAACATCGCCCCAGACGCCTGTCTCGGTGATGACACCCATACCCAACATAATGCCCATAATAAAGAGCATCTGCTGCAGAGCACCATACTGCAACGACATTGGTATGCGACGCCCTGTCATCTGGTCGGCAGCCATGAGTTTGCGGTTGAATGCCTCGTTGATGACCCACAGCACAGAAAGCACGCAGAGGGCTCCGAGGAAGGGTGCTAGCTTGGTGATGTTATGGAACGTAGGAATGAACCACAAACCGCCAATACCCACGATGAGCATAACGACGCGCTGCCAGCGATTCAGACGGGTATCGTCGCCACGATAGGGAGACGGACTCCAAGCTGTATCCAGATGGTTAGGCAGCTCTCTGTTGATAAGAATGGTAGGAATGACCCATGCCAACAGGGCAGGAACAGCCAGGAATGCCGAGAAGTGCGAGGCCGTCACAGCACCGTCTCCCCATAGGATGAGTCCCGTGGGGTCGCCAATGACGGTAAAGCAGCCGCCGCAGTTGGCTGCCAGCACGATGGCTGAACCAACATACATGCGCTGTCGCGAGTTCTGAAGGATGCTATGCATGATGACCAGCATGGTAATGGTGGTGGTCAGGTTGTCGAGGTTGGCAGAGAGAATAAAGGTAGCCAGGGTAATAGTCCATAGCAGGCGCTTGGAGTTGCGTGTGCGAATCCACTCCTTAATGAAGTCGAAGCAACCGTTATTATTCAACAGCTCCACGATAGCCATAGTAGCCAGCAAGAACATGACGATGGCAGCCGCCCTGCCCACATAGTTCAGGAATACCTTATTATATATAAAGAGCTTGACAGTCTCACTTGTTGCCGCTGTGCCATTGAGCCATTCCAGGTATTCTTCAGGGTGCTGGGCCATCACGAAGTCGGCTCCCCAACAGACATATACCACCCACCCCACAGTTCCCAGGAACATGGCTATGGCGGCCTTATTCACTCCCGTCAGATGGCCTGTCGCTATCAGCAGATAGGACATTATCAACATGGTTACGATAATCAGCGTCATGACTTGTTTACGTTTTTAGAATCCGATTGCAAAGTTACGAAATAATTCTCAATTATGCATTCATTAAATCCAAATTATTTAAATATTGATGCCATAATGATTCTTTACCTCACTCATGACGAAGGTAGACTCCAGCGACGACAGTTGTTCTATCTCGCCCAACTTGTTTAGTACAAACTCCTGGTATTGCTTCATGTCAGAGGCACGTACCTTGAGCAGGTAGTCGTACTGGCCTGAGGTGTTGTAACACTCGATAACCTCAGGGATGCGGTGTATCCGACGCGTGAAAGCATCGGCAATCTCGTGGTTTATCTGCTTAAGCTTCACCTTGCAGAACACCAACAGACCCTGATTGAGTTTCTCGGGGTTGAGCACTGCCACATACTTGGTAATATAACCCAGTCGCTCCAGGCGCTTCTGTCGTTCAAAAACGGGGGTAGCGGTCAGGTGTACGGCATCCGCCAGCTCCTTGGTAGTCAGTTTTGAGTTCTTTTGCAGCGTCCTAAGTATCTGCAAATCAATGTCATCTAACGTGTACATAGGTCGTTCTTGGAATAATTTTCTTTTAGCGGCCTCCCGAAAAGGCCTCGTCAGAATCAAAATTCTGTTGTCGACTGCAAAATTAGGATTTTTTTCCGTAATTACCAAATAATTTGGAGAATATCTCCTGACATCTTACCTTTGCAGTCGAAAACATTAAAAATAAAACATTAAGCCGAATATTAATAAAAAAAGAAAGGAAACAAATTATGAGTACAAAGAAGAACTACCGCTTCGAGACCCTCCAACTTCACGTAGGACAAGAGCAGGCCGACCCCGCAACTGACGCACGTGCTGTTCCTATCTATCAGACTACGTCATATGTGTTCCGTAACTCACAGCATGCCGCTGATCGTTTCGGACTGCGCGATGCCGGTAACATCTATGGTCGTCTGACCAACTCTACACAGGGTGTCTTCGAGGACCGTGTGGCTGCCTTGGAAGGTGGTGTAGCCGGTCTGGCTGTGGCCTCGGGTGCCGCTGCCATTACCTATTCCATCCAGAATATTACGCTGGCAGGTGACCACATTGTCGCTGCTGATAACCTGTATGGTGGCTCTTATAACCTGATTACCCACACGCTGGCCAATCAAGGGGTAACGAATAGTATTGTTGACGTACGCGACCTGAAGGCGGTAGAGGCAGCTATTCAACCCAACACAAAATTGCTATATGCCGAGACTTTTGGTAATCCCAACTCTGACGTCACCAACATAGAAGTTCTGGCTGAGTTGGCTCACAAGCACAACATTCCGCTGATTATTGACAACACCTTCGGCACCCCCTACCTTATCCGTCCCTTAGAACATGGTGCCGACATCGTGGTACACTCAGCTACAAAGTTCATTGGCGGACACGGTAGTAGTCTGGGGGGCGTTATTGTCGATGGAGGCAGCTTCGACTGGAAGGCTAATGCCGATAAATTCCCCACACTGGCCAAGCCAGATCCCTCGTATCATGGAGCAATTTTTGCCGACGTAGCAGGGGCCGCAGCCTTCGTTACCCGCATACGTGCCGTGATTTTAAGAGACACTGGCGCAACAATTTCCCCCTTTAATGCGTTTATACTATTGCAGGGACTTGAAACGCTGAGTCTGCGCGTGGAGCGTCATGTGGAAAATGCGCTGAAGGTAGTAGACTTCCTCAAGCAGCATCCGAAGGTAGCCAGCGTCAATCACCCCAGCCTGCCGTCACATCCTGACCACAAGCTGTACGAGAAGTACTTTCCACAGGGTGCAGGCAGCATCTTCACCTTCGAGATTAAGGGTGGCGAGAAGGAGGCCTGGAAGTTCATCGACTCGCTGGAGATCTTCTCCCTGCTGGCTAACGTGGCTGACGTGAAGAGTCTGGTGATTCACCCTGCCACCACCACCCACTCGCAGCTGTCGCCAGAAGAGCTGAAGGAGCAGCACATCACGCCGTCGACCATCCGTCTAAGCATCGGTACGGAGCACATTGACGACATTCTAAACGACCTGCGTCAGGCTTTTGAAAAGATCTGAAGACCAAACAGTAAAGATGAAAGATAAAAATCAAAGATTAAAGACAACAAATATGGCAAAAATTGTAAAACAGCTGACTGAGCTCATCGGCAACACTCCCTTATTAGAGCTCAACAAGTTCTCGCAGGAGAAAGGTCTCGCAACACCTATCATTGCGAAAGTAGAGTTTTTTAACCCTGGTGGAAGCGTGAAGGACCGTATTGCCCTGGCCATGATTGAGGACGCAGAGCAGAAAGGCATCCTGAAACCCGGAGCCACCATCATAGAGCCTACCAGTGGGAATACAGGCGTTGGTCTGGCACTGGTAAGTGCCGTCAAGGGCTACAAGCTCATTCTCACCATGCCTGAGACCATGAGTGTAGAGCGTCGAAACCTGGTAAAGGCTTATGGTGCTGAGGTACGCCTGACCTCTGGCAAGGACGGTATGACGGGTGCTATCCGTGCTGCCGAGGAGCTGCGCGACTCTATTCCAGACGCTGTCATCCTGCAGCAGTTTGAGAATGGTGCCAACCCTGCCAAGCACTATGCCACCACGGGTCCTGAGATATGGGCCCAGACCGATGGCGAGGTAGACATCTTTGTAGCTGGCGTGGGTACTGGCGGTACGGTATCAGGTGTTGCCAAGTTCCTGAAGGAGAAGAAACCATCGGTGAAGATTGTTGCCGTAGAGCCAAAGTCCAGCCCTGTGCTGAATGGTGGACAGAGTGGCCCTCACAAGATTCAGGGCATTGGTGCAGGCTTCATTCCCAAGACCTACGATGGTGAACTGATTGACGAAGTATTTGATGTAGAGAATGACGATGCCATCCGTACAGGCCGTCAGATTGCCCAACAGGAAGGTCTGCTGGTAGGCATCTCGGCAGGTGCTGCCCTCTTTGCTGCCACTGAGGTTGCCAAGCGTTCTGAGAACAAGGGCAAGAAAGTGGTTGTACTGCTGCCTGACACTGGAGAGCGCTATCTCTCTACCGTGCTCTATGCCTTTGAAGAGTATCCTCTTTAAAGATAATTGACGAAAACGAAAAGAGAAGAGTTTTCTACCTGACTACAATGGCGGTAGAGAACTCTTCTCTTTTTACTATTCGCTTATCCTTATTCCGGCATTACGTACCTGTTACCCGTCTGGCGAATGATTTCACGAGCATAGGGAGCTGCGAAACCGGGACGTGCCACCCTGCCGCCTAATCCATACTCAGTACGAGTAAACTGCCCGTCTTTCTCAGGCTTTATAGTCATGTCGTTATACTTCACCACAAGATAGAAAGCCAGCTGTTTCCATCGTGCCAGCATCTGCTGAGCCTGCTGGATGCTGTAGTCATTCAGGAATCGCTGCATTTCTGCCGGCTCCATGTCTTTAGCCTTGGCCTCGATAGCTGGCTGCTGGGCGAAATATGCCTGCTGCAGGGAGTCGCGTACTGCTTTAAGTGAGGGGAACGGCATGGAGTATCGCGGATATACCATATTACTAACCCAATTCTCTACCCAATAGGCATTCTTATCACTGAAAGTCACATCGTCAGCACCTGGGGTATTATAGCACTCTGGACGCTCCGTCATAGAGCAATAGATAGGTGTATAAGCTACCATGTTGCCGTCGTCGTTACCAAACCAGAAGCAGCCACCCATCTGGCGAGGCAGCCTGGAACGCATCTGACTGACGTAGCTCCAGGCAGTCTGCTGGGTAGAGGTTGGACGTTCATTGAAATATTTCTTCCCATCTACCTTATAATATAAAGGTGTAGGACGATAGGGCATCTGCCAGATACCTCCACCAATATCCGTAGAGTCGATAGCCATCGGAGTTCCCTCATAGTGGTCACGCATGTCCGCCATAATATCAGCAACACTTACCTTCTTGTCGGGAACAACCCACAGCGGCATGTCCTCTGCATCCTTGTCCTTACCCAGGGCCCAGGGCAGATAGCGGTCCATGCCTTTTACATGATGATTGAAGAAGCTCCACACTCGAGCATCACAAATGCGGCGCCCTCCGAAATCGGGGAAGGCATAGGCCAGCTTCCATGAAAAGTCTTCGTCCTTGCCCTCGTACCAGCCCATGGTACGGGCATACTTGATGGCATTCTTCGAGTACAGCACATTCTCCTTGTCTTTCAGCGGGAATTTCCCTATCCTACTTTGGTTGGCATGTCCGCAGATAGCTTCGTCAGGAATCCTGCGAGCTACCCATACAACACGTTCTTTCGATTTCTTGCGGTCGGGGCCACAGCCCTGCATCTCCATTATCCACGCCTCATTAGGGTCGCAAATGGTGAAGGTCTCACCTTCGGAGTAGTAGCCGAAGGTCTCTACCAGCGTCGTCATGATTTTGATGGCCTCACGGGCTGTCTTGGAGCGTTGCAGGCCAATATAGATGAGTGAGCCGTAGTCGATGATACCCGTGGAGTCTACCATTTCCTCACGGCCTCCATAAGTAGTCTCGCCAATGGTTACCTGCCATTCGTTGGTGTTGCCGATGACGTTCCAGGTCTCTTCAGCCTCAGGAATCTCACCCAGGTACTTGTTGGTGTCCCATTCGTAAATTTTTCGCATCTCACCCTTCTGGTGCTTGCCGGCAGGATAGTGTGCCAAGTTCATAAAAGCACCGTAGGAGTCTGCGTTGTAAGAGCAGATGACAGAACCATCTGTCGAAGCCTTCTTGCCTACAATAAAATTAGTACAGGCCGAGGCGTACATTGCAACCACTAGCACTGCCGCTAATATTGATAATCTTCTCATAGTATGATGTTTTAGTTTAATATTACAGCATGCAAAGTTACAAAATAAGTGAGAGAAACAAAAAAGAAAAACCAAATAAATCCTAATTTATTTTGCTTTTTGCTCGGTTTACACTACCTTTGCCAAAGATTTAAAACTATAACGAGTATGGAAAGAACATGGAGATGGTTTGGCAAGAAAGATAAGATTACCCTTGCCCAACTGAAGCAAATCGGAGTAGAAGGCATCGTTACAGCCCTGCATGACGTGCCTTTAGGAGAAGTGTGGACACGTGAGAAGATTCGCGATCTGCGCGAGTATATCGAGTCTTACGGCATGCGCTGGAGTGTGGTGGAAAGCCTGCCGGTAGTAGAGACCATCAAGTATGGCGGACCGGACCGCGACCACCAGATAGAGGTCTATAAGGAGTCGCTGCTTAACCTCTCGGCAGAAGGCATCCATTGCATCTGCTATAACTTCATGCCTGTGCTCGACTGGGCACGTACCGATCTGAGCCATCACAACCCCAATGGTGCTTCCAACCTCTACTTCAACTATGCCGAGTTTGCTTACTTCGACATTTATATTCTGAAGCGTGAGGGGGCCCGCGAGGAGTGGACAGCCTTCGAGATGAGAAACGAGAAGGGGGAGCTGATTGAGAGAAACGTGATGGCAGAGTGTGACGAGTTGGCTAAGACGATGACGCCGGAGAAGGAGCATAAGTTGGTGGAGAACATCATCATCAAGACCCAGGGTTTCGTCAGTGGTAACTTCTCCGAGAACGACGAGGCACCCATACAGAAGTTCCGCGACTTCCTGGCATTATATAAAGGTATAGACAAGGCTCAGCTGCGTGCCAACATGAAATACTTCCTCGAGGCCATTATGCCGACCTGTGAGGAATATGGCATGAACATGTGTGTACACCCTGACGATCCCCCCATTGAGGTACTGGGTCTGCCCCGCATTGTGCGTACCGAGGAGGACATCCAGTGGTTCCTCGACGCTGTGCCTAACAAGCATAACGGTCTGACCTTCTGTGCTGGCTCACTGTCGGCTGGCTCTTATAATAACGTTGTGGAGCTGGCTAAGAAATTTGCTTCCCGCACCCATTTCGTACACCTGCGTTCCTGCCACATCTTCCCCAATGGCGACTTTACCGAGGCATCACACTTAGGAGGACGTGCCGACATTATTGAGCTGTGCCGCATCTTCGAACAGGAGAACCCACAGCTGCCAATGCGCGTAGACCACGGTATGACATTTACCGATGAGCCTGGTGGCGTCTTCGACGAGTCAAGCCATGGACACAATGCAGGCTACACGCTTCTGGGTCGCATGTTCGCCCTGGGGCAGGTGCAAGGCATCCTTGCCACCGTAGACCGCGAGTTAGGCATCGAATACAAGCAACCCGGATTCTTTGATTAGTCAAAATGTAGCGTTGCAATCTTCTATAAAGATGAATAACGTAAAAAGATAAAGGTAAAATGAAACTAAACGATATCTTGAGCGGCCAGCTAAACGCCGCAGAGTGGGAGCAGAAAGGCTATGAGCTCCCCAAGTTCAACATCAAAACAGTACGCGAGAAGACTGCCAAGGAGCCTACATGGGTACACTTCGGTGGAGGAAACATCTTCCGCGCATTCCCTGCCGCCATTCTGAATGACGCCTTGAACACAGGCAAATATGACCGTGGCGTCATCGTAGCCGAGACTTTCGACTTCGAGGTGGTAGACAAGGCTTATGAACCCTACAACAACCTTTCGCTTTGCGTAAACCTCTGCTCTGACGGGTCTATCGAGAAGAAGGTCATTGCCAGCGTTACCGAGGCCCTGAAGGCTGACTACCAATTCGTAGACTGGCAGCGTCTTGTCGACATTTTCCGCAACCCCTCGCTGCAGATGATTTCCTTCACCATCACCGAGAAAGGCTACAGCTACAACGATGCTGACCTGGCTCGCGGCATGCAGCCTGTCTTCGCTATGGGTAAGGTATGTGCCTTGCTCTTTGAGCGTTACAAGGCAGGTCAGTTGCCACTCACCGTACAGTCTATGGACAACTGCTCGCATAATGGCGACAAGGTCAAGGCTGGCGTCTTTGCCTATGCAGAGCGTTGGGTCAAGGACGGTTTGGTGCCTGAGACCTTCCTCAGCTACCTGAAGGATGAGACGAAGGTGACTTTCCCCTGGTCAATGATAGACAAAATTACCCCGCGTCCACACGAGAAAGTAAAGGAGTTGCTGGCTCAGGACAACTTTGAGGACAATAACTACATCGAGACGGAGAAGCATACCTTCACAGCACCCTTTGTCAATGCCGAAGAAGTGCAGTACCTGGTTATTGAGGACAACTACACCAACGGCCGTCCCCCACTCGACTTGGGCGGTGCCCTCTATACTACCCGTGAGACTGTCGACAAGGTAGAGACCATGAAAGTGACTACCTGCTTGAATCCCCTGCACACCGCCATGTCTATCTATGGCTGCATGCTGGGCTACACGCTAATCTCTGCCGAGATGGCTGACGACGACCTGCGTACCTTCATCCAGAAGATTGGCTACATGGAGGCAATGCCTGTGGTTACCGATCCTGGGGTGCTGAATCCCTATGAGTTCATAGGCGCCGTCATCAACCGCAGATTGCCCAACCCCTTCATGCCAGACGCTCCACAGCGCATCGCTATGGATACGTCGCAGAAGCTGCCTATCCGTTTTGGCGAGACTATCAAGAAATACATTGCCCGCGGATTGGATATGACAAACCTCATCCTTATCCCTCTGACATTGGCAGGCTACGCCCGCTACCTGAAGGGCATCAAAGACGACGGCACGCCTTTCGAGCCCTCACCAGACCCCATGCTGGCTGAGTTGCAGCAAATCGTAGCACCTCTGGAGATTGGCAAGGAAGACCAAGATTGGAGCGTACTCAAGAAACTATATAGCCGCAAGGACGTCTTTGGCCTTGACCTCTATGAGGCAGGACTGGGCGAGCAGATAGAAGGCATGGTAAAGGAGTTGTATGCCGGAAAGGGTGCTGTACGCGCCACATTGCATAAATATGTGGCTGTCCGATAAGAAGAAAAACTCTTTTTAATTTTAAATAAGCAATTAAAAACTGGCAAAATAGTTAATTTTGTCAGTTTTTTCACGTTTAAACCGTTAAATTCTAACTGCCGTTAAGAGTTGGGGGTAAAGTGTTAAATCAAGACAAAAAAGCGTGACACTTTGTCAGTATTCCGATTTTTGCCCCTATATTTGCACTCGATTTTAAAAGCAAAATCGTCAAAAGGCAAAAAGTAAATACGTAATAATTAAGTAAAAGAACCAAAGATTATGAAAAAGATTGTAAAGAGCTTCATGCCCACCATGCTGATGCTGGTAGTGGCTTTTTCAGCAGCATCATGCAACAAGACGCAGGCCGCTCCCGCAGCTCCTGCCGCAGCACCAGGACAACCCGTCGACCTGACGTACGCAGCCGAGAAATCGCTGCCCTCAGTGGTCTACATCAAGTCTGTCATCAACGCAAAGACTCAGACTGTCGAGTATTCTGACCCCTTCGAGGATTTCTTCTCTGACCCCTTCGGAGGTTTCTTCGGACGCGGACAGGGCAACAACAATGGTAAGCGCCAGCGCCAGGTGCAAACCCCAAAGCGTGCAGCTGCAGGATCTGGTGTCATCATCTCTGCAGATGGTTATATCGTTACCAACAACCACGTAGTGGATGGTGCTGACGAGCTGACCGTCACCCTGAACGAGAACTCCAAGGAATACTCAGCTCGCGTCATCGGTGCAGACAAGACTACCGACCTGGCCCTCATCAAGATTGATGCCAAGAACCTGCCCGCCATCGTCATTGCCAACTCTGACGACGTGAAGGTAGGCGAATGGGTGCTGGCTGTTGGTAACCCTCTGGGACTCAACAACACCGTAACAGCAGGTATCGTTTCTGCCAAGGCCCGCTCTATGGGTCAGGGCGTCAGCTCTATGATCCAGACGGATGCTGCTATCAACCAAGGCAACTCTGGCGGTGCGCTGGTGAACACCCGTGGCGAGCTTATCGGCATCAACGCCATGATTTACTCGCAGACTGGCTCAAACATCGGTTATGGCTTTGCTATCCCTACTACCATCGTCAACAAGGCTGTCGAGGATTTCAAAAAATACGGCTCTTACCAGCGTGCCATGATTGGCATCCAGGGCATGGACGTCAAGAACTATGTCGACGCCATGAAGGACCAGGACAAGGATGTTGAGGACTTCGGCACCATGGAGGGTATCTATATTGACAAGGTCGTTGACGACGGTGCTGCCGCTGATGCCGGTCTGCAGAAGGGCGACGTACTGACCCATGTCGACGGTCAGAAGGTTAAGCAGTTCGGTGAGCTGCAGGCTATCATTGCCCAGAAGCGTCCTGGCGACAAGGTAGAGGTTAAGTTCCTGCGCAATAAGAAAGAGAAGACTGCCACCCTCACCCTGAAGAATGAGCAGGGTACCACGAAGGTTGTGAAGAATGCCGATGTCGACGTGCTGGGCATCGATGTACGCCCCATCACCGACTCGCAGAAAAAGCAGCTTGAAATCAACTACGGTCTCGAAGTGCTGAAGGTAAGCGGTGGCAAGATGAAGGAAGCCGGCGTACCTAAGGGCTTCATCATCCAGCAGATTAACGATACACCTATGAAATCATTCGACGACCTGCAGCAGGCTGTCAAGGATGCCAAAGACCAGATGCTTGTCATCAAAGGTATCTTCCCCACTGGCAAGCGCGGAGGATTCGTAGTGTATCTGCAGAACGAGTAGCACACTTTTTAGAAGAATGAAGTAAGCAACCTCATTCATACAACCGTGCAAAGAGGGCATACCCCAGTAGGTGTGCTCTCTTTTGCTTACGGCTAAAAGGGAGAAAGGTGCCTGCAAACCATCGTTTGCCTATACCCAAACGATTGTGCGCCTATACGCAAACGATTGTTCGCCTATACGCAAAATAAAGCGCCAATAAAAGCTGTCTATCCTCTTTCCCGGCATAGTCCAACCTGTTGAAATTGCGTCATTTTGTGAAATATTGAAAAAGTTAAGGCGTTTTCTTGGTTATTCCGAAAAAATGCCTTACTTTTGCAAACAAATTTTGCGAGAACAAACGGCTATCAAAAAAACTAAGGCATGAGACAACTGAAAATCACCCGATCAATCACCAACCGCGAGAGCGAGGCTTTGGAAAAATACTTGTCAGAAATAGGCAGGGAGGAACTCCTGTCGACAGATGAGGAAGTAGAGCTGGCGCAACGCATCAGAAAGGGTGACCAAGAGGCCTTGGAACGGCTGACAAAAGCCAACCTGCGTTTCGTGGTGAGTGTTGCCAAGCAATACCAGAACCAAGGTCTGGCCCTGCCCGACCTGATTAACGAGGGTAACGTGGGCCTCATCAAGGCTGCCGAGCGATTTGACGAGACTCGTGGCTTCAAGTTCATCTCTTATGCCGTCTGGTGGATTCGCCAGAGCATCCTTCAGGCCATAGCCGAGCAAAGTCGCATAGTGCGCCTGCCCCTGAATCAGGTGGGTTCAATGAATAAGATTAATCAGCTGCTGAGCAAGTTTGAGCAGGAGAACGAGCGCAGGCCCTCAGTAGACGAGATATCAGAACGCATCGACCTGCCAGAGGACAAGATTGACGCAGCCATGAGGGTCAGCGGGCGACATGTATCGATGGATGCCCCCTTCAACGACAGCGAGGACGGTTCGTTGCTGGACGTGCTGGTTAACGACGACGCCCTGCCAGCTGATAACGAGCTGGTGATAGAGTCGCTGAGGGCCGAGATAGCCATTGCCCTCCAGTCGCTGAATGAGCGTGAGCGTAATATCATTATGGCGTTCTACGGCATCGGACAGCCTGAGCTGACGCTGGAAGAGATAGGCAACAAATACGGATTAACAAGAGAGCGCGTCAGGCAGATTAAGGAAAAAGCCATCCGTCGTCTGCGCGCCAATACAAAAAGCAAGATATTAAAAGCATATTTAGGACAATGATGAAATCACTGAAGTATATCCTACTTTTCACACTTGCACTAATAGTTTCAGGAGTTAGTGCCAAATCTCTGAAAACCAATCAGGTATACATGTTTGGATTTTCGGCTTCCTTTAAAGACTCCATCGTCTACGTGACAGACATCCAGCACGTAGAAGGCGCATGGATTGAAACCAAGAACAAGTTCCTGCTGGGGCGCGACAACTACTCGTACCAGCTGAAGAATTACTTGACCGACTCGCTCAATCAGCAAGACCGCATCTGCATGGTATTCTACGCCTTGAAGAAGAAGAAAGCCGAGAAGCTATACTTGAAACTGATGAAAAAGTACAAGAAAGGCTACGAAGTACGCTACCTGAACGCCAGGGAATTCAAGTTCGATGCGGTAGACATGTCACCCGACCAGCAATGAATGAATACAAGATTATCAACGATCCCGTCTTCGGGTTCATCAAGATAAAACGCGGATTGCTGTACGATATCGTGCAGCATCCGTTGTTTCAGCGCCTGAACCGCATTAACCAACTAGGGCTGGCCTCCGTGGTCTATCCCGGAGCACGCCATACACGTTTCCAGCACTCCTTAGGAGCCTTCTACCTGATGACGGAGGCAGTCAAATCGTTGCGCGAGAAAGGTGTCTACATCTTCGACTCCGAGGCCGAAGCCGTACAAGCCGCTATCCTCCTTCACGACATAGGGCACGGACCTTTCTCACACGTGCTGGAGAACACACTCATCCACGGCATCTCACACGAAGACATCTCGCTGCTGATGATGGAACAGATGAATCGCGACCTGAAAGGGCAGCTGGCACTAGCCATCAGCATCTTCAAAGACGAATATCCCAACAAAATCTTCCATCAGCTCCTCAGCAGTCAGCTGGACATGGACCGTTTGGACTACCTCAGACGCGACTCCTTCTATACAGGAGTGACCGAGGGTAACATCGGTTCAGCCCGCATCATCAAGATGCTGAATGTGAAAGACGACCGTTTGGTGGTAGATTCAAAGGGCATCTACTCGATAGAGAACTATCTGACTACCAGAAGGTTGATGTACTGGCAGGTATATTTGCACAAGACGGCTGTTAGCAACGAAAAGGTGCTGGTAAACACGCTAACCAGAGCTCGCGACTTGGTAAGACAGGGGTGCGAGCTATTTGCCTCTCCTGCCCTCGCCTACTTCCTACGCCACGACTCAAACTTCGACGAAGAAGCCCTGAGGGTATATGCCGAGCTCGACGACTCAGACATCTGGAGTGCGCTGAAGGCCTGGAAGCATTCAAACGACCAGATTCTGGCCACTTTGGCAACAGACATGACAGACCGCCACCTGTTCAAGGTAGAGGTTAGCGAGGAACGCCCCTCGGACGAATACATCGACAGCATAGCGAAAAGCATAGCCCAACACATGAATATTGCCTACGAAGACACTCGCTACATGATGTCGCTGACGGAAATAGGAAAAGACATGTATAACCCAGAAGACGACAGCATCGGAATTCTTTACAAAGACGGCATCGTAAAGGATATTGCAGAAGCTTCAGAAATCTTAAATGTGCAACTGCTTTCCAAAAAAATCCGTAAATATTACCTCTGTTATCAACGTTTTTAAATAATATTTAGTAACTTTGTGGACGTTTTATAAAACTTTGTCGATATGATGGAATTTACAGCCAAACAAATAGCCGACTTTATTGGCGGCCGTGTAGAAGGCAATGAACAAGCCACAGTACACACCTTTGCGAAGATTGAAGAAGGAAAAGAAGGATCCATCACGTTCCTGTCGAATCCCAAATACACCCAATATATCTACGACACCAAGGCCAGCATCGTGCTGGTCAACGACGATTTAGAGCTGGAGCATCCCGTCAGCACTACACTCATTCGCGTTCACAACGCCTATGAATGTGTGGCAAAACTGATGCAGATGTATGCCCAGGCCCTACCCAAGAAAACTGGTATCGACTCGCTGGCGTTTGTAGCAAAATCAGCTCAGATTGGAAAAGACGTCTACATCGGACCCTTCACTTACATCGGAGAAGGGGTTACTATTGGCGACGGAACACGCATTTTCCCCAACGTAACCATCTATGATGGTTGTAAAATCGGAAAAAACGTAACAATACATGCTGGTGCAGTAATCGGTGCCGACGGCTTTGGCTTTGCTCCTAATACTGAAGGCTACGAGAAGATTCCCCAGCTGGGCATCGTTATCATTGAGGACAATGTTGAAATTGGTGCCAACACCTGCGTAGACCGTTCTACCATGGGACAGACCATCATCCATCAGGGCGTCAAGCTGGACAACCTGATTCAGGTGGCCCACAACTGCGAGATTGGCGAGAATACCGTCATGTCCGCACAGGTTGGTATGGCAGGCTCAACCAAGATTGGCGCCTGGTGTATGGTAGGAGGACAGGCCGGATTCTCAGGCCACATCCATGTAGCTGACAAGACCATGGTTGGCGCTCAGTGTGGCGTCATCAACAACACCAAGGGCAATGGCGAGACACTGATAGGATCGCCCGCCATGGATCCGAAAGACTTCTTCAGGGCCAAGGCGCTCTATCGTCGCCTGCCCGACATGTACAAGGAAATCGGTGCTTTGCGCAAAGAGATTGAAGAACTCAAGAAGAATCAACAGAAATAACAACGCAATATGAAACAGAAAACACTGAAAGGCAGCTTTTCCCTGTTCGGAAAAGGATTGCATACAGGTCTTAACCTGACGGTGACTTTCAATCCCGCACCAGAGAATACGGGTTACAAGATTCAACGCATTGACCTGGAGGGTGAGCCCATCATTGATGCAATCGCTGAGAACGTGGTAGACACGCAGCGTGGTACCGTTCTGGGCAAAGGTGACGCCCGTGTGTCAACAGTAGAACACGGACTTTCGGCACTCTATGCCTTAGGCATCGACAACTGTCTGATGCAGGTCAACGGTCCTGAGTTCCCCATCCTCGACGGTAGTGCCATCCAGTATGTTGACAAGATCAACGAGGTAGGCATCGAGGAGCAGAACGCTCCCAAGGACTGGTATATCATTCGCAAGAAGATTGAGGTAAAGGATGACAAGACTGGCTCCTGTATCACCATTCTGCCTGACGAGGACTTCTCCATTACAGCCATGTGCTCATTCGAGTCGAAGTTCATCAACTCGCAGTTTGCCACCCTCGACAACGCCCAGGACTATCCCAAGGAGATTGCCAGCGCCCGCACATTCGTCTTTGTTCGTGACATTGAGCCGTTGTTGCAGGCTAACCTGATTAAGGGTGGTGACCTGGATAACGCCATTGTCATCTATGAGCGTCAGACAACACAGGAGCGTCTGGATATGCTGGCCGACATGCTGCATGTGGAGCATCGCGATGCTACCGACTTGGGTTACATCCAGCATAAGCCCCTGCAATGGGAGAACGAGTGTACACGCCATAAGCTGCTGGACATTATCGGCGACATGGCGCTTATCGGCAAGCCCATTAAGGGACGCATCGTTGCTACCCGTCCTGGACATACCATCAACAATAAGTTTGCCCGTCTAATTCGCAAGGAGATTCGCAAGCACGAAGTCCAAGCTCCTATCTACGATCCCAATGAGGAACCAATTATGGACGTGAACAGAATCCGTGAGCTGTTGCCCCATCGCTACCCCATGCAGCTGGTTGACAAGGTCATCTCGCTGGGTGCAAACACCATTGTTGGTATCAAAAACATTACAGCAAACGAGCCTTTCTTCCAGGGACACTTCCCTGAAGAACCCGTCATGCCTGGTGTGTTGCAGATTGAGGCCATGGCCCAGTGTGGTGGTCTGCTGGTGCTGAACACGCTGGAGGAGCCCGAGCACTGGAGTACCTATTTCATGAAGATTGATGATGTGAAGTTCCGTCAGAAGGTTGTTCCTGGTGATACCTTACTATTCAAGGTAGACCTGCTGGCTCCCGTCCGTCATGGCATCTCTTCGATGAAGGGTTACATCTTTGTAGGCGACCACGTGGTAGCAGAAGCAACCTTCACCGCTCAGATTGTGAAAAATAAGTAGTAAGTCAAATAGAATTTTTAGTAAATGAATCAGATACATCCGATGGCCGTAGTCGACCCAGGGGCTAAGCTGGGCGACAACAATGTGATAGGTCCCTTCTGTGTGATTGACAAGAACGTTGTCATTGGCGACAACAATAAGTTCCTGAACAATGTCACCATTCACTATGGAGCCCGCATTGGCAATGGCAACGAGTTCTTTCCCGGAGCCAGTATCTCTACTAAGCCCCAAGACCTGAAGTTCAAGGGCGAAGAGACAACATGTGAGATTGGCGACAACAACTCCATCCGCGAGAATGTTACCATCAGCCGTGGCACAGCTTCTAAAGGTAAGACGGTGGTGGGTAACGGCAATCTGCTGATGGAGAATATGCACGTAGCCCACGACTGCGAGATTGGCAATGGCTGCATCATAGGCAACTCAACCAAGTTTGCAGGAGAGGTGGTAGTCGAGGACTTTGCCATCATCTCTGCCACCTGTCTGTTCCACCAGTTCTGCCGTGTGGGAAGTTATATCATGTTCCAGGGCGGTTCACGTACCTCGCAGGACATTCCTCCCTACGTCATTGCTGGCAAGGAACCTGTACGCTATGCAGGTGTCAACCTTATCGGCCTGCGTCGCCGTGGATTCCCCAACGAGACCATCGAAGCCATCCACGATGCCTATCGCATCATCTATGCACAGGGGGTATTGAAGGACGGCATTACCGAGGCTCGTGCCAAGTATCCTGACTCCAAGGAGGTAGAATACATCTGCTCGTTTATCGAGAGCTCCAAGCGTGGAGTCATCAGATAGTAGTTAGAGTTTAGAGAGGGTGACTACACTCGTTGTCATTACTGGGCCTACTGCTGTGGGCAAGACGGCCCTGACCATTGAGCTGGCTCGCCACTATGGCATACCAATCATCAATGCGGACTCCCGACAGATATACAAGGAGCTTAAAATCGGCACGGCCTCTCCTACTGAGGAACAGCTGAGCATGGCGCAACACTACTTTGTAGGCAGCAAGAGCATTCATGACTACTACAATGCCTCCATGTACGAACAGGACGTGCTGGCGCTGATTTCCTCACAGACCACGACACACGGTTTACATCTCCTGTCAGGAGGTAGCATGATGTATATAGACGCTGTTTGTAATGGCATTGACGATATTCCCACCATCCGTGACGACATCCGTGAGGAGATGAAGCGTCGCTATCAGGAGGAAGGATTGGAAGCCCTTTGTGAAGATCTGCGCAGACTGGACCCTGAACACTACGAGGTGGTAGACCGTCAGAACTATCGACGAGTCATCCATGCATTGGAGATTTGCTATCAGACGGGACGCACCTATACCTCCTATCGCACCCAGCAACGCAAGCCACGCCCCTTCCGCATTGTCAAGATAGGACTGAACCGCGAACGTGAGGAACTCTACGACAGGATTAACCAGCGAGTTGGCCAGATGATGCAGGATGGCCTGCTTGAAGAGGCCAAAGGACTCTACCCCTTGCGTCAGCTCAATGCCCTCAACACCGTAGGCTACAAAGAGATGTTCGACTATATGGATGGGCGCTGGCCACTGGAAGAGGCTGTTGAACGCATGAAAGGAAATACCCGACGCTATGCCCGCAAGCAGCTGACATGGTTTAAGCGTGACCCGCTGGTACGTTGGTTCCACCCAGACGACAAAGATGAAATATTGAAATACATATCACAATATGAATAAGTACGCACAAATGATCATCCATGCTCCCCGGAAAGCATGGCAATGGTATAAAGGATTGTATCATGGACGACGTTGGTATGTGAAGATAGGTGTTGGCTTCGCCTCATTCATTATAGCCTTCCTGCTCTACCTCCTTATGGTAGACATCAACTTCCTTTGGCTCTTTGGCAAGTCGCCATCGATGAGCGCCATCATGCACCCTAAGACCATCCAGGCCTCAGAGCTGTATAGTGCTGACAATGAGCTAATCGGTAAATACTTCAGCGAGAATCGCACCCCTGTGGAGTACGAGGAGGTGAATCCCATCTTTTGGCGTGCCCTGATTGATACTGAGGACGAGCGTTTCTACAAACACTTTGGCATTGACTTCCAGGGTGTCTTTGCTGCCCTCAAGGACTACATCATCCACCACGATGCACGTGGTGCCTCTACTATTACCCAGCAGCTGGTAAAGAATATGTTCCGAGTGCGTACCGAGTATTCTACCGGTCTCTTAGGCAACATCCCTGGTTTGAAGATGCTCATCATGAAAAGCAAAGAGTGGATTACAGCTGTAAAGATTGAGATGTTCTTCGACAAGAAGCAGATTCTCACCATGTATGCCAATACGGTTGACTTCGGTTCCAATGCCTTTGGCATCAAGACTGCAGCAAAGACCTACTTTGGCACCACGCCACAACACCTGACTACTGACCAGTCTGCTATCCTCGTAGGACTGCTGAAGGCTACCACTTACTACAATCCTCGTATCAATCCCAAGAACTCCCTGTTACGACGTAATGTCGTGCTGGGCATCATGCTGAATCATAAGGATATTACGCAAGAGCAGTATGACTCGCTGACTGCGAAGCCCATCAATCTGGACTATAGCGTTGAGAACAACTACGACGGACAGGCCCAGTATTTCCGCGAAGCTGTCAAGAACTACCTCAAGGGATGGTGCGACGACAATGGCTACGACCTCTATAAGGACGGACTGAAGATTTACACCACCATCGACACCCGCATGCAGAAATATGCCGAGAAAGCTGCCAACAAGCAGATGCGGCAGGTGCAGCGTAACTTCAATTCCCATTGGGGCAACACCCCACCTTGGCAGGACGAGCGCCATCAGGAGATTCCTCACTTCATTGAGGACTTGGCCAAGAAGACGTCCGGCTACAAATACCTGTCCCAGAAATATGCTGGCAATCAGGACTCTATCGATTACTATCTGAACAAGCCCCACCGCGTAAAGCTCTTTGACTACGAAAAAGGCACCATAGAGAAGGAGATTTCCACCCTTGACAGCATTCGCTACATGGAGCATTTCATGCATTGCGGATTCGTTGCCATGGAGCCTCAGACAGGTCACGTCAAGGCCTGGGTGGGTGACATCGACTTCCGCACCTGGAAGTACGACAAGGTTACCGCTATGCGCCAGCCAGGCTCTACCTTCAAGCTCTTTGTCTATACGGAAGCCATGAATCAGGGCCTTACACCTTGCGATAGACGTGTAGACTCCTATTTCGCCATGAAGGTGATGAACAACGGAAAGGAAGTCACCTGGGCACCTACCAACGCCAATGGCTACTTTACGGGCGACTCCATGCCCTTGAAAGCAGCCTTCGCACAGAGCATCAACTCGGTGGCTGTCAAATTGGGACAAGAGGTAAGCATCCAACGCATTGTCAGTACAGCACATGCCATGGGGATCAAGTCACGCCTCGATCCCACTCCGTCACTCACACTTGGCAGTAGTGATGTCAACCTGCTGGAGCTGGTCAACAGCTACGGTACTGTCGCCAACGATGGCAAGATGCACGAGCCTGTGCTTGTCACCCGTATTCTGGACCGTGATGGTAACGAGATATATACAGCCACCTCGGAAGAGAAGCAGGCCATTCCCTATCGTTCTGCCTATCTGGCACAGCAGTTGCTGTTGGGTGGCTTGCGTGAACCTGGAGGCACCAGCATGAGCCTTTGGGGCTATGTGGGCAAGTATAGCGATACGGAGTTTGGCGGCAAGACAGGAACATCCAACAACCACTCTGATGCCTGGTTCGTAGGCGTCAGTCCACGACTTGTAGCTGGTGCCTGGGTGGGTGGCGAGTATCGTTGCATCCACTTCCGTACAGGACAGCTGGGCCAAGGCTCACGTACGGCATTGCCCATCTGTGGATACTTCTTCGAGTCTGTTTTGGGTGACCCTGCCTTCAAGCAATACCATGCTAAGTTTGGCAAGCCCAAGGATGCTGACGTTCGTGCTGAGATGTATACCTGTGCCAGCTATTACCAACGCCGCGATACTGACTCCATTGCTGTCGACAGCCTTGCTGCTGAGCAAGAGATGGAAATGGTGCTCGACGAGTTCGGCAATGAGGTCATGAGACCCAAGGAGCACAAAGAGGATGCCAACCAGCAGCCTCATCCTGAAGAGCCTCAGGCTGCGTTGGAACCCAAAGAGGAGTAAACGAAAACTGTGAAAAGAAAACAGGAAGCATTAGACCTTGACAATCAGGAGTGGCAGCAAGCGCTCCAGATTATCCAATATACCCGTCGCTCGCTCTTTCTGACAGGAAAGGCAGGGACGGGTAAGTCTACCTTTCTGCGCTACGTCGCTCAGCATACAAAGAAGAAGTACGTCATCCTTGCTCCGACAGGCATCGCTGCCATCAATGCGGGAGGCCAGACACTACACTCCTTCTTCAAGCTACCCTTCCACCCACTCTTGCCCAACGACTCACGCTACTCTCCCCGCAATATTCGTAAAACGTTGAAGTACAGCGGTGTAACGCTAAAACTATTACGCGAATTGGAGCTGATTATCATCGACGAGATATCGATGGTTCGTGCAGACATCATAGACTTCATCGACAAGGTGCTTCGCATCTATTGCCGCAATATGCGTGAGCCCTTTGGCGGCAAGCAGCTGTTGCTCGTGGGTGACATCTTCCAGCTCGAGCCAGTCATCAAGGAAGACGAGTGGCGACTGATGCAACCCTTCTATGCCTCTGCCTACTTCTTTTCTGCCAAAGTGTGGCAACAGATGCAGCTCGTCAGCATTGAGCTTCGCAAGGTGTATCGTCAGAACGATGCACAGTTCATTGGTCTGCTGGATCGCATCCGTCAGAACCAAGCCTCCGACCAGGACTTGGCAGACATCAACGCCCGCGTCAATGCTGCTGACTCCAGAAGCGACTCCTCTGCACTCCCCATCACGCTGGCCACTCGTCGTGATACGGTTGATTGGCTTAATGAGCAGCAACTATCCCAACTCGAAGGGTCTGTAACCACTTTTAAGGGAACCATTAGGGGCGAGTTTCCCCTGACCTCCCTGCCAGCTCCTATGGAACTGGAACTGAAGCCTGGAGCACAGGTCATCTTTACTCGTAACGACAAGGAAAAACGATGGGTTAATGGCACCATAGGCATTGTGACCGGCATTGACATGGATGAAGGCATTATTGGCGTCTGCGACGAGGACGGCAACGAGTACGACGTAGGCGAGGAAGTATGGGAGAACATGCGCTACACCTTCGATGAGAAGGAGCAGAAGATAGTCGAAGAACAGCTGGGTACCTTCATACAATACCCCCTGCGACTGGCCTGGGCCATTACTGTTCACAAAAGTCAGGGCCTTACCTTTCGTCAAGTGAAGATTGACTTCTCTGGTGGCGGAGCCTTCGCTGGTGGTCAGACTTATGTGGCGCTGTCGCGTTGTACCTCGCTCAAGGGCATCGTCCTCGAGGAACCTATCCGTCGCTCTGACATCTTTGTACGTCCTGAGGTCGTGGCTTTTGCCCAACGCTACAACGACGGACAACTAATGCGCCAGGCCATCTACGAGAGTAAGGCTGACAAGGAATACCACGATGCTGTGGAAGCCTTTGACCGTCAGGACTTTGACGCCTTCCTCAAAAACTTCTTCCTGGCCATTCATTCCCGTTACGACATAGAGCAACCTGCTGTCCAACGCTACATCCGTCGCAAACTGGGCATTATCACTCGCCAACAACAGCGCATCCACGACCTGGAGACCGACATCCGGCAACGCGAAGAACTGCTCAAGCGTCTTGCTGCTGAGTATGTCTTGTTAGGCAAGGAGTGCGAGCAGGAGCACATGACGGAAGCTGCCATCCGCAACTACGAGAAAGCCCTAAGCCTCTATCCCGAGGCCTTTGAAGCCCAGCGCCGCATCAAGAGGCTGAAGCAGAAAACGAGCAAGTAGGCAGCTGAGGGGAAATCGTATTACGATTAAAGGGTGCTCAGTCGTAATACGAAGGGCCTTCAATCGTAATGTAAGCAAGCCTCAGCAGGCATGCCTTTAATCCATCCTGTCGCGATAGTCCTCGTAAGTGTACTTCCGAAGCATCTCCAGGGTACCATCCACGTGAAGCATTGCGATGGATGGATGAGTGATGCCATTGAAGGTATTGGTCTTTACCGTTGTATAGTGTATCATGTCCTCAAAGACAACTTCCTCGCCTACTCGCAACTCGTGGTCGAATTGCCAGTAACCCATGAAGTCGCCTGACAGACAGCTGTTGCCTCCCAAACGGTAGAGATGAGGAGGAAGGGGTGACGTATTGGAGATTTCCTCTATCGTCTCAGCGCCACGCACTTCAGGATGGTAAGGCATTTCCAGACAATCGGGCATATGGCAGGTAAAGCTGACGTCAAGGATTGCTGTACGTATGCCTTTGTCCTCTACCACATCTACCACGCTGGCCACCAGCGGACCAGTCTGCCAGGCAAAGGCACTGCCAGGCTCGAAGATAACCTTCAGATTCGGATAACGCTGATGGAAGCCCTGCATCAAACGCACCAGGCGCTCTATGTCGTAGTCTTTGCGAGTGACGAGATGTCCACCACCAAAGTTAATCCACTCCAACTGAGGGAACCACTTGGAGAACTTTTCCTCGACATGTTTCAGGGTGCGCTCAAAAACATCAGACCCACTCTCGCAATGACAATGACAATGGAAACCTCGGACATCAGCAGGCAAAACCTCAGGCAACTTGTCTGCCGTTATGCCAAAACGTGTTCCTGGGGCACAGGGATTATACAATAAGGTACCCACCTCAGAATATTCAGGATTAATCCTCAATCCCAGCGAGCACTCCCCTGCCCGCTCATGGAAACGCTCATACTGCGTCAGCGAGTTAAAGGTCAGATGCGACGAACAACGCACAATGTCGTCGAACTCCTCATCCTTATAGGCTGGCGAGTAGGTATGAGCCTTGGCACCAAACTCCTCCAAAGCCAGACGGGCCTCACTCAGCGAGCTGGCTGTCGTCGACTGGATATATTCGCGGAAGATGGGGAAAGTCTTCCACAGGGCAAAAGCCTTAAAGGCCAAAATCCATTCAGAACCTGTACGCTCAGCCACAGAACGGATGAGCGACAGATTCTGACGTAGCTTTGCCTCTTCTATAATATAAATAGGTGTAGTCAAGGGCTTTCCTTTTTTACTGGATGCCGTCCTCGCGCAGCTTCTGCTGCCACTTCCAGGCACTCTTCAGCACCTCTTCAGTAGGAGTCTCTGCCTTCCATCCCAATACCTTATTGGCCTTGTCGACATTGCCCCAAACCTGCTCGATATCACCTTCGCGACGAGGAGCATAGGTCCAGTTGACCTTGACGCCAGTAGCCTTCTCGAAGCCCTCAACCACCTCAAGGGTAGACAGACCACGACCTGTACCGATGTTGAACACCTCAACAGCATCCGTCTCAGGCTTGTCAAGCACGCGCTCCATAGCCTTCACATGAGCCTTGGCCAGGTCTACGACATAGATGTAGTCGCGGATGCAGGTCTTGTCAGGAGTATTGTAGTCATTGCCAAAAATCTTCAGCTGCTCACGAATACCCATAGCTGTCTGGGTGACGAATGGAATGAGGTTCATGGGCACACCATTGGGCAACTCACCAATCAACGCGGTGGGATGAGCACCAATGGGGTTGAAGTAGCGTAAGATGATGCTCTTGATGGGAGCTCCTGAGTGGATATAGTCCTGTATAATCTCCTCGTTAATCTGCTTGGTGTTGCCATAGGGCGACATAGCCTTCTGGATTGGTGCATTCTCTGTGACAGGCAGATTCTCCTGTGAGGGCTGACCATAGACAGTACAGCTACTGGAGAAGATGATACCCTTCACATTGTATTTGGGCATGAGCTCAAGCAGGTTGATGAGCGAGGTCAGGTTGTTGCGATAGTAGAGCAAAGGCTTCTCCACACTCTCACCGACAGCCTTCGAGGCGGCAAAGTGGATGATGCCCTCAATAGCTGGATACTTCTGGAAGATGCGCTCCATAGCCTCCAGGTCGCAGCAGTCGGCCTGCTCGAAGGCAGGACGCTGACCGGTAATCTTCTCAATGCCATCAACAACGTTGGCATTGGAATTTGAGAGGTTGTCAACGATAACAACTTGATAGCCTGCATTCTGCAGCTCTACGGTAGTGTGACTTCCAATAAAGCCTGTACCACCAGTAACAAGAATAGTTTGTTTCATATTAGTATGTTTTATTATTTGATAACTTCACTCAGTTGTTCAGCAATCTGGGTCATACCCTTCTGCGAGGGATGTCCCCATTGCTTGTCGATGTCGTGCAGCATGATGTAGCGGACACCATAGTGGTCGCTGATGGTCTGCATGGATTCGGTAATCTCTTTCGAGAGTTCTGTATTGATAACGACATAAATCTCCACACCCGGGTAGCGGTCTTGCAACGACGACAGCAAGCAGGCCATCGCAGGACGGAAGCTGTAGAGGTCTTTCTTCGTCCATGCCCCATACTGATATTCGCCTACTGGCGCCTTGGCCCATGAGTCGTTGGTACCTCCAAAAACAATGATGACCTCAGGGCATCCCAGATAACGTGAGCGTGTCACATAGCTCCTGTCGCTGTAGTCCTCGCCCTTATAGCCTGTATAGCAGATGGTAGCGCCTGAGAAAGAATTATTCTGGCAGAGGTAGAAGTTGCCCTTGCGGATGAACTGATGCCACCAGGTCTGACGCACATTCATCACATCGTTATGCTTGACGCTGTCGCGAGGATACCACACATAGTTAGTGTCAGGAACCACAAAATCCTTGAAGGTACTATAGGAATCGCCCAAGATGGACAAGGCACGCTTCTGGGCACTAACAGACAGTACCAGCATCAACAGGAGAAGAGATAATGACAGTCGTCTCATTGCTTTCAGTTTTTTGTTATTGAAAAAAGCTCACCGAACCGTTTGATTCTAGTGAGCTCTTGTTTCTTGCGGTGCGTACGAGACTCGAACTCGTGACCTCCTGCGTGACAGGCAGGCATTCTAACCTACTGAACTAACGCACCTTGCTGGTGACTTCTTCTGCGACTTTAGAGGCGGTGCGTACGAGACTCGAACTCGTGACCTCCTGCGTGACAGGCAGGCATTCTAACCTACTGAACTAACGCACCTCTTTGGGTCGCTTCTGTCGTTTAGCGGGTGCAAAGGTACATAGAATTTTCGAATCTGCAAAACTTTTTGGGGAAAAGTTTATAAAAATCTTTGCAGCAGGTACGAATCATGATAACTGCGTCCGTCGAAAAGCCAATCCTTGAGTCTTGCCTGCTCATGAAAGCCATTCTCGCAGAAAAGGTGGAAAGCTGCCTGATTCTGTTCCTCGACTACTGCATACAGCTGGTGCAGATGCAATACACGCAGGGCATAGCATTCCAGCTTCATCAACGCAGCAGAGGCATAGCCTTGACGACGATGGGCATCCAGAATAACGATACCCGTCTCTGCCCGCTGGTGCCGAGGATCGAAATGCACCAGATCAGCCAATCCTACTGTTTCACCCTGCTCATTCTCTATAACCAGACGGACCTGACGGTCTGCGTAGATGTCGTCACTCGAGGTAGCAATGTAATCGTGCAGCGTATAGCGTGAATAAGGCACATTGGTGGCACCCACATTCCACAACTGGGTATCGTTCTCGATACGATAGAGCAGGTCAAGATCTTCTGGCTCAATGGCACGAAGCCGTATGACAGGCAATGATTTCATAAGCTGTTTTTTCGAGGGTCAATAAAATGGCGAAAACGTTCTCCTAACATCTGTATTAGTGCCATCGTTGCTCGGAAGTAAATGGCAGTCTTGATGGGTATGGAGAAGAAGAAACTAAGATGGCTGTAATGCTTGCGGAAGAAGATGAGCATAGCCTGATAGAAGGTGTGGACATAGCGGAAGGACGACTTCTGGGTCGACTCTCCTTTATAATGAATTATGTCCAGGGGCAGGTACCAGTTCTGCCAGCCTCCCTTCAGCAGACGATACGACAGGTCGATGTCCTCGCCATACATAAAGAAGTCCTCGTCGAGCAGTCCCACCTCGTCAAGGGCTTTCCGGCGCAACATGCAGTAGGCTCCGCTGATGACCTCTATCTGTCCTGGCTGGTCCCAGGGCAGATAGCTCATATAGTAGCGACGGGTAAAGCCCAGCATCTTGAGCATAGCCACCCAGGGAGTAGGAATGGAACGTCGTGACTCTGGTGCAGGAGTCCCCTCTCGGGTCAGCATGCGCACCCCTGCCCCACCCGCCTTGGGATGTGCATCGAGGAATGCCAGCGTCTCGCGGATGGTAGGCTCGTAGACCACCGTATCAGGATTCAGCAGCAAGACATAGTCAGCTTCCGATTGTCGGATGGCCTGATTATTGGCACGAGCAAAGCCCACATTATCCTTGTTGGCAATGAAGCATACCTCAGGATAACGAGGACGCAGCGTCTCTACCGTTCCATCAGAAGAGCTGTTATCCACCACATACACCTCAGCGTCAAGCCCGTCCAAAGCCTTACGGACACTCTGCAAGCACTCGTCCAGTAACTGGCAGACATTGTAGCTGACGATGACTATGCAGACTTTCTTGGCCATACAAAGGGCAGGCATAATAAGAGGATAACGCCCAGATAGAAGAACGGGGTGGTCTGATAGACTGCATAGAGCAGCGCGTTGAGCAACAGGGGGACGGCAATGAGTCCCAAACGTAGCCAGCGGCTCTTTTTGAACAGACGCAAGGCCAGATAAGCACACAGCAGCGTTGCCAGCTCCATGAACGTCGTCAACAGAAATTGTAATGTCTCAGCATTCATAAATATATTGTATTTACTTTCCTTCAAAGGGTGTTCTATTCAGGATGGAGCGTCCCAGCGTCACCTCATCGGTATACTCCAGCTCGTCGCCCACGCTGATGCCTCGGGCTATTATGCTCAGCTTGACATCCGTATAGGGAGCCAGCTTGCGGAAGATGTAGAAGTTGGTGGTGTCGCCCTCCATCGTAGAGCTCAAGGCCAGAATGACCTCCTTGACCCCACCTTCGCTGACTCGACTGACCAGCGAGTCAATCTCCAAATCCGACGGGCCGATGCCATCCATGGGCGAGATAACGCCTCCCAGCACATGGTACAACCCCGCGAACTGCTGCGTATTCTCGACAGCCATCACATCCTGGATGTTCTCCACCACACAGATGGTAGTGCTGTCGCGTCGTGGGTCGTTGCAGATAGGACAGGTATCGCTGTCGCTGATATTATGGCACACATGACAATACTTGACCTCCTGCTTCAAACGCCCCACAGCATCAGCAAACTGCGCCACATCGTCTGCATCCTGACGCAGCAGATGGAGCACCAGACGCAAAGCGGTCTTACGTCCTATGCCTGGCAGCTTGGAGAACTCCTGCACAGCCTTTTCCAGTAGTTGGGATGGATATTGTTGTTGTATCATGATTCTATCTCACTTAGTTCCAGCCAGCGCATGGACTTCTCGTCCAATTCGTCCTTCAGCAGAGGGAGCCGCTTGCTTTTCTCTGTCAGTTCGTCAACGCTGAGTGTCCCGCTGCACAGGGCCTCCTCCAACTGGTGTTGTTCTTCTTCCAGGGCTGCGATGTCCTTCTCCAGCTGCTCCATCTCGCGCTTTTCCTTGTAGCTAAGTCGCCGACGGTCATCATGCCGGTAGGTTGCCTTGCTGGAGGCAGCTGGTTCTTTTGTCTCTTTCGTTTCTTTGGACTCTTTAGCATTGCCAAGTCTTTCCCACTCCCGATACTGTGTATAGTTGCCAGGAAAGTCCTTGATGTCGCCCTGACCCCGAAACACCAGCAGGTGGTCTACCACCTTGTCCATGAAATAGCGGTCGTGGCTGACCACAATGACACAGCCCGGGAAGTCTTGCAGGTACTCTTCCAGGATCTGCAGCGTCACGATGTCAAGGTCGTTCGTGGGCTCGTCTAAGACCAGAAAGTTCGGATTGCGCATCAGCACAGTACAGAGGTACAGCTTGCGACGCTCACCACCACTGAGCTTATATACATAATTATATTGCTGCTCGTTGGTAAATAGGAAATGCTGCAACAGCTGTGAGGCAGAGAGCTTACGCCCACCTCCCAAGTCTACGTATTCAGCAATGTCGCGAATGACGTCGATCACTTTCTGCTGCTCGTCAAACTGCAGTCCTTCCTGCGAGAAATAGCCGAAACGGACGGTATCGCCAATGATGATACGCCCCTCGTCGACAGGCACCTGCCCTAACAGCATCTTGATGAAGGTCGACTTGCCAGTGCCGTTATTGCCCACGATGCCCATCTTCTCGAAACGCGAGAAGTTATAGTAGAAGTCCTTCAGGATAATGGTGTCGTCAAAGCGCTTGGAGATATACTGACACTCAAAAATCTTGCTACCTATATATATATTAGAGGCCTTCAGCCTTAGCTGGCGTTCCTCCAAGCGCTGCTTCGCCACCTTCTCCAGCTCATAGAAGGCTTCCTCACGATAGCGGGCCTTATGGCCACGAGCCTGAGGCATGCGTCGCATCCACTCCAGCTCAGTACGATACAGGTTGTTGGCACGGGCTATCTCTGCCCGCTTGTTATCGATACGTTCCTGGCGTTTCTCCAGGTAATAGGCATAGTTGCCACGATAGGTATAGACGGTATGATCGTCAAGTTCAAGGATGACCGAGCACACGCGGTCCAGGAAGAATCGGTCGTGGGTCACCATGAGCAAGGTACGATGACCTCGTCCCAGGTATCCCTCCAGCCACTCTATCATCTCCAAATCCAGATGGTTGGTGGGCTCGTCGAGGATGATGAGGTCGGGCTCCGTCAGCAGCACGTTAGCCAATGCCACACGCTTCTGCTGACCACCACTCAGCTGACCCATCTTCTGCTGCAAGTTCCTAATCTTCAACTGCGTCAGCACCTGCTTGGCCTTCAGCACTTTTTCTTCCTCCCCCTGATGATTGAAACAGGCGTCAAGCACGGTCTCGTCAGGGTCGAACTGGGGCGACTGCTCCAGAAAGCCCACCTTCAGATCACGACGGAACACAATGTCGCCACTATCGTAACCCTCCTTGCCGGCAAGAATGGAGAGCAGCGTCGACTTACCCGTACCGTTCTTCGCTATCAGTCCCACCTTCTGGCCTTCGCCAATGGAGAAACTGATGTCGCGAAACAGCGTCAGGGCGCCAAACGACTTGGTCAGGTGTTGTACGTCGAGATAGGGAGTCATATCTTGAATGTTAGCTATTAGCTGTTAGCCATTAGCAATTAGCTAATCGCTCAGCTCTTTATTTATCTGTTCTATGTAATTGAGCAAATCGTCCCTGCCTTCCTTCTTTTCAGCAGAAGTCAGGAACATGGGCGGCATCTCCTCCCACGCCTCAGAAAGTGTCTTCTTGTATGACTCCATAGCCTGACGGGCTTTGTTGGGTGTCAGCTTGTCGGCTTTGGTAAACACAATGCTGAAGGGAACACTCGACATACCCAGCCACTCGATGAACTCAAGGTCTATCTTCTGAGGCTCCAAACGGATGTCCACCAGCACAAAGATATTCACCAGCTGCTCCCTTTGCAGAATGTAACTGCGAATCATCTGGTCCAGACGTTCTATCTCCTTCTTCGAGCGCTTGGCATAGCCATAGCCGGGCAGGTCTACCAGATACCACTCCTTATTAATAATAAAGTGGTTGATGAGCAACGTCTTACCTGGCGTCGCAGAGGTCTTTGCCAGCTTCTTGTTGTTCGTCAGCATATTAATGAGACTCGACTTACCCACATTTGAGCGTCCTATAAAAGCATACTCAGGCTTTGTGTCCTTGGGACACATGCTAACCACCGGAGCCGAGAGCGAAAATTCTGCTTGCTTGATTTCCATGCTGCAAAGGTACGAATAAGTGAGTAAAAAGCAAAATTATTTTGGCTTTTTCGAACGGAAGTACCTTCTCGCGAAGCGAAAAAGGTAGTGCTAATTGAATGAAAAACCAAATATAAAACAAAATAAATCAAAATTAATTTGCTGTTTCAGAAAGTTTTTGTACCTTTGCAGTCGAATTTCAGAAAACGTGCTTCCTCCCGCGAAGCATTCTTTCCAAAAGTTTTCACAAATCCAAACATTGAATTATTAACGAATTACTGTATATTGACATGTACACGAAAGAAGAATTAGAAAAGATTCCTATCCCTGAACTGATGGAGATAGCCAACGAACTGGGTGTCAAGGTGTCGCAGAATGATGAACTGGAGAATGTCATCTATGCCATCCTCGACAAGGCTGCAGAGAATTCTGCTGCCGGTGTTCCATCGTCCAAACGCAAGCGCACCCGCATTGCAAAAGATAATAATAAGGTATATACGGTCAAAGGAGCCGATGGTGAGAACCTGGATTCCAAGAAAAAGAAGACAGAGAAGAAGCAGACCCTTGACTCCGTCATTGCCGACCAGGCTGCCGCTGAGCAGGCTGCCACAGAAGAGGCTGCTGCCGCAGAGGAGGCCAAGCCTGCTCCCAAGAAGCGTGGCCGTAAGTCGAAGAAGGAGCAAGAGGCAGAGGCTGCTGCTGCCGAGGCTGCCAAGCAAGAGGCAGAAGCTGTTGCCGAGCCCGAGGCTGCCCCTGCTGTACCTGAGGCTGAGGCAGTACCTGAGGCTGGAGTCCCTGAGACGGAAGCTGAGGTCATTGACCCCGAGGTTATCAGCCAGCTGCAGGAGAAGATGGGCGAGCATGCCCAGGCTGACGATGAAGACTACATACCAGAAGGAGTCTGGGAGGGCGATCCAGGCGATGGAACGGATTTTATTCCCGTCGTTGATCTTCCCGTAGAAGACCAGGCTGCCATTCCTTCTGTCGACATCTTCGACCGTCCGCTGGCTGCACAGCCCGCCCAAGACCCCATGGGGCCAGCAGCAAGAAACGACTACGGTCGCAACAATGTTGAGTTCGACTTTGCCGACCTCATCACAGCCAATGGCGTGCTGGAGATCCTCACCGACGGCTATGGTTTCCTGCGCTCATCAGACTACAACTACCTCTCGTCGCCAGACGACGTCTATGTCAACCCGCAGCAAATCAAGCGCTGGGGACTCAAGACAGGCGATGTCGTAGAGTGCACCGTACGTCCGCCACACGACAACGAGAAGTACTTCGCCCTGTCAAACGTCACCGCCATCAACGGACGCAATCCTCAGGAGGTACGCGACCGTGTGGCCTTCGAGCACCTTACTCCCCTATTCCCCGACGAGAAGTTCACGCTTTGTGGCGACCCGCAGACCACCAATCCCAGTGTCCGCATCGTCGACCTCTTCTCGCCTATCGGTAAGGGACAGCGTGCACTCATCGTCGCACAGCCCAAAACAGGTAAGACCATCCTGATGAAGGACATTGCCAATGCCATTGCCGCCAACCACCCCGAGGCCTACATCATGATGCTGCTCATCGACGAGCGTCCTGAGGAGGTTACCGACATGGCCCGCACCGTCAACGCTGAGGTCATAGCCTCAACCTTCGACGAGCCTGCCGACCGTCACGTCAAGATTGCAGGAATCGTGCTCGAGAAAGCCAAGCGTATGGTAGAATGTGGCCACGACGTTGTCATCTTCCTCGACTCCATTACCCGACTGGCCCGTGCCTACAATACCGTAGCCCCTGCCAGCGGTAAGGTGCTCACAGGTGGTGTCGACGCCAACGCCCTGCAGAAGCCCAAGCGCTTCTTCGGTGCAGCCCGTAACATTGAGGGAGGCGGCTCGCTGACCATCATCGCTACTGCGCTGACGGATACAGGTTCCAAGATGGACGAGGTCATCTTCGAGGAATTCAAGGGTACTGGCAACTCCGAGCTCCAGCTCGACCGCATGCTGGCCAACAAGCGCGTCTATCCTGCTGTCAATCTCGTACAGAGCTCTACACGTCGTGACGACCTGCTGCAGGACCAGACCACACTCAACCGCATGTGGATTATCCGCAAGTTCATTGCCGAGATGAACCCCATCGAAGCCATGAATACCGTCCGCGACCGCTTGGTACAGACCCACTCCAACGAGGAGTTCCTGCTCTCCATGAACGGATAAGCAACAAACTTTTATAAAAACATAGAGGCCTGGGCATTACGCTCAGGCCTCTATTTGCAACGTAGCGCTACTATAGTTTGGTGCGTTGCAAAGGGTCTTTTGGTACGGGGAAAGATGTTTTTTGCTACGGGGGAAAGTTAAATCTACGCCAATGATTTATTAATCATTGGCGTAGATTGATAAAACCACGTCGATGATTGATAAATCCTCGACAACGTTTGGGGTTTTTCAGTAGGTACACTTACCACCTGGTAGTGAAGATGCGAGGATTGATGTTCAGCGTTACCCAGGCCCAGTCCTGCCAAGACTTGTGGTTGCCTCCCTTTACAATGTCCATCGTCTCCGTACCGAACATGGTGGAGTAGCCAGCCATCAGCGTCACGTTCTTCATCAGCGATGCGGTCACCTGCAAGTCAATCTCATGGCCGAGACCCTTCTTGTCGTTAGCGGCCTTCTGGGCTGTCATGAAGTAATGGTAGTTCAGCAGCAGGCTGACTTTCTTCGAGGCTTTAGCAGTCACACCAGCCTGGATATCCTGCACGCCATAGGGGGCGTTACGCAGGAAGTAGTCCATGAAGCCATAGAACTTATGATGGGTTCCGAAGAGCTGGTCGAAAGCCTTGTCCTTATCACCCTTGCCATCGTTACCACTACGGTAGTCGTAGCCTACATTGACACCCCATACCGGGTCAATCTTATAGCCAATCTTTGCGCTGGCCATCCATGCTGAAACCTTCGTGTCGGCACCATTCCTACCCATCTGATAGTAGAAAGCGCCATGGATGTCGAAGTCTGAAGGCTTGTAGCTGATGTCGGTACCAATGGTCTGCATATACTTGGTCTTGCCATCGCCAGCCTCACCGGCTTCGCGTCCAAGGTTCATGAATATCAGCGAAATACCGAATGGGGTCTGAGCTGCCTGATAGTGATACCAGAGGGTCTGCATGGCCTTGTAGGGCATGGGCCCATCGTAATAGTTGCCGCGGTTCACACCGGCTTGGTTGAAGGCAAGAATAGCGTGTACTTTATGTTCTGCGCTCTCATAGCCCAGTCGCAACGCATCGTGCCAGTTGCCGCTGACATGCCAATCCAGTCCACCCAGAATACGCTCATCGTCATATACCAACTGCTGACGACCCACCTGTGCAAACCAGCCCTCACCGAACTTGAGCTTGGCCCAAGCCTCATTTATAGCGGCGCTGCCGTCCTTGACATTCATGTCGTTCTGTCCCCATATACCTGTATGCTGGGCCGAGAATTTCAGCTCCAGGTTGTCGCCACGCTGATAGCCAAACGACACACGGGTCCTATTGTTGATAAACATAGCAGGCTTTTCTCCTTTGTCGCGAGGGGTGCTGGCACCGTTGTTATACTCACCACGCGTGCGCAACTGTGCGTCAATCGTAAACTGATTCTCTTGTGCCATAGCCGTTAATGCGAACAGCGCTACGACCATTGTAGTTAGTTGTCTTTTCATATCTTTTGGATTTAAAATTTCAAAAAGAGGCAGGTCTTTACGGCCTGCCCCAAGATTGTGTTTACAGATTTATAATTCTATGAGTTTGCCACTCTTTTTTGCCTCCTCAATCCACTTAGGCTCAATCTCCTGCAGGAAGCGCTGTTTCTTGTCGCGCAACGTCTTCATGTCAAGACCAATGGCAGCCTGGGCCTTCTCCTTCGTAGAATAGTCAGGCACAGGAATCTCACCTGTCATACCCTGCTTGGCAGCCACACGGGCTATCAGCAGACGGGCCTGCTGGGCG
>JAFPEE010000149.1 GCA_017389705.1 Prevotella sp.
AACTTTCTCCTTCAAGGTGGCGGCCTTGTCAAAATAGGTCTTGGACTTGGCATCGTCGCCAGTTAGTTGGGCGATGTTGCCAATGGCCATCGCGTTGCCAAACATATAACTATTAATGCTGGGACGCAGATACTTCTTCTTCCTGCCTCCGCTAATGGTCTCTTCCATAGCGTCCTGCACATCGGCCTGCCAGTAGAGGCCTCCCTCACGGGTGTGGGTGGTCTCCCAATGGTTATACTCCCACTCCAGCGAGGGCAGCATAGAGACTATCCAGTCCTTACGGCCATCAACCAGATAGCGTCCCCACAGCGAATAGGCTATCCACGAGGAGTAGTTGCAGAGCTTGGCCATGGGGTTCCCGCCGTTGCCTTTATACCAGGTCTCCATGGCCTGGTCAAGGTAGACGGGGTTGTGCAGCCAGCGACTCTCATGGATATGGTGGCCCACGCCTGAGCTGATGAGATTATACTTGTCGGCATAGGAACGAGACACGAGAAACTCCGTCATGGCATAGCCTACAGGGGTACGCTTCAGATGCTTACGCAGCGTCCACCAGCGGAAGTACCATAGTTCTTCGAAGTCTTGCTGCGAACACTCAAAGAGGGGCACGTTCTGTGTCATCCATTCCCATGCTTGGCTGTTAGGAATGGCCTGCTGAATACTCTCAGTCTCCATCTGGTTAAAGTAGTCGACATAGTGCTTGTAGTTATCGTATTTTAGGAAAGCCGCAGTAGCATTCGCGTCCAGACTCTCCGTGCGGAAACTGCTCAAGGCAAAGATGGCTTCCGGCTCGCGCTCGCCAGCATTGTCTAGCTTACCATCCCAATCGGCAGGGGTGTCGATGTCTGGGAAAGTGCGACGGGCTCCTGTGCGGAACATGATGCGCTCGATGCTCTCAACGGGTGCAAAGAACATGCGCTGACCAGCCTTCTTACCGTTTACGAAGACCTCAGCCATACGCTTCGAAACGCTCAGAATAGCCTCGATGTGATAAGTGGTGTCGGACTCGTATTTGCCCAGTCCGCCATAACGCGCACCACCCTTGCAACGCATGATACCTTCGTTGGTAAGTTCAATACGTGAGCAAGCTGTACCATGTTCGTCAAGGAATTCAATCTGCAACAGCCCTTTATCGTTTTGCGAGGCACGCAGGTCGAAGACCACTTTCAACTCTTTCGAAGCAGGAATCTTGCGCTCTACACGGGCATAGTCGAAGGGGTCGCTATCCTTCAGCGTCAGCCAGCCATCGCTCAGCGATACAGGGGCATAGACGGGTGAATATATATTCCAACTCTTCAGCTTTGCCAGTTCGTTGACACCAAATTCCTTACCATCAGCATGCTTGTGGGCCTCCGTCTGTACTGGCACAGGGATATGAGCTACCCACATATCTTCCTTATTCATCGAGTAGGTTACCCAGAGGTCAGAGTCCTTAGGCACACCATTTCCTTCTTGGATACCTCGCACATACTGAGGACCATAACTCTTATAGTTACCACCATAGCGCATGGGTGGAACCTCACCTTGTACGAGATTCAGCGTGGTATACTCCAGTCCGTCCTTAGACAGCGAAATGCCCAGCGGCCAACGATATTCTGAGGGATTGTAGATGGTGGCATAGGTACCATCGGTCAAGCGCTGACCCCAAATCTTTGCATTGCTGTTGACGAAACCCTTGGCACGCTCAACAGGTTGTGCCCACGTATTGCCTCCATCGTCGCTGATGCTGGTCAGAGCATGCTTCCACAGGGAAGCTAAGCGGCCGTCGGGCAAGGTATAGTCGCAGTAGGCTTTATACTCTTTATGCAAAGGGATGAGCGGGTCATTACGATCGGCTTCCTCTACCCATTGCATGCGATAGCGTGGGTTGGCCAGTATCTCCTCGCAGGCCTTGTTGACGTCCTTGGGTGCCTTCGTATAGAAGGGAAAGACACTCTTATAGGTTCCATTCTTCACATTCCTTCCGTAGTTTCCATTCAGATAGATGAAATAGATGGGGCCGAAGGTGCCGTCCTTCTTCACCTCGCGAATGACGCGTCCAATGCCATTTCCATCATTGGGATCGTCCTTGCGGTCGAAGGCCACACCATAGTTGCCAATGGCCCATAACTGCCCGCTCTTAGACACATACCACCCTACACGCTGGTGCATGATGGCTATGAGGTTGTGGGCTCGCTCAGGACGGTCGGGCTTCTGGAAACCCTCAGGCACCTGCACCTCAGGAAAGAGAATGGTAGGCTCTGTCCATGTGTAGCCGTCCTTTGATGTCTGCAGCATGGTACGCGAAGGGGGAATATGCTCGTCGCTGGGGTCGCAGAGGTAGTGCACGTAGAACTGGTTATTCCAATAGGCCATCATGGGCTGGTGGTTGTAGGTCCAACCATCGTTGCCTGCCCGAGTGGGGCGCTCACGGTTGGCACGCAGGATCTGAATATTATGCACGCCGACTACAGGGTTGAGTCCTCCATCGTGACGCTCGGGATTGCTGAGCGTGGTGCCTGTATAGTGTATGCGGTCGTGGGCATGTAACAGATTATATATCAGCTGTTCAGGGGCTTTAAATATGGTGCCGTGCTTATGCAGCACGGGCACTTTTACCTTCTTCGACACATCTTCAAATGTCACAAAGTCCTTGGTAAAGTGAGCACCGAAGTCCTTCAGACGATAACGGTCGTAATAGATGAGCCAGCCACCATCTACCTTCGCCGTCGTGGGACCCTCCATCAGCTTACCTGTAAAGGGCTCGGAGGCTTTCGACCAAGGGCCATAGGGCGATTTACTATAGGCTACCTTGATGTCGCGTTCTGGACGGGTGTTATCTTTGAGCACCATGACGTAGTCCTTCTTGCCACGCTTGACTAGCGTCGCGTCAATGCACGAGAAACCTGGGTCTATCATCAGCTTCGTAGGGGAAAAGGTCTTAAAGTCCTTTGTTGTAGTATAGTAGAGGCGATGGTTGTTCTTGTGGTCTTCCTGGCCGTCAGGAAACTTGCCTGGTATGCACGATGCCCAGATGATAATGGCCTGCCGGTGCTCGTCGTCCCAGAACAGTTCTGGAGCCCAGACGTTGACGGTAGTGGTATCAGGCATCACCTCTATGTAACGCTCCTCGCTCCAGTTTTTCAGGTCTTTCGACGAGGCATAGCCAAAGCCTCTGTCGCCACGCCAGGAACTGGTCCAAACCAGATGGAACGTGCCATCGGGTGTACGGATAATACTGGGGTCGCGCATAACACGCTGCTTTCCCACCTCGGGTTTAAGCCAGGTGCCAGGAATGGAGTCCCAATGCCAACCGTCGTAGCTATAAATGAACCTTAGACCATCAGTAGCAGGCTCGTGAAACGAGGTTGAGACATACACTTCGCGCTGGGCAGACATGGTCAACGCAGTAGCCAACAGAATGAAAAAGATACAAAAACGTTTTGTCATGTTACATACATTATTTATTTAATAGACGAAAAATTTGGCCGTTTGTAACTAAATCCGTAATTTTGCCAACGGAAAGCAAAAACTATAGAATATGAAACGATTATCAACCCTCGTGCTTGGCCTGACCGTCCTGCTGACAGCACAAGCACAAAACAGAACAAACGGCTATCCCATTAGCCAAGTACCTTTCACAGCTGTCAAAGTGACGCCAAACACCTTCTGGGGCGACCGCATACATGCTGCCCGAGAGATCACTATACCATTGGCCTTCTCGAAATGTGAGAGTGAACACCGTTATGAGAACTTCACCATGGCGGCCTATACCCTGCAACACCCTGCCCATGAGGGACTGAAGACGCCCAAGTGGGATGTATCGAAGTTCATGGGTTTCTCTTTCGACGATACGGATGTGTACAAGACCATCGAAGGCGCCAGCTACGTGCTGCAGACCTACCCAGACCAGAAACTCAAGGCCTACATTGACTCCGTGCTCGACGTGGTAGCTGCTGCGCAAGAACCTGACGGCTACCTCTATACTGCTCGCACCATCAATCCTGAGCACCCACATCAGTGGTCAGGAAAGAAACGCTGGGAGGTAGAGGAGGTGCTAAGCCACGAGCTCTACAACCTGGGCCACATGGTAGATGCTGCCTGTGCCCACTATCAGGCTACAGGGTCGGACAAGTTCCTGAACATTGCCAAACGCTATGCTGACTGCGTCATTCGCGAGGTGGGCCCCAATGCTGGACAGGCCTGCGTGGTACCTGGCCACCAGATAGCAGAGATGGCGTTGGCTCGACTCTATGTGCTGACGGGAGAGAAGAAATACCTGGACGAAGCAAAGTTCCTTTTGGACTATCGTGGAAAGACGAAGATTCACGACATCTATACACAGAGCGACAAGCCTATCCTGGAGCAGAAAGAAGCATGGGGACACGCCGTACGAGCAGGCTATATGTATGCCAGCATCGCTGATGTAGCAGCACTGACACAAGACTCCGCCTACCTGAAGACCATCGATACCATCTTCGAGAACATTATCTCTAAAAAGTATTACATAACTGGTGGAGTTGGAGCTCGCCATCAGGGTGAGGCTTTTGGCGCTGACTACGAGCTGCCCAATCTGACTTCCTACAACGAGACATGTGCAGCCATCTCGATGGTCTACCTGTTCCATCGCATGTTCCTGCTGCATGGCGACGCCAAGTATATAGACTGCATGGAACGTACGTTGTATAATGGCGTTATCAGCGGCATGTCTGTTGACGGAGGACGCTTCTTCTATCCCAACCCGTTGTCGTCGGATGGCAAGTATGCCTTCAATGCGGATAACACCGTCGAGCGCCAGCCTTGGTTCGGATGCGCCTGTTGCCCCTCTAACCTGTGTCGCTTTATCCCTTCCCTTCCTGGATATATGTATGCTGTCAAGGACCGTAACCTCTACGTGAACCTGTTCGGAGGCAATACTGCAACCATCAAGGTTGGTGGCAAGGATGTCGTGCTGGAACAGCAAACCAACTATCCTTGGGAAGGCGATATTTACATCAAGGTGGTAAGCAACAAGGCCAAGGCTTTCAACATGATGGTACGCCTGCCAGGCTGGGTAGACCGTTCGCCGGTACCCTCTGATCTCTATCGTTTTGCTGACGACGTGCTGGGCAGTTACAGCGTGAAGGTGAATGGCCGGGATGTGAAAGCAGAATTGGCCAAGGGCTATCTGAACCTGAATCGTCAATGGAAGAAGGGCGACGTGGTGACCATCCATTTCGACATGCCCGTACGCACCGTAAAGGCCAACCATCGTGTGATAGACGATCGGGGACGCATCGCCGTAGAGCGTGGTCCACTGGTGTATTGTGCAGAGGGAGCAGACAACAAGGACTTCAGCATCTTCAACTTCCTGATGCCTCGCCAACCACGCTTCAATATCACCGAGCATCAGATCAATGGTCTGCGCAATGTCACCTTCAAGGTCAAAGCCATAGAGGCCAATGGACAGACGGTAAGCACCAACAAGCAGGGCGAGGCTACTGTGCAGCCTGCTACGCTGACCATGATACCTTACTATGCGTGGAACCATCGTGGCCCAGGACTGATGGAGGTATGGATGCCACAAAGCATCAGTGCCCTCGGCAATTACTAATCGGATTCGCTATTGGCGGTTGAGAAATTCCAATATGGAACGGTTGAATTCGTTTGGCCGTTCCATATTCAGCATATGCCCACAATCGGGAATGACGACATAGCGTCCATGCTTCAGATACAGCAGTTCACGGGGCTCACCCTTCTTGCCCTTCACCTCGTTCTCGCCACGTATGAGCAAGGTGGGCGTGGTGTTCTCCTGTTGGATCAGTCGCTGCCAGGCCTCACGACCATAAAACAGACGTACCTCCTTATGGAGTGGTTGCCAAGCTGTCCAGTCTTGTATCATCTGTGTCAGGGGTTTGCGCATCCGTTCACGCTGACTGCCACCACTCGACATCAGCTGCTGGGTCCATTCCTCCTTCATCTTGTCCACACCCTTTGCCTTCAGGGCTGCTATCTCTACATCCCGCTTGGCACGCTCTGCAGAATCCATCGGCTCGCTGGGACCTCTCGAATTACGAATACCTCCACTGGTCATCACGCAACTGAGCAGACGGTCAGGATACATAGCCAGCATATCGCCAGCCACAAATGCACCCATCGACAGACCCACCACGTGTGCCTTGCTGATATGCAAGGAGTCCATCAACGTTATCACGTCATCCACATGACAGAACTGCAAGTCCTCACGTTGCGCTGACGAGAGACCATAACCCCGGAAGTCCATACGCACCAGACGGAAGTGCTTTGATAGTGGATGCCATTGCTCGTCCCACATACGTCGGTCCAGCGAATGACCGTGCAGCAACACCATCGGCTCGCCCTTGCCACACTCCTCATAATACACCTGTCCACCACCAGATACAGGGACAAAACCCTTAAGGGTGGTAGCACAGCTGGCCAGCAGCAAAAGGGTTATAAAAAGGCAGATATTCTTCATTCTGCTTGCAAAGTTACGAAAAATTTCGTAGCTTTGCGAATAAATTCGCGAACTTACTACGTCTCGGAAGAAAAACAAATGAGTTTGTTTTGTTCTTCTCTCGACTTTTCGTAACTTTGTAGGAATTTGCAGGATTTCTTTAAATAAAGACAGTTTGGGGAATTGAGGAAAAATGAGGTTACGATTTGGAGACCGTACTCAATTCCACGTTCTGCTATGAATTGCTTCAATGAACACCCGAAGATGGGCCACCAGCCGTATTATGACTCATCATCGGGTGCAAAGGTAATCATTTCTTCTGAATCCTCCAAATGGATTGTCAATTATTCATCATCAAAAGGTAGTTCGCCCAAATATTTATCAAAATCACTTTGGAAAAGGCGGTCTTGTATGATACGATACTTCTCAAACTCTGTTTCAGCATGCAACACAGCATCTTCATGACTCACGCTGCCAGCATTGTCGAGTAACGGACGTTCATCGCTGCTCAAATAGGCATCAATGCGTTTTGCCCAGTCCTCCATAGTCATCGGAATATGACGTTTAGCACGACTCTCGGCAAATTCCAATACAGCAGTAACAATACGTCCCATATCCTCCAGCTCTATTTGCTTCAGATAGTTCTTGGCTATCGACACATCAGTCTTGACAATCTTCCCATCAGGTGCGTTCTCCCATGTAGTCAGTCCCATGTGTTCCTTTTCGGCATCAGCACGTTGCATGATGAGTTCTGCAGCAGTGTGCTGGTGTACGGCATAGTGCATCTTATTCTGGATCATTTTGAAGAAGAGTCTTGTTGTTGGTGCATCACGATTGTAATCAATAGCTGTAGCGTAGATATCCGTCAGTTTCTGATAGAACCGTCGTTCAGATAAGCGAATCTCTCGGATCTCTGCTAACAGATGCTCGAAGTAGTCGATAGTGAGAAATGCACCATTTTCCATGCGCTTCCTGTCAACTACATAGCCACGTATGGCAAATTGTCGCAATACAGCCGTAGCCCACTGCCTGAACTGGGTCGCGCGAGTGGAATTGGCTCTATAGCCTACTGAAATGATGGCATCCAGATTGTAGTACTGCGTAGAATAGTTCTTACCATCAGCGGCAGTTCGTCGGAATTTCCGACATACTGCATCTTTCTTTAATTCTCCATCATTAAAGATGTTCTGCAAATGTTCTGTAATCGTAGAGCGGCCCTTTTCAAAGAGTGCTGCGATGGCATCTTGTGTGCACCAGATAGTTTCATCAGCATACATCACCTCAATGCCGTCAGCACCTGTCTGCGCTTGGAAAATAAGAAACTCCATCGTGCTGTTCCTAATAACAACACTTCGCTCCTTAGGCTGTTCTGTATTGGTCATGTTCCATTCACTACCGCAATCCAAACACCTATACACACCATCCTGGAGTTGAATGTTCTGCGATTTACATCTGGGACACGCCATTCGCTTATTACCTTCGTTAATCTTTTCTATTTTGTTTGGCATATATTGTTATAGCGTTTTTGTTTCTGTTTCTATTGTTCAATTAAAACGAATCAGTAGGACCATCCCTTTCTGAATCTATTCCTAATCCCATGCGATTTTGTATTTCTGTATCAATGGTTTGAATAATGGAAGAGGATTGTCTTCGTATGCCTTAAGGAAATCCAATGAGGTACTGTAAAATTCTTCTTGTTTAGCTTTTGATAAAGTCTTGTCTATAAAATTGTAGCTCCACTTGTCATTATAGGCCATTAAAGCACCAAGAGCGCTACGTTCGCATCCATATGTATCTGCTTTATTAAGTATATACTGACATTTTTGTCGTACTATTTGTTTGTATGATTCCGAAGGCCAGGCTATAACAGCATCTAATACTGTACAAATAGTATCACGATTAGCCAAATTTATCTTTTTGTCTATTTGGGAAATCAATCGGATGATTTCTTGTTTAATATCATCTCTATGATATCTTGCCAAAGCGATCAATGCATTTTGATCCTGCTCATATAATTGAAGCAGGCGTTTCTCATATTCAGGCTTTGCTTGTAACTTGTGGTAAAGATGATACATGTAATCAAATTTGGGAGAATTATTTGAAAACAGTAGTGCACTATCAATGCGCATTGAATCTGCCAAAGATACTTTATATTGTTTTCTTTCATATTGTATCATCCTGATTCTTACATTTGATACAATATTCTCTTCTCCACAACAGCCATCAGTAGTTGATACATTGGTTGTGTCATCTATTACAGAAATGGCCAAATTAACAGCTTCGTGTGGATTCTTCATCAAAAGAGCACGAAAAGCGACTAAGCGTTCGATCTTATCATCATGATTTGCTGCAAGATCTATTAACTCCTTAGTGGAAACATTGGCATATAAGCTATCGGATTTCTTCCATTGCTCCGATATCCTTCCGTTTATACCTATATGTTTTGAAGTATGAAAAGATTCTATTGCCTTAATTGCAGGCTTTTTGTTGACAACAAGATTAATTTCCTCATTTTTATTTTTCTTGTCATTCCTACAGCCATGTAATGAAAAGGCAATTATTATTATGCCTAATAACACTAATATTGTAAACAGCCCGATTTTCTTCATATAAGTTCTTATATTGATTTTATAATTGAATTATTTCCCCAGATACCATGAGCCCCCCAAAAAGGTTTCTGAAGACCTGTAGGCAGCTCTCCCAATATACGCGTAGCGAATCCTTTAGGTTTGGAATTATCTATTTCTCGTGCCATACTTTCATGACTTTACCATCTGATTTCCTTATGACAATATGTGCAGTACCGCCTTCATGACCTTCAGGAAGAGAGCCTTCAACTGTCCAATACTTGATATATTCTGTTACCCTGAAAGGCTTTTCTCTCTCGATATGCTCTTTCCCGTATAATGGATACCATGCTGCCTTTGCGATTAATACGGCAGACAAAGAGTCGGCAACAATGTCTTTATCAAGAGCATTGTATGCCCATGTTAGCACTTTATCAGATTTTGTTATACAAAATGTATAGGTGCTGTCATCTTCAAACGATTTAAAAGCAGTACTATCGTTTGAAAAATTGCTCTCTACCATAATTATCTCAGCTTGTTCTATACATTTTTGTTTTTGCTGTGAAGAGTCTTTGCATCCAGTCAACATGGAAGTTGTGATAGAGAGTATGAACAAAATCTCTATTAACTTATAGGAATATTCAAGTAGTGATTTTATTTTCATTTCTGCATTAATTGGCAATTCGTGTGCAAATTTAGTGTTTTATTCTTAAAGCAACAAACTTATTGGCATTTATGTGCAAAAAAAGATCAGATGTAGCACTAGGGGGTAGCCTAATACCCCCTGCTTGCAGGGAGTGCCTCAATTGTGGTAGCCTAATACCACCCATGCGTATGGATGCCACAATAGTTACTATGTTTGCAACCTGAAAAGTTACCACTGAGCGCTGAAGGTGCGCTGGAGAAGGTTTCGTTTTGCTAACGATGACGAACCTCTCCGCTACGCTTCGAGAACCCTCACCGTCATCAAAACGATGA
>JAFPEE010000150.1 GCA_017389705.1 Prevotella sp.
AAAGCCTGTCTGGCAGAACATCTATCTGCTCTCGACAGAGGATGCCGAACACCTCTTCCTCGATGAGACACCGCAAGAAGATATTGGGTTGGGTGCCATTTGCGAGAAAGTACGCGAGGCAGGACCGCTGCGTACTATTTCCATGGGTATAAACAAGGTGGCGGAGGAGCCTACGGACGAAGACTTCGAACAGGCTGCTGTTTATCGTATCAGTGTGCCGAATGATGCCGTTACCAAGTATCGCCGACTGTTGCAGATTGACTACCGCGGCGACGTGGCACGCCTCTACTGCAATGGTCAGCTTATTGCTGATAACTTCTACAATGGTCGTCCGATGCTCTTTGGTTTGTGGCGACTGCCGGCAGGTGCCACGGAACTTGAACTCCGCATCCTGCCTCTGCAGGAGAACATGCCTATCTACTTCCCCCGTGAGGCTGACACCACACCTGGCGAACAAGTAAACAACGTAATCATCACATATCAGGGACTATGAACAGGATACTCTTATTACCACTTAGCGCTATGAACTATAGGCACCTCCTCTTCTCTCTTCTGTGTGTCGTTTGCTATGGAACCGCCACGGCTCAGGAGTCTATCGATCTCGCCGGTCCTTGGCATATCAAGGCAGATGGCATTGATGCCATCTGCCAGTTGCCTGGCTCCATGCTTACGAACCATCTTGGCGACGACATAACTGTTGCCACACCCTGGCTGATGCAGATTGACGAGCACAACCCCTACTACAAATCCCCGGCCTACGAGCGCTATCGCCAGACAGGCAACATCAAGGTTCCATTTATCCTGCAACCCGAGAAGTATTTCGTGGGCGAGGCCGAGTATCAACGTGAGGTGGTCATCCCCAAGAGTTGGAAACAGAAGTCCATTCTACTCACCTTCGAACGTTGCCACTGGCTGACTACGCTTTACGTCGATGGCCGGCTGGTGGGACAGCGCAACGACCTTTGTGCACCTCAGAATTACGACCTTACCGGTGTGCTCACGCCTGGTAAGCATGTGCTGACGGTGCGTGTCGACAATCATATTCACGACATAGACCCCGGTGAGAACGCACATAGCGTGAGTGACAACACGCAGGGCAATTGGAACGGGATTGCGGGCGAGATGGTTCTCAAGGCGCGTCCTTTGCTCCATATCGACCAACTCGATGTCTACCCCGACCTGAATCGCCGTGAGTTGCGGGTAAAGGTCGTCGTCGACAACCAGGGCCGAAAGGCACAGAAGGCATTCCTCTACCTTGGCGGCAAGCGAAAAGAGCATCGCTTTGGCGTGGGCCGAACCGAAGTGGAAGAAATGTTGCCAATGCCTGCTGATATGCAGCCTTGGGATGAGTTCCATCCACGACTCTACCGGCTGACGGCCATTGTGCAGTCGAAGGAGTCACGTCACGACAAGAGCATCCGCTTTGGCGTGCGCCAGTGGGAGAATCGCAATGGTGTGCTCACCCTCAACGGTCATCCCGTCTTCATGCGAGGCAATGTTGACTGCTGCACCTTTCCGCTGACGGGTTATCCTTCATTCGACAAGGCTTATTGGCAGCGTGTGTTTCGTGTCTATAAGAAGTATGGTCTCAACCACGTGCGCTTCCATTCGTGGTGTCCGCCTGAAGTGGCTTTCTCCGTGGCCGATGAGATAGGAATCTACTGCTATGTGGAGTGTTCCTCATGGGCAAATCAATCGACGACACTCGGCGATGGCAAGCCCATCGATGCTTTCATCTATCAGGAGGCAGATGCCATCCTGCGGGCATACGGCAACCATCCATCGTTCTGCATGATGTCCTACGGCAACGAGCCGGGTGGCAAGAATACGGCGGAGTACTTGCGCAAGTTTGTCCTGCACTATCAGCAGCAGGATCCTCGCCATATATACACCACGGCAGCAGGATGGCCCAATATTGTCGAGAGCGACTTCCTTTCAGACCCCACACCGCGCATCCAGCAATGGGGGCAGGGCCTGAAAAGCATCATCAACAGTCAGCCACCATCGACCGCATACGATTGGCATGACTACACCAGCCGCTTCAGCCAGCCCATGATCAGCCATGAGATAGGCCAGTGGTGTGTCTATCCTAACTTCCGGGAGATAAAGAAATACACGGGTGCCTACCGCGCTCGCAACTTCGAAATTTTCCGTGACCGCCTGCGCGACAATGGGCTGCAGGCCTATGAAGACAGTTTCCTCATTGCATCTGGGCGCTTGCAGACGCTTTGCTATAAGGCCGATATCGAGGCTGCCCTTCGCACGAAGGATTTCGGTGGTTTTGAGCTGTTGGGGCTCAACGACTTCCCTGGTCAGGGCACGGCACTCACGGGTGTTGTCGATGTGTTTTGGGACGATAAGGGCTACACCAACGCTCGGGAGTTCAGTCGTTTCTGTAACGGAATAGTGCCCCTTGTGCGCATGGAGAAACTCATATATACCAATGTGGAGCAGTTACGTGCTGATGTCGAGCTGGCTAACTATTTCGAACCGTTTGAACGTGAGGTGACGTGGACCATCAGCACAACTTTCGGTGAGGTGCTTGTGGGCGGTAGCTTCCCATCTCGGTATTATGGATTGGGCAACTGCCAGCACGTTGGCACCATACAACTGCCTCTCTATATGTTCAAAGAACCGCAGCAGCTTCGTCTCGAAGTGGCCCTTGGCGACATCAAGAACGAGTGGAATTTCTGGGTCTATCCGGAAGCAGCTGCAGAGGTTCCTTCCTCTGGTGAGGAGCCGGAAGTGGTGGTGACCGATACCCTGGACGATGGTGCGCTGTCTGCTCTTGCGAATGGTGGCCGTGTCCTGCTGTCGTTGGGTCGGGGCCGTGTCAGCAAGGCTCTGGGTGGTGAGGTGGAAGTTGGCTTTTCCAGCATTTTCTGGAATACGCTTTGGACCAATAATGGTGCACCTCACACGCTTGGACTACTCTGTCAGCCAGACCATCCCTCGCTGGCTCTGTTCCCTTCCGACCGCTATAGCGATTACCAATGGCAGGACATGATGACGCATTGCGATGCCATTCGCTACGACCTCATCAATCCTGGCATTCAACCCATTGTGCGCATCATCGATGACTGGTTCACGGCTCGCCCGCTGGCTATGCTCTTCGAGGTGCGTGTAGGCAATGGCTCGCTCCTTGTAAGCGGTGCCGACCTCATTACCGACCTTGACCAACGCCCGGCGGCCCGCCAGTTGCGCCGAAGCCTCGAGGCCTACATGCAGAGCAATCGTTTCCACCCCTCCACGGAAGTCTCCCTCGCCGAGATAGACAAGATAACAAGGTGACAAAATGACAAGGTAACGAAATAGTAAGAATGTCAATGCCGAAGTACCTCTTTACTCTCATCCTAATCCTTTGCTGCAACATCGTTGCAGCACAACGCACCATCGACCTCTCTGGCCAATGGTCCTTTGGAACCGGTGAGCAGCCCGTCCTAAACGACTGCATTAGCCTGCCTAACTCCATGATTACGGCAAGCAAGGGCGACGACGTGACGGCGCAAACCCAATGGACGGGTTCCACCTACGACTCCAGCTACTATTTCAATCCTGCCATGGAGCGCTATCGGGTGGAAGGCAATGTGAAGTTCCCCTTCTTCCTCACTCCTAAAAAACACTATGTCGGAACGGCTTGGTATGAACGTTCGGTCACGGTTCCCCGCTCATGGAAGAAACGTCCCGTGCTGCTTTATCTCGAACGTCCACACATCGAGACCACAGTTTTTGTCAACGGACGTGAGGTCGGCCACCAGCTGTCGCTCTCCACTCCCCACGAGTACGACATCACCTCGTTCGTTCGCTTCGGTCGAGAGAACACCATTCGCATCCGT
>JAFPEE010000151.1 GCA_017389705.1 Prevotella sp.
TCTGCATGTCGCGGAAGTAGTTCATGATGATGAAACGCGTGTTGTTGCTGGCATCCTTAGGCGCATTAATGTTGGTGCCTTTCTTGAAAGCCTCCATCTTGTCCGTACCGCCCAGCAGATAGTCAATCGTAGTGATACGATAGCTGCGCGCAGGGTCGATAGGCTCGCCATTGATGGTCGCACTGACCAGTTTCTTGTCTTTGGTAATCACCATCCGCATAGAATGGCTCATGCCCTCTCCACCAACGGCAGCGATCTGTCCCAACAATTCGAGCAGGGCCTCGCCAGAAAGCGTAACAAAAGAAATCTTGTTCTCAAAAGGTGCCACATCGAGCACATTGCCATAAGTAATCTCACCCTTGGGCAAGTCGGCACGAACACCACCCATGTTGTAAATGCCCAAATCAGGCTGTTCATTATAGTCCTTAGCTGCCCAAACCAAGATGTCGGCCAACAGATTGGACAGTGTTCCTTCCGGACGCTGGGCAGTCATGTATCGGGCCGAGCGTCCCACAACAGGTCCCATGACGCTGTCGACGACATGCTTGTAAGGCGACAAGAACGCATCCGTCTGGGCATCCATTGGTGCGTCATAACGGCTGTCAATCAAGAGTCTGCTGCGCTGAATGCCAGCCACCTCATAGTGCGAACGGCACGCACTCACGGCCATCACCAAGACGGCCATCATAGCCATAAAAATGGGGGTTCTCTTCATAATATTTTAGTTTTATGGTGCAAATTTACAAAAAAAAAGTAAAAAAAGACACTGCGGAAGCAAATTTTTCACTTTTCTCTTTTCACTTTTCACTTTTTTTTGTACCTTTGCAGCCGCTTTTCCGCGTAACCGATGGAGGGAAGTCACGAGTTGCCCGTCTATGTTGCGTTGGAACGATACAACAACATTATTAATAGTAATAGTAAAATGGATTTAATTAAAGTTGCTGAAGAAGCATTTGCAACCGGCAAGCAGTTCCCAGAGTTCAAGGCTGGTGACACTATCACTGTCGCTTACAAAATTATCGAGGGTTCTAAGGAGCGTATCCAGCTCTATCGTGGCGTAGTCATCAAGATCTGCGGTCACGGTGACAAAAAGCGCTTCACTGTTCGCAAGATGTCAGGTACTGTTGGTGTAGAGCGTATCTTCCCCATCGAGTCTCCCAACATCGACTCTATCGAGGTGAACAAGGTTGGTAAGGTTCGTCGCGCTAAGCTTTACTATCTGCGCAAGCTCACTGGTAAGGCTGCCCGTATTAAGGAGAAGCGCACTGCTATTAAGGCAGACTAAGACGTACGTTCCTGCACGACATAAAAAAGAGACACTCACGCTTCGGGTGTCTCTTTTTTATGTTCCTCCTTCGGACGATCTTTGTGTCCGCCATAGACGGTCTCGCCTCCCTCGCCATGCAGAGCGTTCTGAAACGACTCCCAATCCTGGAACCCCGCCAGCAAGGACAACCGGTCGAGTGTCTTGCGATTGGGTTTCTGCAACAACTCATGCTCCACTGCCTCTAGCAGTTTACGGAGCGCAAAACGTTTCTTCTCCATATTCTTCTCTATTTTGGTGCAAAAATACAAAAATAATTTGTACCTTTGTGGCAAAATTAGAAAAAATCACATCAAGATGAAAGAATTAGCACTCAAGTACGGATGCAATCCGAACCAGAAGCCCTCACGCATCTTCATGACGGAGGGCGAGTTACCCATTGAAGTCATTAACGGTCGTCCCGGCTACATCAACTTTCTGGATGCGCTGAATGCCTGGCAGCTGGTGAAGGAGCTGAAGGCTGCCACAGGTCTGGCTGCTGCCGCCTCGTTCAAGCATGTATCGCCTGCTGGTGCTGCTGTGGGTCTGCCCCTGACTGACACGTTGAAGAAAATCTACTTTGTAGACGATGTAAAGGGACTGGACGAGAGTCCCATTGCCTGTGCCTATGCCCGTGCCCGTGGTGCTGACCGTATGTCGTCGTATGGCGACTTTGTGGCCCTGAGTGACACCTGTGACGCTACCACCGCTCTGTTGCTGAAGCGTGAGGTCAGCGACGGTGTGATTGCTCCCGACTATACGGCAGAAGCCATCGAGATCCTGAAAGACAAGCGCAAGGGTACCTATAACGTCATTAAGATAGACCCCGCCTACAAGCCTGCCCCCATTGAGACCAAGCAGTGCTTTGGCGTCACCTTCGAGCAGGGTCGTAACGAAATCAAGTTGGATGACCCCGCCCTGTTTGAGAACATTCCCACTCAGAACAAGACTTTTTCTGAGGCTGCCAAGCGTGATCTCATCATTGCGCTGATTACGCTGAAGTACACCCAGTCAAACTCTGTATGTTACGTCAAGGACGGTCAGGCCATCGGTATTGGTGCCGGCCAGCAGAGCCGTATCCACTGTACCCGTCTGGCAGGCAACAAGGCTGACATCTGGTGGCTACGCCAGCACCCGAAGGTGATGAGCCTACCCTTCAAGGAGGGAATCCGTCGTGCTGACCGCGACAACACCATTGATGTCTATATCTCTGAGGACGAGCACGACGATGTGCTGCGCGATGGTGCCTGGCAGCAGTTCTTCACCCAGCAGCCTGAGGTGCTGACACTGGCCGAGAAGAAGGAGTGGATAGCCAAGAACACGGACGTGGCTCTGGGCAGTGACGCTTTCTTCCCCTTTGGCGACAACATTGAGCGTGCCCACAAGAGTGGCGTACAGTATATAGCCCAGGCTGGCGGCTCAGTACGTGACGACCATGTCATCATGACTTGCGACAAGTATGGCATCGCCATGGCATTCACCGGAGTAAGACTTTTCCATCACTAAAATGGCTGTTGGCCGTTGGCTGTTAGCAGTTAGCCAATAGCCAATCGCTAAAAGCTAAGAGTTAAACATGAGTAAAGAATCAGATTTCGAGGATATTCTCGTCAACGGTATCTCGTTTGGTCGCGGTGGAGGCCCTCGTCCTCAAGAGGACAAGGTCAAGACCAAAGCCAAGAAGAAAAAGTATATTACGGGTGCTCACGGCTCAGGCTCTGCCCGGCAGAAGGCCAAATACCGTGAGCAGCGAGCTAACAGGCACAAGAAATAGTGTAGGTGTAGCTCGGTTCTGAACTACTGACGGTCAGCACAAGCTGGCCGTTTTGTTTTTCACAACGCAGTAACACATAGCCTGAGGCCGCCTGCTTGGCGGCCTTTCCCAGTTGGTAGGTCAGCACCTGGCGCAGGAAGTCAGGCTGCGTAGTAAGGGTCAAGCTGTTGTCTAACTGGCTGGAGAAGCGCACCTGGAAGTCCTTGCCCCCATTTTTCTTGAAGTCAGAGAGCACCTCACGGCAGAAGGCATTCACCTGCACCTCAGACTTCGCCATGTCAGGCTCCGCCTCCAGCGTCATGCCTTTCGAGAGGTTGCGCTGCAGCACACGACGGTGCATCCAGCGGAAGAGGACATAGAAGACGGCGAATATCAGGATGAGACCCACGATAAGTGATATCCAAAGACGCTGACTGGTCATGCTGAACTTCTCCGCTTCCATCATCCTCTGCTCAAGGGCCATCTGGTCAAGGTTGGCATTCTGCATCAAGGCACGAACAGAGTCCATCTCAAGGAAACGGTTCTTTACAGCCTGGAAGCTCTTATTGTCGCCATTCTCCAATGTCACGATTCGAATGCCCACCAGCGAGCTATCCACACGCACACCACCTTCACGCAGTTTCTGCTCAGCACGGATGTACTCATGATTCATGGCCAGCTTGGCAATCTCCATCATGTTGTCATAACGATGGCTGAAGCTGGCGTTCTCTGTACTGCGCAGGTTCATATACTGATCGTAGTAGTCGTTGAAGCCCTCTACATTGGCATTCAGAAAATGCACATAGGCCATCATAGCCAATGCCAGTGCCTGATATTCCACATTGGCAGTCTTGCGTGACAGCAGCAGCGATTCGTTGGCATATTCCAAAGCCTTCTTGGCGTCTTTTACGCAAAGCAGTTCCGCCAAGCTCTGATAGGTACGCATCGTGAACTTAGGATCAGCCTCGCCCACCTGTACGAGTGCCTGGGTGAAATACTCCTCAGCCTTTGCACGGTTCTGGGTAACAGCATAAATGTCGCCCATCAGTCCTGTAGCCAGATAGATATACTGCGTGGCATTGTTCTTGCGTATCTCCTCGTCCAACTCCTGTGCAGCCTGCATGGCTCGTAAAATCATATTACGGCGCAGGGCGTAGAAGCCTTCGTTGTTCTTCAGCTTGTAATAGATCATCATATAGCCCTTTTTCTTAAGGTGGGCTCCATATTTCTCTGCAAACTCATAGAACTCCTCAGGTGTTCCATTCTCCTTCAGCTCCAGGAAGCGTGCATGCATCTCTTTATCCTCGCCTTTGAAGTCGGCAGACTCCACCTCGGCAGGGAAAGCACTGACCGTCAGCACCAAGGCCAGTGCCGTCATGAACAAGCGAAACTGATATTTCATAAAGTCTTTAATCATTAGTCTTTACACGATTTAGCTGCAAATATAAGGTTTTTTATTGTAAATCGCAAAAATCTCATACATAAATTTCAGAATATGCTGAAAAAATAGTGGGTCAGCAACGATTTTCAGACCCCTAAGAACATCAGCTTTACCTGTCGGCACAGCTGTTCATCAGCTCCTGTGCGCACGACATGGACGATGGCAGCTCTGGTCAGTCAGAGTTTCCTCTGAGCACCCGCGGTGTCAGCCAGACGCTGGCCGAGTAAGCAACGAATAATCCCTGGAATCGTTTGACGGTTTCAGGGATTCTTTGTATCTTTACGATGAAAATCGCGAAGATACTACACCTCGACAAAAAAAAGAAACCAGTTTCTTTGTTTTGTGCTCGACTTTTCGTATCTTTGCGCCAAAATCATAAGGTATGGAACAGACGTTCATAAAATATCCCATTGGAATACAGAACTTCGAGAGAATTCGTCGCGAAGGCTATACTTATGTGGATAAGACGGCTCTGGTTTGGCAATTGGCCAACCTAGGCAGTTATTATTTCTTAAGCCGTCCGCGCAGATTCGGCAAGTCGTTGCTTATCTCTACCCTCGAGGCTTATTTCGAGGGCAAGCGGGAACTGTTTGAGGGCTTGGCCATTGCTGACATGGAGAAAGAATGGAAAAAGTATCCTGTACTCCATATAGACTTGAACGCTAAGAACTATAATAGCAAAGAAGCCCTGTTGAAGATACTGAATATGCATCTTGAGAGATGGGAAGCTCTGTATGGTGACGAATATAAGGATCGCGATCCGGAAGAACGATTCATACATATCATAGAGAAGGCATATAAGCAGACGGGAAGTGAAGTGGTCATTCTGGTTGACGAATACGACAAGCCGCTGACCATGAATATCGGCAACGAGGAATTGCAAGATGAGATGCGTAGCATTCTGAAAGCCTTCTATGGTGTGATGAAGAGTGCCGACCGCTATATACGGTTAGGATTCCTCACGGGGGTGACCAAGTTCTCGAAAGTCAGCGTATTCAGCGACCTGAATAACATCGACGATATTTCGATGTGGGACCGTTATATCCCTGTTTGCGGACTTACAGAGCAGGAAATACACGATAACTTTGATGCTGAAGTAGGCAAACTGGCCGAAGCAAACCAGCTGACTAAAGACGAGTGCTATGCAGAGCTGAAGCGTAGGTTTGACGGTTATCATTTCAGCCCTGACAGTATCGGACTTTATAATCCCTACAGCTTGCTGAATACGCTCAACAAACAGAAGTTTGATAACTACTGGTTTGAAACAGGAACACCCACATTACTGGTAAAGCTGCTAAAACAGTCCAATTACAACCTTAACGACCTTACCGACGGTGAGGTTTCTGGACGTCTGTTGGCCAGCGTTGATGGTCTCAAGGAGAATCCAATATCCGTGATTTATCAGAGTGGTTATCTAACCATCAAGGGCTATGATAAAGAATTTGACGAGTACAAACTCGGGTTCCCAAATGCAGAAGTCGAGAATGGTTTTATCAACTTCCTACTACCATTATACACCAATCAGCGCCAGAATCCGTCGCAGTTCAATATCGCCCGTTTTGTCAGCGAAGTACGTAATGGACAGCCCGAGGCATTTATGACTCGCCTGGCGGCTATGATGGCCGATACCGACTATCGCATTATTGGCGATGCTGAGCTCTATTTCCAAAACTTCCTCTTTACCTTCTTCCGCCTGTTGGGACTTTACGTGGAAGTAGAGCGAGCCACCAGCGACGGACGAACGGATATGATTGTGCAGACCAAAGACTATATCTATATCTTCGAGTTCAAACTCGACAAATCGGCTGACGAAGCCCTTGAGCAGATAGAAACGAAGGGTTATGCCCGTCCGTTTGCTACAGACCAGCGCCCCCTGTATAAGATAGGTGTAAACTTCTCATCGTCTAAACGTTGCGTTGACGATTGGAAGATTGCCGGAGCATAAACGATATGAATGCCTCGTCCTATCGTCCACGCAATCCTGGTCAAGACTACTATGGTCGCGGTACCTATTAATTAAAGTTAACAACAAGCAAAAAAAGGGGCTCGCTGTGTTTTATTATAAATAGAATTATTATATTTGCAATAAAATTGTGCAGATATGTCAGAACTATTGCCCAACAACCCCTTTGTCGTAGGTAAGTACGTTGCCGAACGTTATTTCTGTGACAGGAAAGAAGAGACTGAATTCCTGATCAAACAAGTCAAGAACGGCAGGAATGTAGCCTTGATAGCCCCTCGCCGTATAGGCAAGTCTGACTTGATACACCATTTCTTCAATCAGCCCGATATCAAAGAGAACTACCACGTGTTCTTTGTAGATATCTACGCTACCACCTCTCTGTCCGAATTCGTCTATAGGCTGGGAAAGGAAATCTATGAGCAACTAAAGCCAAGGAGCACCGCATGGAAAGAGAAGTTCTTCCAGGTGATAGCCTCATTGCGAGTGGGGTTCAAGCTGGACTCCATGACGGGCATGCCCACATTCGACTTGAGGCTTGGCGATATTCAGTCACCACAGACCACACTCGACGAGATTTTTGCCTATATCAATGAAGCAGACAAGCCCTGCATCATTGCCATCGATGAGTTCCAGCAAATAGGATCATACGCTGAGAAGAATGTAGAGGCTTTGCTACGCACGAAGATACAGCGATGCCAGAAAGCCCAGTTCATATTCTCTGGCAGCAAGCGCCACATGATGAGCAATATGTTTAACTCATCCTCAAAACCATTCTACCAGAGTGCCATCACTATGGGACTGGATGCCATTCCCATTGAGACCTATACCGATTTCGCCATCCGTCTTTTTGAGGAGAACGACAGACACCTTGAACCGGCCGTTGTCAGAGAAATCTGGCAACAATATAAAGGCTACACATGGTTTGTACAGATGATGATGAACGAATTGTTTGCCCTGACTCCGCAGGATGGTACCTGCCATTCCGGATTGTTGGCTGAGGCCAGACGCAACGTCATCCTATCACAGGAGAACAGCTATAAAGACCTCATGTCAAATCTTCCGCCACGACAAAAAGTCATACTGCAAGCTATAGCCAAAGAAGGGATAGCCCAGAATATCACATCCTCAAAGTTCATCAAGAAATACAATATCAACTCGGCCAGTTCGGTACAGGCTGCCGTCAAGAACCTTCTGAAGGATGATCTCGTGACACAGGAAGACAACACCTACCGTGTCTATGATTTCTTCTTCTCCGAATGGCTTTCTACCGCATTTTGACACAAAAGTCAAGCAATATGCCGACAACATCCTGCTTGGCTGTCCTGAAGGGGGTTTTGAGCCGGCCTCTGCCAAAGTTTGCCCGGCTCAATGCCAATGTTTGCCCGGCTCAATGCCAGTCTTTGCCCGGCTCAAGTTTGGACAAGCTCCGGGCTGAACCGCGACAAACCCGCACTTTGACACAAAAACACATGGCTTTACACAATTTTATCAGCCCCGTTTGGCATATTTTAGTTACTTTTGCGCTTGTATTGCGTGAAGGCTTACAACCAGGCCTCACAGCTACTGCTAACAACGAACTAAGTAAGTCTAATTAATAACACCAATTATGGTAAACAGTTGTCCTGGGCAAAAGGACAATGGTGACGCTGAGAGAGAGTAATATGACAGTTGAAGTCTCTAAACAAGGAAATACGGAAGTCGTTCAGTTGGAACTGAAGGATTTGCCTGAGTTGATAGACTGTGCACTCGCAGCCTGTCAGCAAGACATTAATGACGATCCCAATCGGATTTTTAACGAGGCTGACTTTGAGCGACTCTTGGCAAACCACCTGGAGCATAAGTTGAAGGGAACGAACTTCTCCGTGCATACCCAGATGAAAGGCTATTATCGTGACAGAGGTAAGACTAAGTACGACAAACCCGATATCGTCTTGTTGAAAGATGAAGCGAAATATGACCCGATTACGGAACAGTTCATAAACAAATCAGACTCTGTCTCGATAGAACTAAAGTACCTGCACGAATGGAGTAACCAGAAAAAGGAAGACGTAAAGAAAGACTTCGAAAAGAAACAGCATATTGACATGGGCGAAGAAAAGACGTGGTTGTACGTTGTCGTGCTTATGGATGTCTACGACCCTGAGAAAAACAAATTCAGAAAGGACTCCGCCAAAGTAACTTCTATAAAGAAAGTCGATTTGAAAGAGATTATGCGAGATGCTTACGGTACAACTAGGAAAGAAGGTGTCTATCACCGCGTACTCCAGAAGAGCGTATCCCTTCCTGGCAAGAAAAAAACGAAGAAGAAATAAACAATTAACAA
>JAFPEE010000152.1 GCA_017389705.1 Prevotella sp.
GTCAAAGGCAATCTGCTGGGGCAGCGACTGCTCCAGTGCGGCCTTGGTCTCTTGCAAGGCGGGAACGATCATGGGGTCATCGGCATGTTCCTGAGCCAGTTCAATGGCATCGTTCACATAGGCCAACTTATCATAGACATTGCCGGAGAGAGCCTTGCTGCTGATTTCGTAGCGGCCATCGGGCATGTAATAGATGCGTCCTTTCAGCTCATTGACCAAATCGTCCTGCGTATGGCCAGTGATTCCGGCCATATACTCCAAGTCCACCTGACCATAGCGGTTCAACGAGGCAAAGAGGGCTTCCTCGGGGGTATCGACATGACTGATCTCGTAGGCGACAAAAGACACGGGACGTTCGAAGATGTCGGCTTTGACAAAGGTCTTGTCAACGGCATTCTCCAGCGTCAGCACGTCACGGCCCTTGCTGTCGTTCATGATGGCACGGGCATTCTTGCGCTCGTTGAGATAGCCGAACTTCTCGACAAACTCGTCGTAATACTGATTCAGCTTCGCACGGAGTTCCGGCTGGGCTTCACGCGACTGAGCCTCGGTGTCATAGAGTTCTTCGTAGGCATCGCGAATCTGATAGTAGAGCTGCATGCGCTGCTCATCCTTGGTGAGTTCCTTGGGCTTTTCCTCCTGCTGAACTGTTGGCTGTGCCTGCTGCACTTCCTGACTGTCCCACATGGAAAAGAGGTCGAGCTGGACGGGGGCGCTCTGCTGCACCTGTTGCACCTGCGGCTTCGCCTGAACCTGCTTAACTGGCTCCGGCTTCTGCTCCACGACTTTAGGGGCATTGGCCTTATAATAATCCACAAAGTCCTTATACAGGTCACGCTTGAAATACTCTGTAAGCAGTTGGGCAATCCCCTCCATACCGCCGTCATGGGTGCATACCAGTGTCGGCTTGCCGTAGGGGTCGGTGCCTTTCTCCATCTTCGTGGCCACGATAGCCTCCGAGTCAGGGGCCATCATCGACTTCCACCAGTGACAGTTCATGGATATGTCCGTCCAGTCCTCACCACTCATAGCCTTGAAGCCCTCGTTCACGTCGCAGAATGCCTGTGTATCAGGATCGAGCGACATATCGTAGCCCGTGTATTTCTGGAGAACGACCAAGTCAGAGCCGACATCCGTTCCTGCTTCGTCGCGGAACATGCCGTCGGGCAGACGGAAAGCTCCCACAAGACGGGCATTCTTAGCCAGTTCCTCGCGGATGGGATTGTTCGACGGAGAATCCATGAATCCCCTGGAGGTGATGAACGCCACAAAACCACCCTCACGCACCTGGTCGAGGGCTTTCAGGAAGAAGTAGTTGTGGATGGTCGAGACGGCATAGCGTTTCGCATCGTTGCCACTCTTGCGGTATTCATCATCCATCACCTTGATGTCGCCGAAGGGAATATTAGAGGTCGCAACATCAAATGTCCCCTTCAGCTCAGGCCTGATGGTCTCAAAACCGTCTATTGTAACACTGTCGTTCGGATTCAGAGCCTTCAGGATGCGACCAGTAAGCAGGTCTTTCTCAAAGGCACTGACCCTCACATCGGGATACTCGCCCTTGAAGGCATCGCCGAATTTGCCGATACCTGCCGAGGGGTCGAGCATCGATCTCACCTCCACGCCTGAGTCCTTCATCACCTTGGCTATCGCGCCGATGACAGGCGCAGGTGTGTAGAACGAGGTTAACACAGAGTTTTTCAAGCTCTGAACATACTCTCGATACTGTCTGTCATCCTTGCTGCTCTCACGTAACAGTTCATGAAGGCGAAGGGTATCTGCTATAAACGGACGGTCGGAGGGCTTCCATACTTTCTCATTCTGAATACTGTCCTTGTCAACAGGGTTGAGCACGAACTTCAGACCACCAAAACCGCTATATCTCTTCAGGACTTCACGCTCTGCATCCGTCGCCGCCCTACCCTCTTTTTCGAGCTGGAAGACGGTACGGATAGCGGCAATGTTATCCTGTAACTTTTGTCTCTTGTTATATGCCATAGTATTTTCTCTTTATCGGTGCAAACCCACTGACACGTCGCGCACCTCTCCTCGTGCCAGTCCGCGCAGCTCGGCCTTGACATCGGCCTTCCACGCATCGGGGATGTTTCCCATCGCCTTTTCTGAATTGCTGAACAACACTTCATAGAAGAAGTCCCTGCCCTTGGGCCGCAGATAGAAGCCGCCACAGTCGGCAGCCAGTTCAATGGCTTTCCGCTGTTCGGGCGAAAATTCCCTGGCCGACGGGTCGGTGGTACGCTCCACCAAGGCTTTCTTTGCAGCATCATAGCGATAGTCAGGGCAACGCATTCGCGATGCCTGACCGAACTTCAGGGCGACATCGAAGGGTGTCACGTCCTGACGGCCCGTGTAGTCCTGAACGGCTTTCAGCTTCGCAGGGTCTTGTCGCAGCTCCTCCAGCGTCGGATAATACAAGGCCACACGGTCGTAAAACCCGAGGCCGTGCGGATTGGTGTCGTAGGCGAAGCCGTCGTGGAACTCCATGTCTATCGCAAACTCGCCGTTGTCATCGAACTTGACGTAGGGCGGAAGCGTATCAACGCTTGACAGTCCCTTGCCACTGAGGACGGGAAAACTCTCACGGTTCAGGATGATACCCTCCACAGGACCGTTCGGGCACTCCAGTTCGGAGCAGATGATGCCCGACTGTGAGAGCAAGCTGCGACGGCTGTATTCCAA
>JAFPEE010000153.1 GCA_017389705.1 Prevotella sp.
AATGTCAGCGGTGCTACGGAAAAAGTCAACTACTTCGGTGGCATCAGCTACTTTAAGCAGGACGGTAACCTGGGCAAGCTCGACTACGACCGCTGGAACTATCGTGCCGGCATCGATGTGAAGATTTCCGACTATCTGTCTGCCAACCTGACCGTCAGCGGTGACTATGGCAAGAAGAACAAGCCCATGCTGAAGGTAGGTGGTACAAGTGATGAGAAGGACTATAACCTGATGCTGACCCGTCCGGGCTATATCCCTGAGGAGGTTGACGGCTATTACATCCCAACCTATGGTCCCAGCAACAGTGCCCGTGTACAGAACCAGAACTACTCGTTCATCGTTCTTCAGAACAATGGTGACTATACCCGCACCATGACTTCTAATCAGAACATCAATGCCAGCTTGAGCTATGACTTCGGTTGGAGCAAGATTTTGAAAGGTTTGAAGTTGCGATTCTCTTATTCGAAGAGTATCAGTACAGACAAGAACAACCAGTATGGTTCCAGCTATACGCTCTACCAGATGACCCGTCGCTATGGTAGCGGCAGTCACCTCTATACACCAACTAGCGGTGACGATCCTACTTTCGATTATCTGGATCAAAGCAACTTCAATGCGTTGAACCTGAACAATGGTGACATCCTGAGTCGTCAGATGATTCGTACGGACAACTACCAGATGAACTTCACGGCCCAATATCAGCGTAAGTTCGGTAAGCATGACGTCAGCGCCCTGTTCTCAATAGAGAAGTCGGAGGCAGAGAGTGAGCTGACCTTAGCCAGCAAGACGATGCCTTATGAGTTTACTACTGGACAGGACAACTCTGTGAAGAGCGGTAGTGAGGAAGATGCTCAGTTCCGTCGTTCGGAGAGTGGTACGCTGTCTTACATCGGACGTATCAATTACGTTTATGCCGACCGCTATCTGTTTGAGTTCCTGCTCCGTTCGGATGCTTCTACTAAGTTTGCCCCAGCGAACTACTGGGGAACCTTCCCCGCTATTTCTGCTGGTTGGGTAGTCAGCGAAGAACCTTGGTTCCAGAACACGAAGTGGCTGAAGTTCGTGGACTTCTTGAAGCTTCGTGCCAGCTGGGGTCTTACCGGTCGTGATAACCTGACTCCCTGGCAGTGGATGCAGATTTATGCCCAGGATGCCAACCGTGGTGTTGTTTTTGGTGAGAACAGCGACTCTGGCAGCCGAATCACCATCAACAAGAACAACTCGGCAGTCAATCCTGATGTTCACTGGGATAAGTCCTATAAGACAAACATCGGTCTGGACTTCCAGGTGCTGAACAAGCGTTTGGCTGTTACCCTCGAGTATTACTATGAGAAGAACCGCGAGATGCTGATGAATATTATGCAGACAGTTCCTGCTACCGTTGGTACACAGAGTGCCTCTACGAACATCGGTGAGATGAACAGTTGGGGTTGGGAATTAGGCATCACTTGGCGCGACAAGATTGGTAAGGACTTCAAGTATCGTGTAGGCCTCAATACAGGCTATCATGATAACGAAGTGCTGAACATGGACTGGGCAACACAGTATGTATATCGTCAGATTCGACCAGGCGGTCGTACCGACGTCGGTATGTGGGGCATGCAGTGTATCGGTATGTTCCGTTCGTTCCAGGATATCGAGGAGTTCTTCGAGAAGTACAACATCACCTCTTACATGGGTATGACTAAGGACAAGGTTCGTCCTGGTATGCTGATTTATAAAGATGTACGCGGAGCCTACGACGAAGCCACTGATACCTATGCAGGTCCTGATGGTGTTGTAGATCGCGACAACGATCAGGTTTGCCTGTCTAACCGCTCGAATCCTTATGGTATGACGATGAACCTGCATGCCGACTGGAAGGGTATTGCCGTGACTGCTCAGATTGGAGCCAGCTGGGGTGGCTACACCACGCTGCCTTCTGCTGCTATCGGTATTCCTTCTACGTCCAATCTCGAGTTCTACAACATGCCTTCGTTCTGGAATCCCGACAACATGTATTCTTATCAGGATGTCTTAGACGGTAGCGGCAACGTGGTTGTGAAGCAGAACCGTGACGCCCAGTATCCTAACCTGGCTTACGGCATCAACTCTGTTACCTCTAGTTTCTGGCGTGTCAGCGCTGCCAGTGTTCGTCTGAGCCGTCTGACTATTGCTTATACCTTGCCTAACAAGTGGTTCAAGAGTGTAGGTATCAAGAATGTCCGTCTTAACATTACAGGTCAGAACCTGATTAACTTCTACAATCCGTATCCCGACAAGTTCACAAGCCCGATGGCTGGAACCTTTGGCAACTATCCTACCCTGCGTAAATGGGATGTTGGTGTGAATATGAGCTTCTAATAATAATAGAAAAAAGAAAATTATGAAAGCAATCAAATATTTCAGTTTCGGCCTGCTGTCGGCTTTCGCCCTGTCAGCTTGTAGCGATAAGTTCTTGGAGGAGAAAAAGAACTACGACAATGCGACTACCGACATCTACAACTATCTCAGTGGCTGTAACGGCCGTGTTAATGATATCTATGCATGGTGTCTGCCTGCCGTAGGTGATTTGACTACGGGTCAGAACTACCTTTCGGTGGCTGTTGGTGCTGCAGACATAGCTGGTAAGTCCACCGAGGAGTATCATGGTTTCAGTGATTTCGTGAATCCGGAATTTGAACTGACTTCCATGAGCACGACAAACAGTGTACCCGACTTCTTCATGGGTAGCAATAACAATATCCAGACTTCAGTCTATGGACGTATCCGCAACATCAACGACTGTATTAAGGGTATTCAGGGCGGTTCTATCCCTGAGGAAGACAAGGAGGTGCTGCTGGGGCAGGTTTACTTCTTCCGTGCCTGGTGCTACTATAACCTCGTAAAGTGGTATGGTGGTGTACCCCTTATTACCGAAGTGTTGGAGCCTGTTGAGTCATCCTTCACTCCACGTTCAACCACCAAGGAGACCATCGATTTCATCCTTGATGACCTTGATCGTGCAGCTAGCATGCTGGAGGGAAAGGTATGGACTGGTTCCGACTTTGGCCGTGTAACCACCGGTACCGCTTTGGCGCTGAAGGGTCGCGTGTTGTTGCTGTGGGCAAGCCCCTTGTTTAACCGCAAGAACGATGAGAGCCGTTGGCAGACTGCCTATCAGGAGATGAAGGACGATCTGGACGACATCCAGGCTTGTGGCTACGGTCTCTATTCAACAGGTAGCAATGTGAATGGTTCTGACTTTGCCAAGCAGTTCCTCGTTGTCAGTGACAATCCTGAGGCAGTCTTCGTCACCCTGCATAACAATGTAGCTAGCGACGACGGTTTGGACAACCAGAAGAACAACCGCTGGGAGCGCGACGTTCGTCCATCCAATACTGGTGGTGGTGGTAAGAATGCCGGTCTGGCACTGATTGAGATGTTCCCCATGGCAGATGGTAAGATGGCTAATCTGAACACGCTCACTCCTCTTGACAAGGCTGGTAAGCGCAGCTATGCCAATACCTATTCCAAGTTGGAACGTAGTTCTTATGCCTACGACGAGTCAGCTCCCTACATGAATCGTGACCCACGTTTCTACCGTACATTTGCCTTCCCTGGCTTCCGCTGGGCTTATAGTGGTGATCCTACGCAGCGCGATAGTCATAATCCTTCGTATGATCAGGGTAAGAACTACGTAGTGTGGAACTACAAGTGGTACGTTGACCTAGACGATGCCGGTAATCCTGAAAGCGGCAATTCCTACAGTGCCGACAACCTTTATACTAGCAATGTAGGTGTCTATGTACGCAAGAAGAGCGATGATCTCGACGTCAGTGGTTCTCCCCTCTATAACTACCAGCCATTGGCAAGTAAGGGCGCTGGTCCTTTCTTCTCGCAGGCTCCCCTTATTGAGTTGCGCTATACCGAGGTGCTGATGAATCTGGCTGAGGCTGCTTGTATGGCTGGTCACATGGACGAGGCTGTAGCAATCCTTCAGCAGATTCGTGCTCGTGTAGGTTACAAAGCAGAGAACAACTATGGCTTGCAGGCTAATCTGACCAGTGATCAGGCTGCTTGTATGAGTGCTATCCTCTACGAGCGTCAGATAGAGTTCGCCTACGAGGGCAAGCGCTTCGACGACATGCGTCGTTGGATGCTCTTCGACGGTGGTGCACAGCAGCCTCAGGGCGCTCCTGCCTCTTGGACCATGACAGGTTGGGGTGGAAATACTTGTACTTGGCTGGGCTTCACTCCGATGAACGGTCAGCGTCGTGAGCGCGTAGAGTTCCGTACAGGCAATCAGTTCGGCGTAGGTACTGCCTACTGGGATGGCGACCCACTAGTAAAGGCTGGTGTAGAGCGGCCTGCCGGTGTAGACTTCCGTAAGACAGATATCCAGACTCAACTCACTACTTTGAAGAGTTGGTATAACACCAACCTCGTAACCCAGTATAAGAATGGTGACGGACAAGACTCACAACATAACCTTGAGTATATCAATTTCCGTCCTAAATACTACTTCCTGGGTCTGAGCAGTGGTGCACAGAATAACAACAAGGGTCTGCCCCAGACTATTGGTTGGGAAGACTATAACAACGGCGGTGCCCCAGGTACCTTCGACCCGCTGGCTGAAACAGTAGCTTCAGAGTAAGCATACCAACGTTTACTAACCTTATACCGGTCAGGCTCCGCATTCCATTGCGGGGCCTGATTTCTTTGCAAGGGGCTAGCTTAATATTCCCACTGTGGGAACGGAGTGTTCCCACAGTGGGAACGTGTCAGTCCCATGCTGGGAATTCTTCTTGAGCTTAAGTGTCTTTCCGGATAAAATATTAGCCATTTGTTTGGCTGTTTCGTGGAAAAATGGTAATTTTGCAGCGCTAATTATTTATAAATAGAAGATACGCAAAATGGGAATTATCGGTTCAATTATTATCGGATGTCTGGCTGGCTTTTGTGCTGGTAAGTTGATGAAGGGTGGAGGCTTTGGCTTCATAATGAATCTCGTGCTGGGACTCTTTGGTGGTCTGGTGGGTGGCTGGTTGTTTGATCAGCTGGGCATCACGTGGGGTGGTCTGCTCGGACAGTTGGGTACGGCTATCATAGGTGCTGTAGCCATCCTGTGGATTGCTTCGCTCATCAAGAAATGAAGCGATTAGGAATCTGAGACCTTATTAATAAATCAAAGGGGATGTGTCATTAACACATCCCCTTTGTTATTTCTTTTGGATTGTTTATTGCTTCAGCAGGTTGAGGGCTTGCTTGGGAGCCATGACGTTGTTTGTCTTCTCGGTGTATTCTGCCAGCTTGAGAGTTGCGGACAGGGGCAGGTCGCGACTGGAGGAGCCAATGCGGAAGGTGTACTGGCCAGCCTCGGTGAGCCACTGTGAGTTAGCCTCGTCGAAGGAAGCGAGGTCGCGAAGCTGTAAGCTCATGGTAAGTGTCTGACTCTCGCCAGGCTTCAGCTCGCGAGTCTTGGCGAAGGCCTTCAGTTCATGAGCGGGTTTTTCCAAACGCCCCTTGGGGGCAGTCACGTAGACCTGTGCCACTTCCTTGCCACTGACCTTGCCGGTATTCTTGACGGTAACGCTGATGTCCACTTGGCCAGCACGACTCTTCACCACGGGCTTCGAGAACTCGAAGGTGGTATAGCTGAGTCCGAATCCGAAAGGATAGGCTACTTCCTTCTGGAAGGTGTCGAAGTAGCGATAGCCAACGTAGATGTCTTCCTCGTGGTTGGAGAAGTCCTCGCCTTTGATTTCAGATCCCCAGCCTAACATTTCGCGATAGGTGTACATGTCGTAGTCCTGTGGGAAGTTCTTGGTAGACTGATGGTCAGTGGCAGCGATGGGCCATGTCATGGTGAGCTTGCCGCTGGGGTTGGCCTTACCTGTCAGGACATCTGCTACGGAGTTGCCGCCTTCCTCGCCAGGTTGCCAAGCACAAAGGATGGCGTCCACACGGTCGCGCCATGAGCAAGTCTCCATGACGGAGCCTGAGTTGATGATGACGATGACGGGCTTGTCGGCAGCATGGAACTGATCGCTGACGCGGAATATCATGTCTTGCTCCTGCTGCGTCAGGTTGAACTCGCCGTTGATCTTACGGTCCATACCCTCGCCAGCTTGTCGTCCGATGGTGATGATGGCAGCGTCAGCCTCTCCGAGCTCGTGGGCCACACAACGCTCAGAAATCTCTATCTCGTCGAGCTTAGGCTGGCCCTGGTCGAGGAACCACATCATGGGGTTCTTGTCGGCCTTCAGCTTGGCCTTGGCATACTTCACATAGTTTTGGTAGATTTCTGTCAGCAATGGAGTAGTGCTGACGCCGACGTTCTTCAGACCCTGCACCATGTCGACCACGTAAGGCACGTTGACACATCCTGAACCCAAGCCGCCAGAGAAGAAGTCGTAGCTGTTGACGCCAAACAGGGCCACCGTTTTGAGGTTGCGGATGGGCAACACTCCTGTATTCTTCAGCAGTACCATGCCCTCCGTGGAGCTTTGGCGTGTCACCTTGGCATGTGCCGTCAGGTCGGGCTTAGAGTACTTATAACCCTTGAAGCGTGGGGTCTTGACGATGTATTCCAGCATGCGGCGCACGTTTTGGTCAACATACTTGATATCGAGCTGACCGGCCTTCACAGCCTTCACGATGTCTTCAGCCTGCTCAGGGTAGCCAGGCATCATGAGGTCGTTGCCTGCCTCTACTTCCTGGGCTGTGGGCAGCTTGGCACGTTTACCTGTCCAGTCGGTCATGATGATGCCCTTGAAACCCCACTCATCGCGCAGGATGGTGGTCAGCAGGTCCTTATTGCCCTGGGCATAGACACCATTAATAATATTGTACGACGACATCAGCGTCCATGGGTTTGACTGACGTACTGCAATCTCGAAGCCCTTTAGGTAAAGCTCTCTAAGGGCACGCTGTGAGAGACGCTCGTCCACCTTGGTACGAGCTGACTCCTGTGAGTTGACGGCAAAGTGCTTGGCTGACACGCCGACACCCTGGCTCTGGATGCCCTTGATGACAGCAGCACCGATGAGTCCTGTGACGATGGGGTCTTCAGAATAGTATTCGAAATTACGTCCGCAGAGAGGCGAACGGTGCAGGTTCATGCCTGGACCGAGGATGACATCGCAACCATACTCCAAGGTCTCGTTGCCAATGGCCTGGCCTACCTGCTCCACCAGCTCTGTGTTCCATGTCGATGCCAGACAGGTGCCAACAGGGAAGCCTGTAGCATAATAAGTGCTAGGGTCGTTGTCGCGCTTGGGGTCGATATGTACGCCAGCGGGACCATCGGCAACCACCGTAGCGGGGATGCCCAGACGAGGAATCTCCACCGTTGTGCCAGCAGCACCAGGCACGTACTTTTTCTGATGGCCCAGCATGGCGCCAGAGCCAACAAAGGCATCGTTACCACCACCCACCAGTAGTTGGGCTTTCTCTTCAAGTGTCATGGCCTTCAGCACCTCGTCGATGTTGCCGGCATTCAGTTTGGGTTGCGCAGTCATTGTTGCTGTTGTTAGCAGGAGTACAGCTCCCGAGATGAATAGTTTCTTCATAATTATAATATTATAGGTAATATGCTTTCAGTTGCTCGGCATAGTCAGCCAGCTGGCGGGCATCGCCATTGCCATAGCGCTGCCATACCTGTGTACAAGGCAGCAGGAGGTGGCTTAGTGACACGTCACGGCGATGGAGGTAGGGGTCGCAATGCTGGAAGACGTCGAGGACGTCGACCACCAGCGCAGTAGGAATGTGCAGCAGTCGGGCCAGTTCCTGCACTTCAGGGGTCTGACTGACCATGGTAGCTGGCGTGAGTCGGAAATAGAGGTCGAGCACAAGAATGAGCATGATGGGTGTAAGACGTTCATCTTCAGCCAAGGGACGAAAGTCGCGCTCGAAGGTCTCCTGTATGTCGACACCCTCAAAGAAATTGCCTCCGCTGTTGAAGCCCTTCATGCTGCGCAACAAGCTGACAGCACGGCTCAGACGCCGTGGGCTTTGGCTGTATTCCTGCCAGAGACGTTCTATACGGGGAGTACGCAGGCGGGCAATCTCACCCATTCGCTGATGTAGCTCCTGAGGGGTAATGTGCAACTCCAGACTCAGGTCTACCATGCTACGGCTAAACACTGGTTTGATGCCTACGGGACGGCGCAGATACTGCTGCATGAGCAGTAGCCAGTAGTCGTCTTGCCACAATTGTTTCTTTGCCATTTGATGTACTTTTTTGTCTTTTAGTTTGCAAATATAACTATTTTTTTTTATATTTGCACACAAATTGGAAGAAAGTTATGCGAAAAATACTGATTATGGCGGCCTTGGTTGCCTTTGTTGTCAGTCTTCAAGCTCAAACTGTCCGTGACGAGATTCGTAAGAACATACGTTGCTCAGCCAGCAACTATATGGCATATCCAAATCCTGTGCAGCATGAGCTGACACCGGCTCCCAAAGGGAAACAACCGTTCTACATCAGTCACTATGGACGACATGGGTCACGCTATCATAATAAACCTGACACCTATGATATACCGTACCTGATGTTGGCTAAGGCAGACAGTCTGGGAAAGCTCACCCGTTTAGGGCGTGACGTGTTGCATCGTTTGGATGTGATTCGTAAGGATGCCTATGAGCGTTGGGGTGAGTTGACAGATCTTGGGGCCAGTCAGCATCGAAACATCATGCGACGTATGGTGGAACGTTTTCCGGAGGTGTTTGAGGGGTGGGCATCCATTGATGCCCGCAGCACTACGATGACACGTTGCATCCTCTCGATGGAGAACGCCATGCTACAGCTGTCTAAGATGAGGCCTGGGGTGAACATCCACCATAATGCCACCCATCGTGACATGTATTACCTGAACCAGCAGGACAGGCAGCTGTTTGCCATGAAGATGGACTCGGCCACGAAGGTTCGCTACGATGCCTTTGCCCAGAAACATGAAAACAACGACCGTCTGATGCACGAGCTGTTCAACGATTCGGCCTATGTGCGTCAGCATGTGGATGCGGGCAGGCTGAATTATCATCTTTTCAAGGTGGCCAGCAATATCCAAAGTACGGATGTACGCAAGAACATTACGCTGTATGATCTATTCACAGACGATGAGGCTTATAACAACTGGAAGAAGGAGAACGCCTGGTGGTATGTCTGCTTTGGCGGCTCTTCCATCAATGGCAGTCTGCAACCCTACACACAGCGTAATCTGCTGCGTCGGATTATAGAGCAGGCTGACAGCTGCATCCGTTTGGAGAAGCCAGGCGTACAGCTGCGCTATGGCCATGAGACAGTGTTGCTGCCATTGGTATGTCTGTTGGATGTCAATGGCTATGGGTTGGCAACAGACAATCTGGAGTCCTTGGACAAGAAGGGATGGGCAAACTACAAGATATTCCCTATGGCAGCCAATCTGCAGCTGATATTCTATCGCAAGAATGCCCAGGACGACGATGTGCTGGTAAAGGTACTGCTCAACGAGAATGAGGCCACGCTGCCGTTGAAACGGGTTGAAGAGGCCTATTATCACTGGAAGGACTTCCGTGACTATTACCTGCTGAAGCTGGATGCATATGAACAACTGATAAGCAAGGAATGAAGGCAATGATTGGGAATAGAAAATATAAAGATCTCAGTATGAGGGCAATAGGATTCCTATTGCTGCTGCCTTTTGTATTTGCCTGTCTGCCCGTCAAGGCCCAAAGCGCCTTTGCCCTCATCACCAGCAACCGCAACTTCTCTGCCAGCAACTACTGTATCTATCCTGACAGCATAGAGCCTGTGATGACGGAAGTACCTGCAGGCAAGAAACCCTTCTACATCTCGCACTATGGGCGCCATGGCTCGCGTTATCTCAGCAATCGCAAAGGCTATGATATACCCTACCAGATGTTGGCCAAGGCTGACAGCCTGGGAAAGCTGACACCGACAGGTAAGGAGGTTTTTGCCGAGATGGCCATGATTCTGCAGGATACGGAAGGGCGTTGGGGCGATTTGACGGGATTGGGCAAACAACAGCATCGTGACATTGCCCGTCGCATGATAGAGCACTTCCCTGAGGTTTTTGAGGGTGCTGCCCGTATCGATGCCCGTAGCACGACAGTCAATCGTTGCATTGTTTCCATGGGAGCAGCAATGCAACAGATGATAGCTTTGAACCCGAAGCTCCGTATCACGATGGAAGCGTCGAAGCGTGACATGTGGTTTATGAACTACCAGGATATGCACCTTCGAGCGCTGATGAATACGCCGGCAACGAAAGCCGCCTACGATAAGTTCTCGGCATCACGTATCAGCAATCCCAGGCTGATGCACCTATTGTTCAACGACTCGGTATATGCTAAGGAACAGGTGAGTGAGGAGTGGCTTAACTATTATCTGCTGAAGACAGCGCTCATACAGCAGAACACATCAATGAGCAAGCGAAGCAAGCTTATTGATTATTTCTCTTATGAGGAGATTCACCGGTTCTGGCAGCGAGAGAATGCGTGGTGGTATTTCACCTATGGCCCCTCGCCCTTGAATGGTGGCAAGCAGCCTTATACCCAGCGTAAATTGTTGCGTCGCATCATAGAGCAGGCAGACAGTTGTATTCGTATGGAGGCTCCCGGTGCCCAGTTGCGCTATGGCCACGAGACGGTAGTGTTGCCTTTGACCTGTCTGCTGGGCATTAATGGCTTTGACTTCCAGACGGAAGACCTGGAGCATTTGGAGGAAAGTGGCTGGTGGGCTTGCCTGGTATTCCCCATGGCTTCCAATATTCAAATCGTGTTCTATCGTGAGAGCCCAAAGGATAAGGATGTCCTTATCAAGGTGTTGCTGAACGAGCGCGAGACACGCCTGCCCTTGCCTGACGAGCTGGCACCTTACTATCGTTGGAAAGACTTCCGTGAATACTACCTGAAGAAACTCGACGCCTACGAGGAAATACCCGTCAGCGAAAAGTGATGATTATTGTTTAGCCTGAAAAGCCAAGGCATACATGCGCATCTGCTTCACCATGGCCAGCAGGCCATTGGAGCGGGTAGGTGAGAGGTGTTCCTTGAGGCCTATCTCGTTGATGAAGTAAAGGTCGGCATCCAGGATTTCCTTAGGGGTATGTCCTGACAGCACCCGGATGAGCAGGGCCACAATGCCTTTTACAATCAATGCGTCACTCTCGGCCGTGAAGTCGATGATGCCGTCCTTGTAGTCTGCCTGAAGCCATACACGGCTTTGGCAACCGTCAATGAGGTTGCTCTCTACCTTATACTGTTCGTCCAGCGGCTCTTGCTCGTTTCCTAAGTCTATGAGTAGCTGATACTTGTCCATCCAGTCGTCAAAACCGCTGAACTCCTCTATAATCTCGTCTTGTATCTCGTTAATTGTTGCCATTGTCTTTAATGATTTTGAATAACTTGTCACTCGGGCGAACCTTCTCTGGCACTTTGATGCTGACACGGGTGCCTTGTCGGGCTGTCTGTACAGCCTGAACGTCATCGTGAATCTCATTGACGGTGACATAGAGAGCTCCTGTCGTGGGGCCAGTGATGAGCATCTTGTCGCCAACGGAGAAGGTGTCGGCCTCGACAGTAAACTCTGCTACTCCTAGTCGTGAGAAGTACTTGACACCTTTACCAATATATTGTTTGCGTTCTGTAGCGTTAGAACCGTAGTTCTTGTTCCATTCGCCCAGCAGCTGGCCTTGGTAGTATCCATCCCAGAAGCCACGATTGAAAACCGTTGCCAACCGTTCATCCCATGCGTCCTTTTTCTCTTCGGTGAAGGTGTTGTCGAGCACGCTCTGAATGGCCTCCTTGTAACACTGTACCACTGTCAGCACATATTCAGGACCTCGGGCACGTCCCTCTATCTTGAACACGCGGACACCCGACTTCATCATGCGGTCTATGAAGCGGATGGTCTTCAGGTCCTTGGGCGACATGATGTATTTGTTGTCTATCTCAAGCTCTGTGCCTGTCTCCCGGTCTGTGACGATGTACGAGCGGCGACATATCTGCATGCAGGCTCCACGATTGGCAGAGCGCCCTGTGTTATCCAAACTCATGTAGCACTTGCCGCTGACGGCCATACACAAAGCACCGTGGCAGAACATCTCTATGCGCACCAACTTGCCCGAAGGTCCGGTGATGTGTTGTTCCTCTATCTGACGATAGATGTCTGCTACCTGGTCGAGATTCAATTCTCGGGCCAGCACCACGACGTCAGCGAACTGGGCATAGAACTTTAGGGCTTCGATGTTCGAGATATTCAGCTGAGTAGAGAGGTGCACTTCCACTCCCACCTGGCGACAGTATGTCATGACAGCTATGTCGCAGGCAATGACGGCCGTAATGTCAGCATCATGGGCAGCGTCTACTATCTGGTGCATCAGCTCGATGTCTTCGCCATAGATGATGGTATTGACTGTCAGGTACGACTTGACACCATGCTCCTTGCAGGTAGCGGCAATTTCTCGAAGATCGTCTATGGTAAAGTGATTGGCAGAGTGCGAACGCATATTCAGCTGTTCCACACCGAAATAGACACTTCCAGCCCCAGCTTTCAGTGCAGCAGCCAGCGCATCGCGGCTACCCACGGGGGCCATAATTTCATAATCTTTCAGATTCATGGCTGCAAAGTTACAAATAAATGAGAAATTATTCGTATCTTTGCAGCAAAATCAAACTACAAAGACGAAAAATGAAGAAGATTCTATGGACTGGCAACCTGCTGCTGCTCTGCAGCATTGCCCTTGCCGACAACGGCCCCAAAACCGCTATCGACGGAACAACCGTTCAAAAAATCACCTTCGATGGTGACAAGATGACGATTAAGTACAATAACGGAACAGCTGATGCTACATTCGATTTTGCAGATGTTATTATCAGCTTCAGCGGTTCGACGAGTATCAAGGAACGTATCTCTATGGCTCGAAGTGCTGGATTGGAAGGAAAGAAGATATACACAGTGAAAGGTGTGTATATGGGAAAGAGCGTGGCTCGCTTGCAGCCAGGACTCTACGTGATAGATGGGAAAAAAATACTCATTAAATAACAGGAGGACATAAGATATGAAATATCTATCATCATTTATCACGATACTTACGCTGATGCTGGGCATGAATGCTCAAGGTCAAAACGACGTTAAGCAGGATGCCACCAAGAATCAGGTTCAACTGAAACTGACGGATGGTACTTCCAAATACTATAATACTGCTGACATACAAGAGCTGACTTTCGACAATGGTAACGTGACTGCAGGACGGGACCAATATAGTAATAATGTGTCAACTATCTCCTTTGCCAAGGGTATTTCTGCTAAGGTAAACATCACAGAGGCCAAAGGGTGGCTGGAGTCAGCCTATGTAAAGTTCAACCTGTATGACAACATCCAGAAATACAATGTTTACGTCAAGGGAGGCCAGTATGCTGAATACACCAAAATAGACAGCGAATTGGTTCGCAATTATGGCTCTTACGGACGTGCCGATGTGGTAGGGCTAAAGGCGGGAACCAACTATCAACTGAAAGTAGTTCCCGTGAATGGCGATGACACGGAACTGATACAATTTGCTAGCGAGACAGAGGTGCTGGAGACAAAGAACTACTCACGTCAGGGCTTTGCTTTCAAGAATGGTTATGAACCAGGAGCCTATCAGGCAGACGGAACACTGAAGCCTAACGCCAAAGTGCTATATGTGACGAAGGACAATGCCAAGACCATTTCTACCGATGTGGCTGGTGCTGAACAGAACCCCTGTGTAGGTCTTCAAACCATCATAGCAGCTTACGAAAAAGGACAAGATAAAACACCTATTGCTTTCCGGTTTATTGGTCTTATTAAAAAGGGTGACCTTGATGCCATTGGCAGTAGCGAAGAGGGTATTCAGGTGAAAGGCCGCAAGGCCGACTCCGAGCTGAACCTCACCTTTGAGGGCATTGGTGACGATGCTACGGTTCATGGCTTTGGCTTCCTGATACGAAACAGCAAGAGTGTTGAGTTCCGTAACTTCGGCATCATGCGCTGTATGGACGATGGCTTGTCGCTCGATACTGACAACTCTAATATTTGGATACACCATATGGACTTTTTCTATGGTCCTAATGGTGGTGGCGATCACGCCAAGGGTGACGGCTCCTGCGACGTAAAGTCTGACTCCAAGCTGGTGACCGTTTCCTACAACCGCTTCTGGGATACTGGCAAGACCAATATGTTTGGCATGAAGAGTGAGAGTGGTCCTAACTATATCTCCTATGACCACAACTGGTTCGACCATTCCGACTCGCGTCATCCCCGTGTTCGTACCATGTCTGTACATGTCTGGAACAACTACTTCGACAACGTAGCCAAATATGGTGTGGGAGCCACTTCGGGTTCCAGCGTTTTTGTAGAGAATAACTATTTCCTGAAGACTAAGAAGCCTATCCTCTCATCGATGCAGGGTACGGATGCCTTGGGTAGTGGCACTTTCTCTGGTGAAGATGGTGGCATGATAAAGGCTTTTGGCAATCACTTCGACACGACCATTTCCAACTTCAAATATTACACCCAAAACAATCCCGCCTCTACGGGCTATGATGCTTATGCGACAAGCACTCGTAACGAACAGGTACCTGCTACGGAAGTGACGAAGCAAGGAGGAACCTCTTATAATAATTTCGATACCGATGCTTCGCTCATGTACGAGTATGACGTAGTGGCTGCCGAGGATGTTCCAGCCCTTGTTACGGGATACTATGGAGCAGGTCGCATGAATCATGGCGACTTCACTTATTCATTCCCTGACAATGTGGGTAGCGATGATGCCGACTCTGCCTATGATTCCACTTTGGGTGGACTGCTCGACAACTATCAGACAAGTCTCCTTGGCATCTTTGGCGAAGAGAGCGCCTCAGGGGAAGAAGAAGGTGGAGGCGATACCCCCACGCCAGAAGGAACTATCGTGTGTTCCTTCGACAAGACGGGTGTTCCTTCCAATACGTTCTTTACCGTTGTTGGTAATGGTTCAAACAGCAAAGGGAAGGCAACTGTTGACGGCGTGGAATATACAACCTGCCTGAAGATGGAGAGCTCAACCTCTATCAAGTTCACATTAACTGATAAGCGTAAGATGACCCTTTACTTTGCTGACACGGAAACTGCCAGCATCAAGATTAATGGAACTAAGATTAGTGGTTCTGGCAGTACTTATAGCCAAGTTCTGGAGACGGGTAGTTACGAGTTGACAAAGGATAAGAGCGTCAACCTCTTCTACATCAAACTGGAGCCTGTAACGGAATGAGGATACGGATAGTTGTCTTCATGGTTATGATACTACTGCTCTTGGGATGCAGTAAACGCCCTCCTAAGAAGTTTACCCATGACGTGCTGTTGCCTATGACGCCAGTGAAGGACCAGGGTAAGACGGAGCTATGTTGGGCATATGCCATGTTGGCAACTATTGAGACGGAGCACATCCTGCGAGGTGATTCCGTCAACCTGTCACCCGTCTACATCGAACGCATGCTACCACATTATCTCCCCTCTCCTAATAAGGAGCATCCCCAGCGTGCCATGGGACAGACCTTACTCAATATGATAGGTCGGTTTGGTGTGGTGGGCTATGATGTGTTGCCTGACGATGCCTCCTCAGATCTTCCTACACCCGAATGGGTATTTATGCTGGGAGCCAGATATACACCTCTGGAGTTTAGCCATTCGGTATGTGCTCCTGACGAATACCTGTCACTGACCTGTTGGCCTGACTCGCCTTATTATAAAAAGGTAGAGGTGCCGGTGCCCGACAACTGGGAGCACAATCGACTGCTGAACATCCCTATAGACACCTTACGCCAGCGCGTCGACCGCGCCCTGCGCCATCGCCATCCCGTCTGCTGGGAGAGTAGGGGTCATGCCATGGCTGTGGTGGGAATGGCCCACGATGAAACGGGAAAACCTTATTACGTGATGAAGAACTCATGGGGTAAGAGAGGACCATACGACGGGCTGGTGTATATGTCAGCCCGTAAGATGTGGCGCGACATGATAGCGATTTATATGACTAAACAAGCATACTACTATGACGAAGACCAAGACTGAAGGCTATAAGGTACAGGAGTATCATGGCCCTGTGAAACGTTACTGCCAGACGATGGACCTACGCGACAATGCTGAACTGATTCGTAAATATCGTGAGGCACACGATAAAGAACATTTCTGGGATGAGATTAAGCAGGGCATCCGCTCAGTAGGCATCCTGGAGATGGAGATTTACATTCTGGGCACCCGCCTGTTTATGATTGTGGAAGCACCACTGGACTTCGACTGGGACTCCGCCATGCAACGCTTGGCAACATTGCCTCGTCAGGAGGAGTGGGAGGCATATGTTGCTCAGTTCCAGCTGTGCAATGAAAACGCCACTTCCGATGAGAAGTGGCGTATGATGGAAAGAATGTTCTATCTGTATTAAGCTTGCCTTATGCGTTCAGTTTCCATGTGACACCGTCCTTGGTGTCCTTGACCTCAAAGCCGGCAGCTGCCAGCTCGTCGCGGATCTTGTCCGACGTAGCCCAGTCCTTGTCAGCTTTTGCCTTGGCACGCAGCTCGAGGACCATGTCCATAACCTTTCCGAAAGCAGCCTCACGGCTTTCCTGGCTGTTGGCTGTTAGCTGTTGGCTGTTGGCTTTCAGCCCAAGGATGTCCTCCGCAAAGAGATGCATCACGTCCTTCAGCTCTTTCAGACAGTCAGCGCAGATGGTAGCCTTGTGGTCTATCAGTTTATTGATGACAGTGCAGGCCTCGAACAGATGGCTGATGACCTGCGGAGTGGCAAAGTCGTCATTCATGGCATCGTAACACTTCTGGCGCAAGGCCTTGACCACCTTCTCCGTCTCAGCGTCACATTGTGGGGCAACCGCAATGCGCTCCAGGTCGTTGATGGCATTCATCAGCTTCTCCAATCCTTTCTCAGCAGCCTGCAGCGCTTCGTTGGAGAAGTCTACAGTGCCACGATAGTGTGCCGAGAGTACAAAGAAGCGGATGGTCATGGGCGTATAGGCCTTTTCCAGCAACGGATGGTTACCAGTGAAGAACTGTTCCAGCGTGATGAAGTTATTATAGGATTTACCCATCTTCTGACCATTGATGGTCAGCATGTTGTTGTGCATCCAGTATTTCACGGCCTGATGACCCATCGACGCCTGAGCCTGAGCTATCTCGCACTCATGGTGAGGGAACACCAGGTCCATGCCGCCACCATGAATGTCGAAAGTCTCACCCAGATACTTCCTTCCCATTGCCGTGCACTCGCAGTGCCAGCCAGGGAAACCATCGCTCCAGGGTGATGGCCAACGCATGATGTGTTCGGGCTGAGCTTTCTTCCACAGTGCAAAGTCAGCTTGGTTGTGCTTCTCGCCTACACCAGCCAGCTCACGACTCTCGTCCTTGATGTTCTCCAAAGATCGCCCACTCAGAATACCATATTGGAACTTCTTGTTATAGGCTTCGATGTCGAAGTAGATAGAGCCGTTCGACTCGTAAGCGAAACCGTTGTCCATAATCTGCTGTACCAGTTGCTGCTGTTCAATAATGTGTCCTGTTGCGTGGGGCTCTATCGAGGGACGTAGCACATTCAGCGCATCCATAGCCGTATGGTAGCGGTTGGTGTAGTACTGTGCAATCTCCATAGGCTCCAGCTGCTCCAGACGAGCTTTCTTGGCTATCTTGTCCTCGCCCTCGTCGGCATCGTGTTCCAGATGGCCTACGTCTGTAATGTTACGCACGTAGCGCACCTTATAGCCCAGGTGCTTCAAATAGCGAAACACCAGGTCGAAGGTGATGGCAGGACGGGCATGTCCCAGATGAGGGTCGCCATAGACAGTAGGACCGCATACATACATACCTACATGAGGGGCATGCAGTGGTTCGAAACGCTCCTTCTGTCGTGTCAGTGTATTATAAATAACTAATTTCGATTCCAATGTCAATTATCAATTGTTAATTATTTCACGTATTCTGCAAAATCTGTCAACTTCATGTCGCCCTTGCGCGCCAGCGTGTCATGCATGGCGAAGGCTGCCGAAAGGTTATGACGCGTATGACCCATCTTGGTCATCTTCAGGTAGTCCCACAACAGCTGCTTGTAGTCGGGGTGTGCACAGTTCTCGATGATGCACTCAGCACGCTGTGCAGGCGACTTGCCGCGCAGGTCGGCAATACCCTGCTCCGTCACGATGATGTTCACGTCGTGCTCCGAGCTGTCCTGATGGCTGACGAAAGGCACGATCGAGCTGATCACACCACCCTTAGCCACTGAAGGACAAGTGAAGATCGACAGGTACGCATTGCGGATGAAGTCACCGCTTCCACCAATACCGTTCATCATCTTCGTACCGCTGATGTGCGTTGAGTTCACATTGCCATAGAGGTCAGCCTCGATAGCCGTATTGATAGCGATAACACCCAGTCGGCGGATAATCTCAGGCGAGTTAGAGATCTCGCTCTGGCGCAGTGTCAGGTGCTGCTTCATATAGTCCATATTGTCATACACCTGCATCAGACACTCGTTCGATACCGTCAGCGAGCAAGCTGAAGCATCCTTCACACGACCGCTGAGCATCATGTCGATGACCGAGTTCTGAATCACCTCCGTATAGATATTGAAGTTGGGCACGTGCTTGTCCTCACCCAGTGCACCGAGGATAGCGTTAGCCGTCGATCCCACACCACTCTGCAGCGGCAGGAACTCCTTGGGGATACGACCCTTGTGCATCTCCTCTACCAGGAACTCAGCCGTCAGGAAACCAATCTTATCCGTTACGGGGTCTGAGTCCTTGAAGGCACGAGCCTCGTCAGGAATGTTACACTCTACGACACCCACTACCTTCTCCTTAGGAATCGATACGTATGGTGTACCAATGCGGTCGCCTACGTGCTCGATGGGAATAGCCTTGCGGTAAGGAGGATCCAGCGGCTCGTAAACGTCGTGGATGAACTTCGCATTCGGGTTGTGGAATGAGTTCAGCTCCAGGATCACCTTCTTAGCCAGACGGGCAGCCGTCGGACTGATACCACCGGCAGCCGTCAAGTATACATGATAGTCGTTGCCTACCTCTTCGATGTCGCAGACCTCGAGGATAGCCCAGTCTACATCACCATAGAAACCATAGCGCAGCTCCTGTGCCATGTGGCTCAGGTGCAGGTCGTTGTAGGGAATCTCACCCATGTTCACATGCTTACGGAAGTCAGGGTTCGTCGTGTAGGGGGCACGATAAAGGATAGCCTGAGCATTAGCCAGGTCACCATCAGTCGACTGTCCTGTAGAGGCACCCGTGAAGATAGCCACCTTAAATTCGCGGCCAGCCTCGTGCTCAGCTACAGCCAGCTTGGCCAGTTCCTTCGTTGTTGCCTTGGCCACACCAGCAGGTGTAAAGCCACTCATAGCGATGTGATCGCCATTCTTAATCAGTGCTGCAGCCTCTGCAGCAGTCAAACGTGTATAAGCCATAATCTTACTAAAATATGCAAATTTTGCGTGCAAAATTACAGAAATATGCTCAAATCACCAAAACAATTGTGAATTATGAATTGTGAATTATGAATTATTAAAGATATTCTATCAGTACGTCCCATACGGCAACGATATGACAAATACTGCCTGCAAGCACGAAGAAGTGGAATACGGAGTGCATGTATCGCTTGCGGTGTAGCGAGTAGAACAGTGCGCCAGTGATATAACATACGCCCTCAGCGATAATCCAGATGACTGCTGCTGTCGATACGGAGTCGATGAGTGGCTTGAAGGCCACCAGCACGCTCAGCCCCATACCTATGAAACAAAAGGTTTCCAGATTGGAGTGCTCTTTCAGTCGGACAAAGCTTACAATGGTTCCCGCTATGGCGCAAAGCCATACGAAGGTGAACAGGCTCCAGCCCCAATAGCCTTGTGTGCGTAGCGCTACCAGCGTCAGAGGAGAGTAGGAGCCCGCTATGTGCCAATAGATGGCAGCATGGTCCCATTTACGGAAATGTTGTCTCCATTTTGAGCGTAGGGGTAGGGCGTGATAGACTGTTGAGGCGATGTACGAGCCCAGCATGCCAAACAGGTAGAGGCAAACACCCAGTCGCGCCCATGGATTTTCGCCCTGAAAGGCCATTACCAGGAATATCACGCCAAAGACGACACCGATGACGATGCCTCCTGCGTGGCTCCACGAGTTCCACAGCTCCTCTTTATGTGTATAAAGGATGGCCATAATGGTGTGCAAAGATACAATTAAGTGAGGGAATAACCAAATTTACACTTGTTTTTATTCCTTTTCCTTTGCTTTTTGCTTGTTTTTTCGTAACTTCGCAGCATCGTAGCTATGGGAAATAACGCAAACGCCATACAGATGCTCCAGCAACAGCGGTTATTATTGCAGTTGGAATACGAGACGGAGAAGGAGGCCTATCGTCAACAGACCGAGAGTATCGGCATAGGACGAAAGGTCAAGCGAGGTGATGCCTGGTGGCCGTTACGTGTGGGCAAGAGCTATTATAACTCGCTGAACCAGTTGGCAGTAGAGGTATACCGCACTACGGACAATGACATTGAGCACAACTTCGAATTTGGCAGGCCTGTGATGTTTTTTGCCCATGACAATGCAAGCGATACGAAAGCGCCGACTATACGCTATTTCCGTTTTGCTGGGGTAGTGAGCTATGTCGATGGCGATCGCATGGTGGTTACTGTGCCTGACAATGCCCCTCTCATCGACTTGCAAGGAACAGAGAATGTGGGTGTGCAGCTATCGTTCGACGAGACCAGCTATCGCCTGATGATGGAGGCTTTGGACCGTGCTATTCGTGGCAAGGGACGTATGGGCTATTTGCGCGACCTCTTTTATAATAAAAATGTGAAGCCTGAGACGTTTACTTTCCAGCCCATGCACTTCCCCTATTTGAATAGGACTCAGGAACAGGCTGTCAACGAGGTGCTGCGAGCCAAGGATGTTGCAATCGTGCACGGACCTCCAGGTACGGGTAAGACGACGACACTGGTAGAGGCTATACGTGAGACGTTGATGCGCGAAAGTCAGGTGCTGGTGTGTGCCCAAAGTAATATGGCCGTCGATTGGATCAGTGAGAAGCTGGTAGACCGAGGTATCAACGTATTAAGGATAGGTAATCCCACGCGTGTCAACGATAAGATGCTGTCGTTTACTTATGAGCGTCGTTTTGAGGGTCATCCCGACTATCCCCAACTGTGGGCTTTAAGAAAGGCCATTCGCGACCTGCGCAGCCATCGAAAGCGAGGGGACGAAAAATACCATCAGAATCTGGAGAGCCTGAAGAGCCGTGCAACGGAGTTGGAGATACGTATCAACAGCGAACTCTTTGGCGAGGCACGTGTCATAGCCTCTACGCTGGTGGGTGCTGCCAACCGTCTGCTGGGTGGTCAGAAATACGCTACTTTATTCATTGACGAGGCAGCACAGGCCTTGGAGGCTGCCTGCTGGATACCCTTGCGTCGCGTCTCTCGGGTAGTGCTGGCAGGCGACCATTGTCAGCTGCCCCCCACGGTGAAGAGCATAGCAGCCCTAAAGGCAGGTCTTGGAAAGACACTGATGGAGCGCATTGTGGAAACACATCCAGAGACAGTCACCTTGCTGAAGATACAATACCGTATGAACGACGACATCATGCGCTTCTCCAGCAATTATTTCTACAATGGACAGGTAGAGAGTGCCCCGGAGGTGCGTTTCCGAGGCATACTAGACCTCGATACGCCCATGACATGGATTGACACCTCAGAATTTTCTGAGAACTCTGAAGACTCTGAGCTCTCCTTTAAGGAGGAGTTTGTGGGCGAGAGCTTTGGCCGTATCAACACGAACGAGGCCATGCTGACACTACACGTCTTGCAAAACTATTTCTCTAAAATCGGCAGGCAGCGCCTGTTGGACGAGCGTATTGATGTGGGCATCATCTCGCCCTATCGTGCCCAGGTGCAGCTATTGCGACGCATGTTGATGAAGCGCGAGTACTTCAAGCCTTTCCGTAGGCTCATCAGCGTCAATACTGTTGACGGTTTCCAGGGACAGGAACGTGACGTTATTGTCATCTCGCTGGTACGCTCAAACGACGAAGGACAAATTGGCTTTCTGCGTGATCTCCGACGTATGAATGTGGCTATCACTCGAGCTCGTATGAAGGTTATCATTTTGGGCGACAGGCAGACGCTGACAAGACATCCCTTCTACCGACAACTTTGGAAATACATTACTCAATTAAATCATACCAATTATGAAGACAATCTTACTGACAGTACTGATGACTGTCCTAACAGCGACGAGAGCGATGGCACAGCAGTTTAACGAAATGGTCTACACCCCTGAGAAGACTACCTTCAGTCTGTTCGCCCCGGCAGAGGCCAAGACAGTAAAGGTGCGCATCTACAAGGATGGCATGGGTGGTAAAGCCTTGAAAACCATCAAGATGCAATATCGGGAAGGACGATGGCGTGCAGAGGTGAATGGCGACCAGAAAGGTCGTTTCTATACCTTTGACATGGGACGTGGCGAATGTCCTGGCGTCTTTGCCAAAGCAGTTGGTGTCAATGGAAAGCGTGGTGCCGTCATTAGCATGGACGAGACCAATCCTGCCCATTGGTGTTGCGACCAGAAGCCTGTCACCAAGACACCTGCCGACTTGGTCATCTATGAGATGCACAACCGCGACTTCTCTATTGCCCGCAAGGATGTACAGCACCCAGGTAAGTTCCTGGCACTGACGGAGCCGTGGGCTATCGACCATCTAAAGACATTGGGTATCAATGCTGTTCATATCCTGCCATCGTACGACTACGGTTCTGTTGACGAGACGCGCCTGCAGGATAATAAATACAACTGGGGTTACGATCCTGTAAACTACAATGTTCCCGAGGGTGGCTACTCTACAGACCCTTATCAGCCTGCCACACGTATCCGTGAGTTCAAGCAGATGGTGCAGGCTTTGCACAAGGCAGGTATTCGCGTCATCCTCGACGTGGTGTATAACCATACCTACGACATCGAGCACTCCAACTTCCAGCGTACTTATCCGGACTACTATTATCGTAAAACTGCCGATGGTAAGTACTCTAACGGCTCTGGTTGTGGCAACGAGACTGCCTCTGAGAAGCCTATGATGCGCCAGTTCATGATAGAGAGCGTGAAGTACTGGATTGACGAGTACCACATTGACGGTTTCCGCTTCGACCTGATGGGTGTGCACGACATAGGGACTATGAATGCCATTCGCAAGGCTGTCGACGAGATAGACCCTTCTGTCTTTATCTATGGTGAGGGATGGAGTGCTGGAGCCTGTGCCCTGTCTAACGACCAACTGGGCATGAAAGCCAACATCCCGCAGATGCCTCGCATAGCAGCGTTCTCTGACGAGATTCGCGATGCCCTGCGTGGTCCGTTCAGCGACGATACGAAGGGTGGTTTCCTGGCTGGTGTCAAAGACTGTGAAGAAAGTTTGAAATATGGCATCGTGGGTGCTATTAGTCATCCACAGGTTGACATGAAGAAGGTGAATTACTCTATTAAGCCTTGGGCCTTGGATCCAACACAGATGATTAGCTATGTGTCCTGTCATGACGATATGTGCCTCGTAGATCGTCTGCGTGCCAGTATCCCTGGCATCGAAAAGGATGAGCTCATTCGTCTTGACCTCTTGGCACAAACAGCTGTCTTTACCTCGCAGGGTGTGCCCTTCATGCTGAGTGGGGAGGAGTTGATGCGCAACAAGAAAGGCGTACACAACTCGTTTGAGTCGCCTGACAGCATTAATCATCTTGACTGGGACAACTTAAAACGCTACCCGCAAGTCTTTGAGTACTACAAGAACCTCATAGCTCTGCGACAACATCATCCTGCCTTCAGGTTGGGCTCTGCCGACCTCGTGCGTAGACATTTGGAATTCCTCGACGCACCTCGTCAGGTAGTGGCTTTCCGACTAAAGGACTATGCCGGACGCGACGACTGGCGTAATATTATTGTTATTCTGAACGCCTCACGTAAGTCAGAGACAATCCGCATTCCCAAGGGTTGCTATACCGAGGTGTGCTGCGATGGAGTCATCAACGAAGAAGGCCTGGGCACCATCCAAGGCTCACAGGTTGTTGTCAGCCCCCAATCTGCCCTTATTCTGCATAATTAAGATAAGAATAATTTTTCTACATACCGATTAGAGCTCTAATCGGTATGTAGAGTGTTGTTTCAGGCAAACTTGATGGTTCCCTGAACGGGTTCGGCGGGTGCGGTGTCGCCATTCTTCTGCTGGGGCTCTTCACCGCTGGCCTGCGAGTAGATGCTGTCCAGTATCTCACGGGTACGCTTATAGGTGGGCGTCTGCTCTACAGCAGAGATGACATCGTCGTTGTCGAGGTCCTCAGAGCGGAACAGGTAGATGTGTGGGCGACGCTTGTAGCGCTTGCTGGCGCCATCGCTGCCATAGTAGCGGTTGCGACGGTCTTCCTTGGCAGCCTCCTCTTCCTGGCGCTTGGCCATGCGTGTGGCCTCTTCCTGGGTGTTGAGACGCTGACGGTGGCTGGCCATACCATCTACCTGGTCGATGCCGAAACCTGTAGCCAGAATGGTGACCTTGACCTTCTTGCCGAGCTCTGGGTCGACAGCGAGTCCCCACTTGATTTCGAAGTCGTTGCCGAACTTAGCCATGAAGTCGTTCACGTCGTTCATCTCTTCCATCATGAGCGAGTCCTTGCCGTCCTTAGAGCCTGCAAAGGAGATGCTGAGCAGGATCTTCTTGGAGTTGAAGACGTCGTTCTCGTTGAGCAGGGGTGAGTTGAGGGCGTCGTCAATGGCCTTGCGTACACGTCCTTCTCCCTCGCCATAGCCTGTCGACATGATGGCTACGCCTCCGTCCTTGAGTACAGTCTTGACGTCATTGAAGTCAAGGTTAATGAGTCCGTGGACGGTAATAATCTCTGCTATGGACCTGGCTGCTACTGAGAGGGTGTCGTCGGCCTTGGCAAAGGCATCGAGCACGGTGAGTTCAGGATAAATCTCGCGCAGGCGCTCGTTGTTGATGACAAGGAGGGCGTCGACATGCTTGTTCATCTCTTCCACGCCATCGAGGGCCTGGTCTATCTTGCGGTCGCCCTCAAAGCGGAAAGGAATGGTGACGATACCAACCGTGAGAATACCCATCTCCTTGGAGACACGGGCCACCACAGGAGCAGCACCAGTGCCCGTACCGCCACCCATGCCTGCTGTGATGAAGGCCATTCGGGTGCCGTCGTTGAGCATGTTCTTGATGTCGTCAAGGCTCTCCTCAGCAGCAGCACGTGCTTTTTCAGGCTTGTTGCCGGCACCGAGTCCTTCCTTGCCCAACTGCAGATGGACAGGGACGGGGGAGTCGTTGAGGGCCTGATTGTCTGTGTTACAAAGTACGAAGGTCACATCGTGGATTCCCTCGCGATACATGTGGTTAACAGCGTTACCGCCACCACCTCCAACACCAATCACCTTGATGATGCTATTCTCTTTCTCGGGCTCGCCAAAATCGAGCAATACATTGTTATCTATCATATCCTTATCCTCCTATTCTTCTTCTTCAACCATTTTCTTACCAAACTCCTTCAACCCCTTGAAAGCCTTGTTCCAGAAGCTGTTCTCTTTTCTGATGCGGGCTTCCTCGCGGGCTTCCTCCTCAGCCTTCTCGCGAGCGATGCGCTCCTCTTCCTCCTTCTTGCGCTGAGCCTCCTCCTCAGCACGTCGAATCTCATCTGCCGTTCGAATGACACCAGCGGGTATCTCTGTAGCCTGACGGGCACGACGCTGTTCGGGAGTCTCTTGCTGTTGTGGACGCTGGTTGCTGAAGAGGTCACCGTTAGGGTTAATCTCGCTACCGGCGCAGTTGATGTCGCCCTTGGCCAGCAGACCGAGCACCGTATTCATCCTGCCGTCGTGCGCATTGATGTCGGCAATGGTGGAGTTGATGGTCTGCGTGACGAACTTGGCAATACGGATTTTGTCGATGTGGGTATAGTTCTGGAAGGCCTTCTCTATGTTCTTGATGTTCGAACCGCCACCCGTGAGGATGATGCCTCCCAGCAACTTGTCACAGTAGTCTTCGGGCACCTGACACCAGACATTGGCAATAATCTCCTCCAGACGACCCTCGACAATCTCGATGAACTTACGAACCTCTACCTGACGGTCCTGGTCGATAGAGTATTTCATGTTGTTGTCGATGTCGTTATTGTCAGTGAAGGCTGAGGCATACTTGAGCTTCATCTTCTCTGCATCACTCTCCTCCATCTGCAGCGAGGCAATGTCCTTGGTGATGTTGTTCGAGCCCAGGGGGATGACGGCCAGATGACGCAGGATGTTCTTCGAATAGACGCTGACGGTGGTCGTGTCAGCACCTAGGTCGACAAGGGCACATCCTGAGCGTTTCTCGGCCTCCGTGAGTACGCTGTCGGCCAAAGCCAGGGGAGCGAGATACAGCTCTGCAATGTTAATGTTGGCCGTCTCGAAGCACTTGTTCAGATTTTTGTTGAACGTACGACGCTGGAGGATGTTCAGGAAGTTGCCCTCAATGCGTGAGCACTGAATGCCTACGGGGTCGAGCTGGAATTGTGAGTCGACCTTATACTCCTGTACCGCAGCGTCGAGAATCTCCTGGTCGGGGTATTTCATGTTGCGGTTGGCATCCATCAGTTCAATCACCATCTCCTGCGTGACCAGCGTCTCGCCAGGCAGGTCTTTGGAAATGAGATTGCGAATAGAGCGAATAGACTGTCCGCCCACACCTACGTACACCTGTGTAATGCCTGTCTTGAGCTGTTTCTCAAGACGGCTGACGATGTTGGTCAGGCACTGAGCAGTCTTGTCGATGTTGTAAACCACACCCTTACGGATACATGCAGAAGCGTCTTCCTTGACACAGGCCAACACCTGGATGCTACCGTCGAGGTTCTTCTTACCTGCGATACCGGTCATCTTGGATGATCCCAGTTCGATTGCTACGATAAATTCCTTTGGCATCTTTATATTGTATTTACGATTTGACGTTTATAACTTGCGATTTCTCTTTTTACAGATAATCTGGTTGTCGAACTCCACGCTGATGTAGGAATACTTATTCCAGCCGGCCTTCGGGAGTCCGTATTTATAGAATTTCTCCAGTCGTGAGAACTTGCGGCTGAGCCCAGTGGGCTGTCCGAGGTAGACGATGTGCTCGCCTACACGAGGTATCATCTCAATGGTGCCATCGTCCAGCACGTTGATCTGTTCGGCCTGACAGAACCACAACTTGTTGCGGATGAGGAAGTTGCCCACACGACTCAGGACCTTTTGAGCATAGGGTCGCGAAATCTGTCCCGTAGCGATGACCAGGTCGCTGACATACTGCGTGTTGGGCATGATGTTACCATAGGTGTCAACATAGTAGTCGTCGCCATTGTCGGCCTTGACGCGAATGACGGGAAGACGCTGGGATAGCGTGATGTGTACACGTCCAGACTGCGTCTTGTAGCACTGTGCCGACTCCACAAACGGGTTTTGTAGCAGCTTCTCTTCTATCTTGCGCGAGTTGACCTGTTCCATTGGGTCGCCAAGAGGGTAGAGATGGGCATGTTGTAGCTGGGCCTTGATTTCGTCGGGGTTTAAGAAACCCTTGACGGCCCCTTCTTGGATGTCAATCTTCACTTCGGAGCATACGTTGTACAGCTCATCAGGGCGGTTGAATGCCGTGATGGCCAGTACAAGATAGACTGCAATGGCGATGTCTATCAAGACAATAGCTGATTTCTTCCAGTCGATGCTCACGATAGTTATTTATTGTTTTGACAGTTTGCTGTTGAGTATCTGGGTCATCTGCGGCACCATGTTGTCCAGGTCGCCGGCACCGAGAACGATGAGCACATCGAACGTACGGCTCTTGACAAGGTCGATGACTTCGTCCTTACGGATCATCTGCTTCTCCATGTCAGGACGCAGACGATCGTAGATGAGCTGCGATGTCACACCCTCGATGGGCTCTTCGCGGGCAGGATAGATTTCCGTAAGGATGACCTCATCGAGCAAGCTCAGCGCATCAGCGAAGTCTGCATAGAAGTCGCGGGTGCGGGTGTAGAGATGCGGCTGGAACATGGCCGTGATATGGCGATGCTTATACAGCTCCCGAATGCTGCGCGCACTCTGGTAGATCTCCTTAGGATGGTGGGCATAGTCGCTGAGGAATACCAGACGGTCGTTCTTGATCTTGAAGTCGAAGCGTCGCTCCACGCCCTTGTAGGTCTTCATGCCGATGAACAGTTCCTCTGCCGTGCAGCCAGCCAGCTGTGCCATAGCCATAGCGGCAATGCCGTTCTCGATGTTGATGGGAACAGGTTGTCCCAGCTGTATGTTCTTCACACTCTCCAAGGGAGAGATGAAGTCGAACGTAATCTCGCCGTTCTCAATGCGGATGTTCTCTGCATGGAAGTCGCCTTCCGTCAAGCCGTAGTCATAGCGGCGTACGCCAGCCGGCAGGTTTTCCATCATCTCCAGGTCACGATGGACGATGAGGGCACCTTCTGGTTGGATGAGTTCGGTATAGTGGCGGAAGCTCTCCAGATAGGCCTCCTTGGTGCCGTAGATGTCCAGGTGGTCAGGGTCGGTGGAAGTGATTACCGTCATATATGGCGAGAGCCAGTGGAACGAGCGGTCGAACTCGTCAGCCTCGATGACCACGTAGTCGGAGTCGGAGAGAATATAGTTGGTGCCGTAGTTCTGCGAGATGCCTCCCAGGAAGGCGTTGCAGTCCAGGTGGCTTTGGTGCATGATGTGGGCACACATGGTCGACGTGGTAGTCTTTCCATGGGTACCGGCAACGCAGAGTCCCTTGTGCTGACGTGTCAGCGTGCCCAACACCTGTGCGCGCTTTTGGATTTCAAAGCCTCCATGGCGGAAGTATTGCAGTTCCTGATGGTCGTTGGGAATAGCTGGCGTGTAGATGACGAGACATGACTCCGGTTGCTGACAGGCATAGGGAATCTCGTCGACATTCTCCTCATAGTGAATGACCATGCCCTCTTTTTCCAACTGCCGTGTAAGCGTGCTCGGTGTCTTGTCGTAGCCAGCTACGACGAGGCCCTTATTGATGAAGTAGCGGGCAATGGCACTCATGCCGATGCCTCCTGCTCCTACGAAATAGACTGCTTTGATATCCTTAATTTCCATGATGTGCTAATTTGATAACTTCTTTGGCAATGATCTCTGCCGATGCGGGCAGGGCCATCTTTAGAATGTTCTCGCTGAGGCTGTGGAGCTTCGCGTCGTCCTTGACCGTATCAATGGCCAGTGGCATGAGCAGCTGGGGAGCCTCGGAATCCTTTACATAGAGGGCTGCCTGCTTGTTGACCAGTGCCAGCGCGTTCTTGGTCTGGTGATCCTCAGCCACATTAGGGCTGGGTACCAGAATGACAGGCTTGCCCAGCAGGCAGAACTCGCTGATAGAACCTGCTCCGGCACGGCTGACGACGATGTCGGCGGCCTTGTAGGCAGCACCCATGTCGCTGATAAAGTCAGTAACGGTCAGGTTCTCAGGCTTGCCCACCTTCTCGAGTTTCTCCATGATTTGGGCATGGTAGTATTTGCCTGTCTGCCAAATGAACTGTACATCGCTCTGACGGATGAGGTCGAGGTGGCTCATGACGCTCTCGTTGAGTGTGCGGGCACCAAGACTGCCTCCTACCATGAGGATGGTTTTCCGCTCAGGGGTTAGACCGAAGGAACGCAGGGCATCAGCCTTGGAGATGGTGGTCTCCAGTAATTGCTGACGCACAGGATTGCCTGTGAGCAGAATCTTGTTAGCAGGGAAGAAGCGTTCCATGCCCTCGTAAGCCACACATATCTTGGCAGCTTTCTTGGCCAACAGCTTATTGGTTACACCGGCATACGAGTTTTGTTCCTGGATGAGGCAGGGAATGCCCTTGGCAGCAGCCATGTTCAGCGTAGGACCGCTGGCATAGCCACCCACGCCGACAGCAACATGCGGACGGAAGTCCTTGATGATGTTCTTGGCCATGCGCTGGCTCTTCCATATCTTATAGAGCACCTTGATGTTCTTCAGCAGGTTTTTGCGGTCGAAACCCTGGATGGGCAGACCTTTGATCTCGTAGCCAGCGGCAGGGACGCGCTGCATCTCCATACGACCCAGTGCACCCACAAACAGAATCTCGGCATCGGACTGGATATCCCTGATGGCATTGGCTATCGAGACGGCTGGGAAGATATGGCCTCCCGTACCACCACCGCTGATAATGACTCTTAATACCTCACTCATAGATTCTTCTCTTTATTTTAACTTTGCAAAATTACTAATTTTTGATGAATCTAAGCCATGTTTGGCGTTATTTCTTTTTCTTTCTTTACTTTTGCTGACCGGCTGACGCTCAGAATGGCGCCGATGTAGGCGCAGTTGATGATGGTCGACGTGCCACCTTTTGAGATGAGTGGCAACGGTTGACCAGTGACTGGAGCCAGTCCTACGGCTACCATCATATTGAAAGCGGCCTGTACCACGAGCAGCAAGCCCAATCCCATGGCGAGGAATGCAGGGAAGTTGTTCTCGCATCGGCTGGCAATGCGGGCGCAGCGATAGAGGAGGATGATGTATAGGAACACCACAAAGCCGGCGCCGAGAATGCCTAGCTCCTCGATGATGATGGCATAGATGAAGTCAGAGAAAGCCTGTGCCAGGAAGTCGCGCTCTGTGCTTTGACCTGGTCCCTTGCCGATAATCCCACTCGACACGATGGCGATATTGGCATGAGCCACCTGCGCGTCCTTGTCGAGGTCATAGTCCTGAGGCAACACGTCACCCTTACCGAAGTTGAGGATACGTCCTTTCCAGGTGTCGGCACGGTGGAGCAACTTCTCCAACTTATTTTTCTTCTTGGGTTCGCTGATTTGTTCAGTCTTCGTAATATCCTTGTCTTCCTGAGTCGTGTCGTGACCTACAATCATAATCATGGAGACGGCAAAGATAACCAAAACAGCCAGTATGCCCACCAGCTTGGCTAACTGGCGCATAGGAACCAGTCCGATGAACATCATCAGAATGACCACGGCGAAGAGCAATGCTGCCGTCGACAGATTCTCCAGTCCTATGAGTACACAGGTAGGAATGGTAAACCATAGTATCCACTTGAAAGCCTTTTTGTCGGCCCCATTCTCATGCTGCATGGCACTGAGAATCTGGGCTACCACCAGCACGATGGTTCCCTTGGCAATCTCTGATGGCTGGAAGGTAAAGCCAAACAGCGAGATGACTCGATTGGCGCCATTGATGGTCTGTCCGCCTATCAGCACCCATAGCAGGGTAAAGGCGCTGACCAGTATCAGGAACGGTGTCATCAACTTAAAATAACGACACGGCACGTTCAGCGTTACCACAGCGACAACGGCACCAAAGGCAATGGTGGCAGCATGGTAGACGATAGGGCCGATGTAGTTCTGGCTCTTGTACGTCAGTCCGCTGGAAGCCGAGAAGACTTCTACGATACTGATCATGCAGAGAAAGAAGAACACCATCCAGATGACCTTGTCGCCTTTGAAGATTCTGCCTATTCTCTTGTTCATTTATAGATTCCTTGCTAGTTCCTTAAACTGTTCACCGCGGTCCTCCATGTTCTTGAAGAGGTCAAAAGAGGCACAGCAGGGACTGAGCAGCACCGTCATGCCCGGTTCTGCCATTTCGTAGCAGGCCTCAATGCACTCTTTCATGGAATGGGTGTCGCGAACGGGAATGCCCAGAGCGTCGAAGTTGTCGTGCAGCTTCTGGTTGTCAGCACCCAGATAGACCAGTCCCGCACATTTCTCCTTGACCAGCGGGATGATTGGACCATAGTCGTTGCCCTTATCCTTGCCACCGATGATGAGGATGGTCTTGGCCTTCATCGACTCCAGGGCATACCAGCAGGCATCGACATTGGTGGCCTTCGAGTCGTTGATATATTGTACGCCACGTACGGTACACACCTTCTCCAGACGGTGCTCCACGCCAGGGAAGTCGCTCAGCGACTTGCGGATGACTTCCTTCTTGATGCCGGCAATATTCGAGGCAATACCGGCAGCCAGCGAGTTGTAGATGTTGTGTTTGCCGGTCAGGCTCAACGACTCCTGTTCCATGTTGAAGGGCTCAGGCTGCTCTATCTTGTATTGTCCCTCTTCAATGTAGCCGATAGAGCCTTTCTCTTTCAACTCAGAAAAGGGATATTGGATAGACTCTATGTGGTACTTTTCCAGCTCTGCCTTGATGATGGGATCGTCGTTCCAATAGATAAAGGCATCCTGCGGCGTCTGGTTTTGGATGATGCGCATCTTGGAGTCCACGTAGTTCTGCATCTTGAACTCATAGCGGTCCAGATGGTCAGGCGTGATGTTGAGCAGTACGGCGATATTGGCACGGAAGTCATACATATTGTCAAGCTGGAAGGAGCTCAGCTCAATGATGTAGTATTCGTGTGGGTCTTCAGCCACCTGCAGGGCCAGCGAGTTGCCTATGTTGCCTGCCAGTCCGGCATCGTAGCCCGCAGCCTTGAAGATGTGGTAAATAAGGCTGGTCGTGGTGGTCTTGCCGTTCGACCCAGTGATGCAGATCATCTTCGAGTCCGTATATCGTCCGGCGAACTCTATCTCGCTGATGATGTGGATGCCTTCCTCCTTGATCTTTACAATCATGGGCGCTGTATCGGGAATGCCGGGACTTTTGATGATCTCGTCAGCATTGAGAATCTTCGACTCCGTATGCCGGCCCTCTTCCCATACTATCTGGTGGTCGTCCATCAGCTTTTTGTACTTGCCGTTGATTTTCGACATGTCGCTGACGAAGACATCGAAACCTTGCTTCTTGGCCAGGACAGCAGCTCCTGCACCGCTTTCTCCTGCTCCTAATATAACTATTCTTTTCATCGTTTTATCTAATCTTCAGGGTGATAATCGTTATTGCTGCCAATATGATGGAGGTAATCCAGAAACGGATGGTAATCTTCGACTCGTGGAACGGACGGTGGGGCCAGCTCTTGAGAAGATAGGTGCTGGTCTGGTCGAGTTGCGAGTCCAGCTTGCGGAAGGTGTCATGGATAGGTGTGGCACGGAACACGCGAACACGCTTGCCCTTGCGCTTCTGAATCTTAAACCACTGGGTCTGTATGATGACGCTGAGGCTCTCTATGAAGAAGATGCCGCAGAGAATGGGCAGCATCAGCTCCTTGTGGATGATGACAGCGCAGACACCGATAATGCCTCCGATGGTCAGCGAGCCTGTGTCGCCCATAAAGACCTGGGCAGGGAAGGCGTTGTACCAGAGGAAACCTATCATGGCACCGATGAAGGCGCTGAGGAATACCACCAGCTCCTGAGAGCCGGGAATATACATGATGTCGAAGTAGGCCGCATAGACAATATGCGACGAGATGTAGGCAAAGATCAACAGCGCCACGCCAATGATGGCCGAATTACCCGCGCACATGCCGTCCATGCCGTCGTTCAGATTCGCACCGTTGGAGACGGCAGTGACCACGAAGATGGTCATGATGACAAACAGTATCCAGCCTCCAGCCACCTTGTAGTCTCCCAGAAACTCCATGACGCTGGAGTAGTTCAGGTTGTTGTTCTTGATGAAGGGGATGGTGGTCTGCAGCGACTTGACGGCCTCGGGCTTGTGCTTGACGACAACCTCCTGGTTCTGCCTGGCTACAGAGACATTCTCACGTACTACAGCGTCAGGGCTGAGCCACAGCGTCAGACCTACGATGAAACCGATAGACACCTGGCCGACAATCTTATAAATGCCTTTCAGACCCTCCTTGTTCTTGCGGAAAATCTTGATGTAGTCGTCCATGAAGCCCAGGAAACCCAGCCAGACGGTGGTGACAATCATCAGCAGCAGGTAGATGTTACGCATGCGTCCTAATAGCAGGACGGGTATCAGGATGCTGACAATGATGATAATGCCGCCCATGGTGGGTACTCCCTTCTTCTCCACACCGAACGGGTCGATGCTGGGGTCGCGGGCAGTCTCTGAGATGTTGCGTCGCTTCATCCACTTGATGAAGTATTCACCAAACCAGGCGGAGATCAACAGCGACAGGATGAGTGCCAGCAGCGAGCGGAATGAGATATACGACCAGATATGAGCTCCTGGGATGTCGTACTGCTCTAGGAAACGGAAGATGTAGTATAGCATGGGCTTTTAACAGTTAAAGATTTCACGTACTACTTCACGGTCGTCGAAGTGGTGCTTCACACCCTTGATTTCCTGATAGTCCTCATGACCCTTGCCGGCTATGAGGATGACGTCGCCTTTCTGGGCCAGCATGGTGGCCGTCTTGATGGCTTCTTTGCGGTCAGCGATGCTGATGACCTTCTTCATCTGCTTCTGGTCGAGACCGGCCAGCATGTCGTTGATGATGTCTTGAGGTTCCTCAAAGCGGGGGTTGTCGCTGGTAATGATGACGCGGTCGCTCTGCTTGACAGCCTCCTGGGCCATCAGCGGACGCTTACCCTTGTCGCGGTTGCCACCGGCGCCACACACTGTAATGACTTGTCCACCCTTGCCGTCAAGCACCTCGTGGATGGCGTTGAGCACGTTCTCCAGAGCGTCAGGGGTATGGGCATAGTCGACGATGGCGGTGACTCCCTCTTGTGAGCGGATAGGCTCCAAGCGACCTGCCACACTCTTCAGCGTGCTGAGCACGACGAGAATGTCCTCGGGTCTCTTGCCTAACATGACTGCGGCCCCGTATACTGCCAGCAGGTTCGACACATTGAACTTGCCAATGAACTGTACACCAACCTCGCGACCGTCAATCTCCAGGTACATGCCCTCAAAGTGACATTCTATGATGCGGGCACGGAAGTCTGCCATCGAGCGGGTAGAGTAGGTCTTGACCTTTGCCTTCGTGTTCTGCACCATGACGCTGCCGTTCTTGTCGTCAGCATTGGTAATGGCAAAGGCGTCCTTGGGCAGACCGTCGAAGAAGGCCTTCTTGGCGTCGCGATAGTTCTCGAAGGTCTTGTGGTAGTCCAGGTGGTCGCGTGTCAGGTTCGTAAACAGGCCTCCGGCGAATTTCAGCCCGCCTATGCGCTTCTGCGCAATGGCATGGCTGGAGCACTCCATAAAGGCGTATTCGCAGCCTGCTTCCACCATGCGGTTCAGCAGGTGGTTCAGCTCTATGGGGTCGGGGGTCGTATGGTCGGCAGGGATGGCCTCGTCCTCAATATAGTTGCATACCGTGCTCAGCAGACCGCACTTGTGACCGAACTTTCGGAACATATTATATAATAAGGTGGCAATGGTGGTCTTACCGTTGGTGCCGGTCACACCTACCAGCTTCAGGTGGTGCGACGGCTCTCCATAGAAAACGGTAGCGACAGGACCTACGGCAGCCTCTGTCGATGCCACCTGCACATAGGTCACACCTTCCTGACGCTCCTCAGGCAGGTCTTCGCACAGCACAGCGGCAGCTCCCAGCTCCAAGGCCTTAGAAATAAAACGATGGCCATCGGTTTGAGTGCCCTTGATAGCCACAAACAGGTGTCCTTTCCCAATCTTGCGTGAGTCGATGTTCACGCCTGTAATGTCAGCATCGATGTTGCCGATGACGCTGATGGGATTCACATATTTCAGCAGTTCGCTCAGTTTCATATATACCTTATTATATTATTTATTAGTTTTTTACTCCAAGATGAGCACGCATTCGCTGCCCTTCACGATTTCCCTGCCGGCAGGATAGCTCTGGCTCTTCACCTTGCCGCGGCCATGCAGCTTGACCTTCAGGCCACGGGTCTCCAGCAGATAGACAGCATCCTTGGCACCCATGCCCGTCACGTTGGGTGTGATGTGAGGACGGTATTGCTCTTCCTTCGGTGCGCGTTTGTCAATATCCAGCTTGTCCAGCACGAGGTTGGCAGCCTTGGCATTGCCGTTCTTGACCTCGGGAATAGCTACCGAGTTCTCGTCGTGTGCGTCGTCCACGCTCATCTTCAGATGGCGCGCCATGACACCCTCGGCAATATGGTGGAATACGACACCGCTCATGCCACCACCAGAGGCGGGGAGTCCTGACTTCTTGATACAGACAATACAGGTGTAAAGGGGATTGTCTGCGGGGAAATAGCCTGCAAACGAAAGCCAGTAGCGGGTGATGCCCGAGTGGTAGCCACCGTATTGGTCGGCCACCTGTGCCGTACCGGTCTTGCCTGCCACCTTGAAGAGTGGCGAGCCGGCCTTGCGACCCAGGCCCTGACTGACGACATGCTCCAGAATGGTCTGCATGGTCTTGATGGCCTTGGGCTTGGCTATCTGCTTTTTCAGCACCACAGGCTCAAACTCCCTGATGACCTCGCCGTTCTTGACCAGCTGCTTCACAAAACGTGGCTGCATCATCTTACCGTTGTTGGCGATGGCATTGTAGAAGGAGACGGTATTGATGGGAGCTATCTGCGTTTCGTAGCCTATCGACATCCAGGGCAGCGTGGTCTTACTCCAATATCTCGAACGGTCGGTGGTCTTCGTGTCCGGCATACGGATGTAGGGCGGATGATAACCTACCAGCGGCAGCTTCAGGTCTTCGTGGATACCCACACGGTAGAGGCCTTTGACGTAGCGGGTGGGGTCGCTGCCGTAGAACTTGTCAATGACATAGCTGACGCCAATGTTAGAGCTGACCTCCAGAGCGCGTGCCACATTGATGTCGCCATAACCGCCGCGGCGCCAGTTATGGTCTTTCATCGGACGACCGTGCATCTCCATGACACCACTGCCCGTATGGATGATGAAGCTGGTGTCGTTGGGGATGACCTCGTCGTCAAGGGCTACCAGGAACGACGCCACCTTAAACACGGAACCGGGCTCGCAACGGTAACTGATAGCAGAGTTGACAGCCTCTATATAGCGACCCTCTGAGTTCTTCATCATATTGACGATAGCCTTCACGTCGCCCGTCTCCACCTCCATCAGGATGGCTACGCCCATCTCGCCGTTCACCAGCTTCAGCTCGTCCAGCAAGGCGCGCTCAGCCAAGTCTTGCATGTTGACGTCGATGGTGGTCACGATGTCACAACCGTCAATAGGCATGGTGACGGGAATGTTCATGTACTTGTTCAGAATCTTGCGTCGGCCTGTGATACCGGGAGTGCCGCGCAGGATGGAGTCATACGAGAGCTCCAGACCGTAGTAGGCCGAGTCCTTGGCACCATACAGTCCGCCTATGGTACGCAGTGCCAGACTGGTAAAAGGACGGCGGCGGGCGTTGAATACCTCTTCGTGGAAACCGCTCTTGTACTTGGGCATGTTCAGGAAAGGCAGCTGGCGTACCTCCATGTAGGTGTTGTAGTCGATGCGTCGCGGCCAGATGGCCCAGTGACGTGCTCCGATACTTCCGTTCTTGTTCTCCTTGTGGCGGCCCTCCTCCAGGTGCTGCTTGAATTCCGCTGCTGACCGTTGGGGGAAGATCCTGTTCAGCCCCTCGCTGATGGAGTCTATCTTGTCCAGCCATAGTGAGTCGTTCTCGAAGGCTGAGGCCTGATAGTCCATGAAGATCTTGTATTCGGGTATGGAGGTCGCCATCAGCTGACCGTCACAGCTCAGAATATTGCCTCGGTTGGGCTTGACGCTGACGGAGTCACGCTTCAGGCGGTCGGCCACCTCAGTCCAGTATTGCTTCTTGGCAGTCATGATATAGAGGGCCTTGCCAATGACGGCAATTCCTATGAGCGTCATGACGATGGCGATAGCCATGTAACGCGGCATAACCTTTTCGTTGTCGAACTTGCTCATTCTGCTCTATTCCTCAGGTACTTGTATGATATAGGGCGGCTGGTCTGCCTGGTGCAGCAGCGAGTCCTTGTTTTGTTTCAATATTTCCAAGACATGGCTCTCACGGCATTTCTCCGTCAGTGTACTCGACGAGGAGAGGGCCTTGAACTTGGCGTCCTTTAGCTTCAGCTCTAGCTGGTCAATGGTAATCATGTCCTGCTGGCACTGGTAGCGGAAGGCCACATAGACGATGGCAAAAAGCACAATCAGCACAAACAGCCATATCTGTGAGCGCACAATCTCTGTGGTGAGCAGGTCACCGCCCAAAATGGTACGCAGTCCCAGCTGGCTTGAAGGACGGGGGTCCTCCTCACTGGCAGTTTGTTTGATTTTTTGGAGCGTCTCTTTTAGCCTCTCCTCATGCTCCTGTGCCTTGTCTTCCTTTTGCTCTATCTTCTCTTCTTCTTCCATGTGGCTATATCTTTTCTGCTATTCTGAGCTTGGCGCTACGGCTGCGTGGGTTGCGCTGCTGCTCTTCGTCACTGGGAGTGATCACCTTGCCTACCAGACGGAAGGGCGATGACACCCTGCCGTAGAAATCCTGCTCTATGCGCCCTTCGGCATTGCCGGCCTTCATCACGTTCTTTACGATGCGGTCTTCCAGCGAGTGGTAGGTGATGATGCTCAGCCGACCGCCCTCGCAGAGCAGCTCCGTGGCTCCCTTCAGCATGTCGCGCAGGGCGTCCATCTCGTGGTTTACCTCTATGCGCAGGGCCTGATAGACACGGGCCATGTCCTTCTTCTCACGCTCAGAGCGCATCAGCGGCTCTATGACGGCACCCAGGTCGGCGGTGGTCTGCAGGGCCTTCTCCTTGCGGTAGTCGCAGACGGCCTTTGCCAGTCGGCGGGCATTCTTCAGCTCTCCGTAGAGGTAGAAGATGTCGGCCAACTGTTCCTCAGCGTAGTTGTTCAGCACGTCGGCGGCAGTCTGTCCGGCCCGTTTGTTCATACGCATATCCAAAGGGGCGTCGAAACGGAATGAGAACCCACGGGTTTCGTCGTCGAAATGATGACTCGACACGCCCAGGTCGCCTAACAGTCCGTGGATGTGCTCCACGCCGTAATAGCGCATCCAGTGCGTCAGGTATCTGAAGTTGCTCCTGACGAAGGTGAACCGATCGTCGTCGACGATGTTCTTTTCTGCGTCGGCATCCTGGTCAAAGCTGTAGAGGTGGCCTTTCTTGCCCAGCCGTGACAGAATCTCCTTCGAGTGTCCCCCACCGCCAAAGGTTACGTCCACATAGATGCCGTCAGGCTGGATGGCCAGCCCGTCGACGCTTTCCTGCAGTAATACGGGGACATGATAGGAGTCAGCAGTGGTTATCATAAGGCGTCTCCTCCCATCAGTTCTTCAAGGGCCTGACCGAAATCCTCGGTAGCCATCTGCTGCTCCTCTGCTTGCCGGACGCTCCATATCTCAATGGTGTCACCCATGCCGGTGAATTTGATGTCCTGCTCAATCTCTGCCATGTGCTGGTAACGCTTGGGAATGAGGAAACGGCCGTTGCCGTCGAGGGTCAGCAACTCTACCTCTGAGACGAACTTGCGGAACACGGCCTGCTGCTGCTTGTTCCAGCGGCTCAGTCGTGAGCGCATCAGATCCATCTGCTCGTTCCATACGCTTTCGGGGTACAGCACCAGGCAGGGCTGGAACACATCCTTGCGCAACACCAGACGCTCCTCACCCCCAGCTTGCAGAACCTTGCGGAATGTCGCTGGCAGGAAAGCGCGTCCCTTCGCGTCTATCTTCGCCTCTATGTTGCCTAAAAAGCGCATGTGTACTTCTTATATTTTTGTAGTTTGGGTGCAAAGGTAATCATTTCTCCCCACAATCCCCCACTTTTCTCCACTTTTTTTAGTGAATATTTTATAAAAATGTCTTTTTGCACATTTTTTTCGAAAAAGTGCATCTCGTTTTGGAAGTTTTCATTACCTTTGCAGATTGTTAGTGTGAATGTGAGAGAATTATGGCACAATTATCAGAGAAAACAATCGATATTGACAGCATTCTGCGCAGCAAGATGGGCGCCAAGGCCAAATGGGTTCCTGGCTTCCTGGTCAGCTGGCTCAAGCGCATAGCACACCAGGATCAGGTCAACAAGTTCCTGTGGGAGTCGCGTGACAAGACAGGTACCGACTGGCTGGAGGAGTGTGTGCGCTATCTGGAGATGACACTGGTGGTGAAAGGACGTGAGAACCTGCCTGACCCTCAGGACGGACGGCTCTATACCTTTGTCTCCAACCATCCTCTCGGTGGGGAGGACGGCGTGGCGCTGGGTGCCATCATCGGGCGGCACTATGACTCGCGCTTCCGCTACCTGGTCAACGACCTGCTCATGAACCTGCCCGGACTGGCTCCTCTCTGCATTCCCATCAACAAGACGGGGCACCAGAGCCGTAACTTCCCTGCCATGGTCAAGGCGGGATTCGAGAGCGACAACCACATGCTGATGTACCCTGCCGGCATCTGTTCGCGCAAGCAGAAGGACGGAAGCATCCGCGACATACCCTGGTCGAAGACGTTCATCACCAAGAGCGTGCAGTACCAGCGCGATGTGGTGCCCATCCACTTCAGCGGCTGCAATTCCAACCGCTTCTATCGGCTGGCAAACTTCTCCGACCGTTTCCTGCCCTTCAACCTGGCCATGCTGTTCCTCGTCGACGAGATGTACAAGAACGTGGGCAAGACCTTCGAGGTGAAGATAGGCAAGCCTATTCCCTGGCAGACCTTCGACAAGAGCCGTTCCCCGTTGGAATGGGCACAATTCGTGCAGGACAAAGTGTATTCCCTATAACTCCGAACAAACGACTTTTCAATAGCAAATGGAACAACCAATCATCCCTCCCATCAGCAAGGAAATCCTCAAGAGCGAGTTGACCCCTGACAAGCAGTTGCGAATGACCAACAAGAGCAACAACAAGGTTTACGTCATCACGGCGCACAATGCGCCCAACGTGATGCGCGAGGTAGGGCGTCTGCGCGAGATAGCCTTTCGTGAGGCAGGTGGCGGAACAGGTAAGGAGGCCGACATCGACGAGTTCGACACTTGCGAGAACTGCTACAAGCAACTCATCGTCTGGAATCCTGACGAGGAGGAGATTATCGGCGGGTACCGCTATCTGTTAGGCACCGACTGGCAGTACGACGCCAGCGGACAGCCCATCCTGGCCACCAGCCACATGTTCAGGTTCTCGGAGAAGTTCATTCGCGACTATGCTCCCTGGACCGTAGAGCTGGGACGCTCCTTCGTGTCGTTGCCCTACCAGTCGTCGCGCATGGGTGCCAAGAGCCTCTTCGCCCTCGACAACCTGTGGGACGGCCTGGGTGCACTGACGGTCATACGCCCCAATGTCAAATACTATTTTGGCAAGATGACCATGTACCCCTCCTACATCCGCAAGGGACGCGACATGATACTCTACTTCCTGAAGAAGCATTTCGACGACAAGGAGAACCTGATAATCCCGATGAAACCGCTGGAATTGGAGACTGACATCCGCGAGCTGGAACGTCTTTTCTGCGGCAACTCGTTCAAGGAAGACTACATCATCCTGAACCGTGAGATACGCAATCTCGGCTACAACATCCCTCCCCTGGTCAATGCCTATATGAGCCTCTCGCCAACCATGAAGCTGTTCGGTACGGCCATCAACTATGGCTTTGGCGATGTCGAGGAGACGGGAATCCTGATAGCTATCGATGAAATCTTTGAAAGCAAGCGCAAGCGCCATATCGACTCGTTCATCAGCGCCCACCGCGATGAGCTGAAGATCACCTCTGGAGCAAACAAGATATTCTACAAAGACAAAGACTAAAACCCTACGCTCTCCATGCGAAAACTTTTGTTGTTAGGGATGCTGATGCCCTTATGGGCTTATTCCCAGCGTCTTGACAGCCTCCATCTGTTGGTCGATGCAGAGGCTGCTGCCGATACCCCTTATACCTACCGGACCTTCCAGGAGGCCAGTACCCATTTCACCGACGGCGTGACGGTCTACATCCGCCCGGGCGTCTACTGGATTGACGACCCCGACGACACGACCGTCAAGGTCGGCAAGGACGGACGCGAGCCTTTCGGGCTGGTCGTCCGCTGCCCCCACCTGCGTCTGGTGGGCTTGGGCGAAGACCCCCGGGATGTCGTGCTGGCGTCACAGCGCGGACAGACGCAGGGCGCCGTGGGCAACTTCACCATGTTCGACTTCTGGGTGACGGCGTTGCAGGTGGAGAACCTCACCATGGGCAACTACTGTAACGTAGACCTGGTGTACCCTAAAAATCCCCGGTTAAACCGGCCAAAACGCAACGAGGCCATCACGCAGGCCCATGTCGGCTATGTGCATGGCGACACCCTCATAGCCCGCAAGGTGCGCTTCGTCAGCCGCCTGAACCTCAACCCGCTGAATGGCGCCCGCCACTCCTATTACGATGACTGCCACTTCGAGTGTACGGACGATGCACTGAACGGAACGGCGGTCTACCGCCATTGCGACTTCGACTTCTACGGACAGAAGCCCTTTTGGAGCACCTATGGTGCCGGAGCCTTGTTCATCGACTGTGACTTCTACGCCAAGGGCGACAACCGTGAGCTGTACTTTGCCAAGCAGGGCGGACCGGTCACCGTCGTTGACTGCCGCTACCACGCACCCTCTGACAGCGTCTATATAGGATGGACAGCCTATCCGCAGCCCTGGCTGCGCTGCTATCAGCGTGGCTTCACGCTCAACGGGCGGCCTTACGTCATCGGCAGCCGCCAGCCCCAGAACACCCTGCAGCCCGCCATGCTGGGCGCCTCGCTGCAACAGCCTCCCTTTTTGGACATCAGCCGACACGAGGCTACGCTCCTGACGGGCAGCGACACCCTGCTGCTGACAGCCTCTGACGCCTGCCACTGGCGGGTAGAGAAGGGTTTCGAGCCCTATGTCAGCCTCCGTGGTGGGAAGGGTGGCGAGGTGACCGTCATTCCAGCCAACAATACCGATGAAACCGTCGATTTCTGCATCATAGCCGCGACGGAGGATGGCCGTGAGGCTGCCTGTCATGTCGTCGTCAAACCTTCCCTGCTGCCCCCTCCTTCCTGGCTGCAGAAACCCCGGCTCGTCCGACAGGGCGACCAGCTGCTTCTGAGCTATGAGCTGGACCTGAAGGGTCGTCGCGACGAGTCGCGGGTGACGTGGTACCGCAATGGCATTCCCGTGTCCACCACGCACGGTGGTGCTCCGGAACGTACCTACCGGCTGACGGAGGCCGACGAGGGCCGGCAGCTGAGTGCCGTCATCCAGCGCAAGCACCAGCGTAGCGACTATGGCGAACCCGTCAGTGCGGCCATCACGGTGGACACCCGTCTCGCACCCCTCGTATCGCTGTCTACCGATTTCCATGATTTCTGTTGCGACTGGCAGCCGCAACTGTTGCCCGGCTATTGGACGGTGGACGGCTACAAGCCTGCTGACACGGCGGTATATCCCTGGACCTTCGACCCTCAGAAGCCTATGTGGGAATACGGCGAGGGCTTCAACGGTGCCGTTGGAATGGGACTTTTACAGGCTCAGCGCGGTGCACGCCTGATGTTTACGCCCTTGCAGAAAAGCTATGGCGACATGCATCTGGTGCTCCAGGTGGACCCCACGAAGACGGCCGGTCAGGGCTTCGGCTCGGCGACAGGACAGTATATGGATGTCTGTCTGAAGTTCGATACGCAGACGCTGACGGGCTACGGCCTGCGCATCATCCGCACCACCAAGCACGCTAAGGCGGTCGACTTCCTTCTGGTACGTTACAACCACGGCACGGTGACGCCCATCAGCGAGCCGGTATCGTCCACTTGCTATCGCACTAATTGCTCCATTTTTATCGATTTCAACGGGAAATCACTCACCGCACACGTAGAAACGGCGACCCCTCAGCCTGCCGACTCAACGCTGCCTAAGGTCGTCGACCTGCAGGCTGACGTGACTCCTAACCCCTATGGTGGCATCCACATCCAGCATACGGGTTCCTCCGGTGGCGAGAGCACTACCATGCTCCACCGCCTCACCGTCCGTTGGGAATAACGGAGAAGAAAGTGTGTTTACAACCTGATCTTGATGGTTTTCCGTCCGACTTTGACAATGTAGACCTGTCCGGAAGTGAGCGGAATCCGCTGTCTGGTGTTCGTTGCCGCCATAGAGCGAATCAGTCTGCCGTCAAGGCTATAGACTGAGACGGCCTGTCCCGCAGAAAGATGGTCTACCACGAGTCCGTCGTCATCTCCCAGAACGACCACCTGTCTGTCGGCAAGCGTCTGTACGCCAGTCCCTATCTGTTCGTAGGCTATGCGTATGGTGCTCTTTTCGCGCAGCAACGGCGTGTCGATATAGGTGCCATGCTGTATCTGTTCGGTAATGTCCTTGCCGTTGAAGGTCAGGCTGTTCACCCGCCATCCCTCGTCAGGCAGCACCTGATAGCGCAGACTGTGGTTTTTGGCCACCGACAGCGTGACGACACCCAGTTCCGTTTGAAGGATGTCGACATCCACCAGTGCATCGGTAAAGCGCACATACAACTCACCATTCTCAGGCATGGCTCCGATGGTAAAGCGGTTGTCTGCAACCTGCCGCGTATAGTCATGGTATCCGTGATAGGGGTAGCGCACCTCGATAAGGTCTGGGGCATGGTCTTCGTCGGGCACGAGGGAAAACGTAGCCTCCTCACCATAAGGCACCAGCACACAGCCGCCTTCCGGTCCGACGGTCCACTGTCCGTACGCCACGGCACCGCCCTCGCCGACGTTGAGCAGCATATTCCGATAACAAGTGCCCATGTCCCGTTCGGTCACATGCTTGAAGTTCTTCCAAAAGGCCGCCGTGGCATAGATATTCTTACACCCCGTCGGAACCTCGAGCTGAGCCTGTTCAAACATATCGAGCACCTCCTGGGTGAATGCGCTGCTGTTGTATGTTGGCGGCTGCTGGCAACGCACGACGAGATGTCTGAGTGCGGTACACCCGTCAAACGTGCTGCCTGCGATGCTCGTGACACCTTCGCCGATGGTCAGCCGCTCCAGGGCAGTGCAGTTCTGAAACAGCTCCATCTGCATGGCAGGCATGGCGGCAGGCAGTTCCATCTCTTTCAGACTGGTACACCCCGCAAACACTGACTGTCCTATCTCGCGGACCGACTGCGGAATCGTCATCTCCTTCAGCGCCGTGCAGTTTCTGAACACCCCGCTCTCTATGACCTGCAGTCCCTCGGTCAGCACCACCGACTCCAGGCTGCTACAGCCTGCAAAGCCGTTCAGGCTCTTGACGGCTCCCTTGAAGACCACCTCCTTCAGCTTGCTACACCACACAAAGGCATCGTACCATATCTTGTCCAGCGGTCCGTTGAAGACTACGCGCTCCAGGCTCTTGCACTGTCTGAAAGCCTCCGTCCCGACTTCCCGCAGCGTCGCAGGAAACACCAGTTCTGTCATGTCACATCCGGAGAAGGCCGAGTTGCCGACTTTGGTAAACGCCTCGGGCATGACTATCTTGCTCAGTTTCGTGCAACCCGCAAAGCACCCTGCAGGTATCTCCTCCAGTGCAGCAGGCAGATTCACATAGGTCAGCTTCCGACTGTTCTGAAATGCCCAACCCTCAATAGTCGTTATGGAGGAAGGCAGTATGATGCTGTCTGCCGCCAGGCTTTCAAACGCCCTTTGTCCTATGGTCGTTACGGTCAGCTCGCGGTGCTGTAGCATGACGGTCTGTGGAACCACCAGTTTCACCGTGTCTTTGTCCAGTGCCAGGCTGACCTTCGTCAGCTTGACGGCTGTCGGTGAGATGACGTCGTATTCGTAGATACCTTCTTTCACGTCTGCCCCTTGGGCACAAAGTGTTGTCAGCAGCAGAGCTGCCAGTATGATGTTCGTCTTCATCCTCTTACTGCTTTTGATACTTTATGGTTAGCGTATGGTCATCGGCTGTAGTGGCGCTGAACTGCATCTGGCCCGTCCTGCCGTCGTGCTCACGCGGCTCAGCAGTCTTCCAGAAGCTTGAGTAGTCCTCTATCTTTTCTATCTGGCTACCGTCTGCCGCAGTTACCTTGACGTCCATCCGGGTCTTGGAAGCAGGGATGACATAGATGCTGCCTCCAGAGCCCTGGGATATCGTGACGGCATAGCTGCGCCATGGAATGTCGACCACGATGTCCAAGTCTTCGCTGACGGCATCCAGCGTAAGCTCATACTGCTTGTCGTCAACCTCCATCAGTGGCAGTCTCTCCTCACCGTTCACACGGACAGAGGCCACATAGCGCGTAGCGCCATGCACCGTACTTCCTTCGTCCAACAGCACCGTCAGCTTCAGCGGCTGGCCCTTCTCTATCTCCACCCATGTCGGCTGTAGCAAGGCATTCACCACTTCATCATTCAGCTTGACGGTGCTGATGCCCGTTGCCATGATCTTCAGCTCGCAGTACTCCTTGCCTGAGACGTTGTCCTCCACCATGTACTCAAAGTTCTGCCAGACGGCCTGTGCACGATAGTATGCCCTGCATCCCTCGGGCACGTGAAGGGTAGCGAAAAACTGCACCGGCTTCGAAAAAGCATCCGAGCTGACGCCGTTAGGCCATTCGATAGGCATCTTCGGATTCTTCAGCACAACCTCACCCAGATGCGGGCAGTTGAAGGCCGCCGACTCTATCGACTGAATACCCTCGGGCAGTGTGATGCTCTCTATGCCGCAGCCCGTAAAGGCCCTGAACTTGACCGACTTCACGGCCGATGGCATGCGGAAAGTCTTCAGGCTGACACAGTCAGAGAAGCAGTTGTCAGGAATTGACTCCACGCCGTCGCCGAAGGTCACCTCTTGCAAGGCCGTACAACCCTGGAATGCCCCCATGCCAATCTTTGTCATCGTGGCGGGAAAGTCCAGCCGTTTCAGCGAGGTGCAGTTTGCGAAACAGTTCATCCCCACCTGCTCCAGCTGCTGGGGAATATGGATATCCTTCAGCGACGAGCACTCATAGAAACAATAGTCATCCCACACCTTCACCTGGTCACCCATCGTGACGTGCTCCAGCGAGAAACAGTGGTAGAAGGCAGATGCACCGACGACGGTCACCCCCGCAGGGATGTCTATCGACGTCAGTGCCTGACAGTCGGCGAAAGCAGCCAAGTCAACCTGCGTCAGCGTGGACGGCAGCTGAATATCGGTCAACTGCCGACAGCCGTAGAACGTGTTGTCGGGCAGTGTCGTCATGCCTTCGGGCAGCGACACACGCTTCAGCTGCCGGCAACCGGAAAAGACGCCAACGCCAAAATCCACCACCCTGTCAAGGGTGAATGAAGCGATTTTGGTATACATGAACGCGTTGTTGCCTATACCAGTCACCTGTAGCTGCTTGCCTTCATCCTCCACATATCGTGGTATCACGATGTCACCCTCCAGCGTCCACTGATGGTTCTGCTGGACAGCCACCTCTGCCGTCGTCTCCGACAGCTGTCGATACCAGAGTCCCTGATATTCAAACTCCTGTGCCCTGCCCGTCGTTGCCAGTAGCACCACGAGCAGCAGCCAAGTCATTCGCCTGTTAATAGCTATCATTGATGTCATCCTTTTTGTTTCGCGTGCAAAAGTAGTGATATTTCTTCACCTGTCCAAATTTTTTGTGCTATAATGTTAGGTGTTACAAATGAAAATAAATCTTAATTTATTTTGCACTTTACTCGGTTTGCCCTACCTTTGTAGGTAAAAGCATTATGCAAAGACAGGTTGTATATCTTCTGATGATTCTGGTACTGGCGGCAGGCTGCAGCCGGCAGTCAGTGTATAACCGTGTCTTGTCTGAAGCCGACGCCATGGTGGAGCAGGATGCAGACTCAGCCCATGCTCTGTTGCAGACCATTTCCGATGTCATGGAGCATGGCGATGAACCCAGCCAGGCCCATTATCTTCTGTTGACGGCCCAGACAGCCTATAAGCGCTATCAGCCTGTTCCCGCTGACTCACTGCTCAGTTGGACTGTTGACTACTACTACCAAGTGTCAGACCGCCCCAGACAATGCCGTGCCCTTTATTACCGCGTAGACCAGGGGACGGTTCTCTGATCTGCAATATTTGTTAGTTTATTAAGTTATATTGTTATGAAGATATGAAGATAGTTTTAGGTGGAGCATTGGATGTTGACTTCATAAATCAAAGTACGAAATACGACGAAATCGTATTGTTAGGCGAGCAAATGGACAAGGTGTTTTCGCCAATTGTATATTCTCATTTAGTGAATCGGATGAATATTGAATTGTTCTGTGGTGAATTATTTAAGCCTCTAGACCAGGGGACGGTTCTCTGATCTGTTATAAAACATTAAAGGTTTACGGAGTATGCTGACATATAACAGTAATTATGTACCTTTGGGGCAACTTAAAACAATTAATATGCCCAGACGAGCACGAAAGACAAGCGGAACAGGTATCTATCACGTAATGCTGCGTGGTATTAACCGCCAAGACATCTTTGAGGACAATGAAGACTATATGCAGTTTCTAAAAAGCCTCCGTCAGTTGGTGGAATGCTATGATGAACGTGGCTACAGGATACCGTCTTTATGCCATTTCTATGCATACTGCCTGATGCCTAACCATGTGCATCTTCTTATCCAGGAAAAGACGGCAGTAATAGGTGAGATAGTGAAACGCATCACTGTATCGTATGCATACCATTTCAATAAGAAATACCAGCGTAATGGTCATCTGTTTCAAGACCGTTTCCGTAGTGAGCCCGTGGACGATATCAGCTATTTCAAGACACTGTTGCGCTACATTCATCAGAACCCTGTTCATGCCGGTTTATCCGTTAACGTAGGCGAGTACTCTTGGAGCAGTTGGCATGAGTTCGAGAAAAGAAAAGTGGTTACGGATAGGCTATGTGACACGGATGTTGTGTTGCGACGGATTCCCTGGGAGGAACTTTGGGATTTTGTTCTTGAACCAACAGATGGCGATGGAGGTATTTTGGAAATGGACGATAAACCTCCCCGTTCTATCTCAGATGCAGGAATAAGGGATTTACTGAGATTACAGTATGGCATCGGTAACGTAATGGATGTACAAAACTTAGAGAAGAAGCAACGAAACAAAATCATAAAAGAGTTATGCAATCAGGGAGCAGGATTCAGACAACTGGCCCGAATAACGGGAATCAGTTATGGGATTATTCAAAGAGCAGCAACAGATCAGAGAACCGTCCCCTGATCTACGCTGATCTACGCTGATCTACTTTTTCAGACGATGGGCAGGGAGATGCCGTTGATTTTCTGGTAGACGTCGAGTGCATAGACGTCGGTCATGCCTGAGATGTAGTCGATGACGGCCATCAGACGGGCTTCCAGGTTGTCGGCATCAATGTCGTACTGCGACGACACGCGTCCTATCAGCTGTTGCGAGTAGAAACGCCGCGGGTTCATCACGGCCTCTGTCATCTTCTGCATCAGCGTGGCCATAATCTGGTAACCTGACAGCTCCACATCCAATACGGGGCGGCTCCTGTAAATCTGTTCGACCGAAATCTTGGCACAGCGCTGGTAGGCCTCCCGTTGTATTGGACTGATATGGTCAATCAGACTCCCTTCAAAGGTGCCAGCCAGAATTTCGTCCTCGTGTGACACGAAGGCGTTGACGCACTCGTTCTCCAGCTTGCCGATGACGCAGGCGCGCAAATAGACTATCTGCTCGTTCTCGTCCGTCAGCTGCTCGTCCTCGATGCGCTGCAGGATGTGCTGCTGTGTGGTCTCGTCGAAGAAGTCCAGAAACAGGCGCGACACTTTCTCGTACGACAGGATCTTCAGCTTGTGGGCATCCTCCAGATCCATGATCTCGTAGCAGATGTCGTCAGCGGCCTCTACCAGATAGACCAGCGGATGGCGGGCATAGCGCAGCGGCTCGCCCGGGGCCGACTTGCAAATAATGCCCATTTCATCGGCAAGTCGCTGATAGGTCTCCTGCTCACTGATAAAGAATCCGAACTTGCCCTTCTTGCTGGGAGCCAGTGACGAGAAGGGATATTTTACGATGCTGGCAATGGTGGAATAGGTCATCACGAAGCCACCGGGACGGCGACCCTTGAACTGGTGCGTCAGCAGACGGAAGGCATTGGCATTACCTTCAAAGTGGGTGATGTCTGCCCAGAACTCGGGCGATACCTGCTTCTGCAGCGGACGGCCGTTGCCTTCGGTAAAGAAGGTCTGGATGGCCTTCTCGCCGGAATGTCCGAAGGGCGGGTTCCCCAGGTCGTGTGCCAGACAGGCTGTGGAGACTATCTGCCCGATTTCCTCAAACAGCGTGCCTTGCAGCTCGGGGCGTTTCTCCTTGATGAGGCGTCTCGACACGTCGTTGCCCAGCGACATGCCCACGCTGGCCACCTCTAACGAGTGTGTCAGGCGGTTGTGTACAAACACGCTGCCAGGCAGGGGGAACACCTGAGTCTTGTTCTGCAGCCTTCTTAAGGGAGCCGAGAATATAAGGCGGTCGTAGTCGCGCTTGAACTCCGTACGGTCGTCGTGTCGCTCCACGTGGCGGTGCTCCTGCCCCAGCCGTTTATTCGATATCAGTCTTTGCCATTCCATCATACAGGCTGCGAAAGTACGAAAAAAAAATGGACTGACCAAATGCCAGCCCATTTTCTTTGGTTTTTCTATCCTCCTATGCAGCTCTGCACCATCAAGGACGAGCTGATGGCCGTCAGGATGGTAATCAAAATCTGAATGATCTGTTTCCAAGTTTCTTTTTTCATTGCTTTCAAGTTTAGTGGTTAGAGTTATAAAAGTTCACACAGATTTCACGGATTACACAGATTTTCTGTGTAGCTAAAGGAGTTTTCAACTCCATCAAAATAATCTGTGCCATCCGTGAGATCTGTATGACGGGCTTATGTTAAGAGA